>JBMNTI010000040.1:0-19299 GCA_050945655.1 Acetivibrionales bacterium | reverse complement strand
AGGTTAATGCGCTTGGCTATTAGCTTAGCCCCGTAATTTGTTAATGCGCCGATTAGTATTAAAATAAATGCAATCACTTTTAATGCTGTCATAATTTATCCTTCCATAACCTGCCTCATCAGCCCAATCAATTGTTGCACCGTGACGCCGGGAATCTTGTCTAATAAAAAAGCCTTCATCCAATAAATTGGACGAAAGCTGACTTCCGCGGTACCACCAAAATTCCCACTCGGGCACTTTATAAGACGATAACGGCTCTTAACCGGTATAACTTACTCTTAGTTCAGTCATACAAGCTCGGGAGCGACTTCGACAGCAATTTCCACGGAAATGCTTACACCCTGCGGCATCTCCTCTCTGTCTGGCTTTATCTGCCTACTACTCTCCGTCATTGCATAAACGTATACCATTGATATTAAAATATGGTTCTCAAATTGTCAAGATACCGTGCTGAAATAAGTTATGCTGCCTCCGCTTTTTATAAATCGTTATAAGCTTATATTACCGTTTCTTAACAATATTGTTACCTAACAATGTTGCGTTCTGATGCCCTGGGCATCGAACACTGTTCTTATTTCTACAAAAGATCAATTAAAGCAGTAACATCTTCTTCCTTTGTTGCCCAGCTTGTAGCAAACCTCACAACAGTATGTTTCTCATCAGCCTTTTCCCAGAAGCTGAAGCAGACCTTATTCTGTAATTCTTTCATCTTTGTGTTCTCCAGCACAATAAAAATCTGGTTGGTTATCGTTTCAATATAGAATTTATAATTCTTTTCGGCAAATGCTTTTCGTAGCATATCAGCCATCTGGATGGCATGGCGGCTTATTTTGAAATACAAGTCATCTGTAAACAGGGTATCGAATTGGATTCCAAGCAAACGCCCCTTTGCAAGCAAGGCTCCATGCTGTTTTATGATTGTCATAAAATGCTTTGGAGCATTATTGTGAGTGAATACCACAGCTTCACCGCATAAGGCCCCTACTTTTGTTCCACCAATATAAAAAACATCACATAACTTTGAAATATCAGGTAAGGTAACATCGGTTTCCACACTCATAAGGCCGTATCCCAAGCGCGCTCCATCCATATATAACGGCAATTCATACTGCTTACAGATTTCCGAAAGCTCATGCAATTCCTTTAGGCTGTATAGTGTCCCATATTCGGTAGGATGGGATATATATACCATTCCCGGGAATACCATGTGTTCATGATTTGCGTCACCGTAGAAATTCTTGAGATAATCCCGTAATACATCTGCCTGTATCTTACCGTTTGAATGAGGAACTGTCAGCACCTTATGGCCTGTAAATTCAATCGCGCCTGCTTCATGAGTGCTTATATGGCCGATGTCCGCCGCTATTACTCCCTCATACTGTTTGAGCATGGCATCGATAATTGTTTGGTTGGTCTGAGTTCCGCCAACGAGAAAATAGATATCAGCTTCGGGACATTTACATAGAGCCCTGATTTTCTCCTTTGCCTGTTCACAGTATTTATCATTTCCATACCCGGACAATTTCTCCATATTCGTTTCAATCAGGCGCTGTAATATCCGTTCATGAGCACCTTCGGTATAATCATTTTCAAATGATAACATTTCAATTCTCCTTGTCAGACTGTGCGGAACTACCAATAGTATTAAATCTATGCAAGTTTAGCGGCTGTAGCTGACATATGTAATCCTGAGCGTCAGCGAAGGATCTTTTGTGATTTAAATATGTGACGGTTTTACACATCTATTATTGTACCATTAACTAAATGTTTTTTCTTGGTTGTGCGTATTTTTTACTCAATATTCTTTTCATTTTGATAAATCCTCCGGCATGTTACACCTAGATTTTTTTAATTTATCTAACTTAGTATCTACATTTCAATGAGTTTTAGCCGATTTCAACCATTTTGTCGGTGCCGGCAAAATGGTCATCTTTTTGCTATGAATATTAAATTATGTAACGTAACCAAATGGCATGGCTGCTGCGACCTGCATCTATACATCCCCACGTCTATGTTTACTATTTTTTTACTTTGTGGTAGAATTGACTTCGAGTTAAGAAATAAGACTTAGCTTTATTAACACATTAAGGAGGTGAAAAACATGTTAACAAACGATTATATCAATATACCCATCCCAAGGCAGAAGCGGATTGCGCTTATTGCTCACGACCATAAGAAGCAGGACTTGGTAGAATGGATTAAAGATAATATCATTGTTTTGCGTAAGCATTTTCTATGCGGTACCGGCACAACGGCAAGGCTTATTGCCGAGGAAGTTGAGCTCCCGGTTCGTGCTTATAACAGCGGGCCATTAGGGGGAGATCTCCAAATAGGTTCACGTATTGTAGAAGGCGCGATAGATATGGTGATATTTTTCTGGGATCCTCTTGAAGCTCAGCCACATGACCCTGATGTAAAAGCATTGCTTAGAATCGCAGCCGTATATGATATTCCAATAGCTAACAACCGTGCCACTGCAGACTTTATACTGGCCTCGACACTCATGGATGGCGAATACAACCGAAAAATCATCAACTATAACAAGAAAATTCAAGACAGACTCATTAATTTTCAGGAAAAATAAAGCGGTTGACAGGGTAACACTTAATTCCTTGTCAGCCGTTTTTATTTCTTAACCAAATGAAAGCTTATCTCCTTATTAAACAGCAACGGGAATGTACTTGATTTGCGGGTTCTGATTATCTAGTTTTGTCAATTTTCGTTGTAACAATAACAAAATCTGGTTGACAGCCACCCAAGGTGATGTAAAAATATTAACATGGAACAAGTCGCAGTACTTCCCTGATACTTTACATTTAAAAGGAGCATTTAAATATGCCAATAAGCAGCAAGAGAAGCTATTACAAAAAAACAATCCTGCTCATGCTCTGCAGCTTTATCATGATATGTTCGTACGTACAGGCAAATGCCTGCAGCACTTTTGCCGTATATGTAGATAAGACATATTACGGTATGAACTGGGACTATTATGCAAATTATGATGCAACAATCTATATTCAAAATGCAAATGATATGAAAGTATTCGTAGTATTTGACCAGGAGGGAAATGATTTCACCGGTATGAATGCAAAGGGGCTTTTTGCCTCAAAAATCATGGAATATCCGGCAGAGGATTTCGGGATATTACATGAAGTAAAAAATAATAAGCTTTAACGAATTGAGATGAAAGATGTATTTAGAAAAGCGCTTTATAATTACGCGAATGTTGAACAGGATAATGATTATTTAAAAGATAAAATAATATTTTATTCTCAGACAGAAATGCATGATATGTTTGCAGATATTAATGGAACTTCACAAATTGTCGAGGTAGGAAAGGATAAAAATATGATTTCTCCTATTCAAGACAAATTTCTCATTATGTCAAACTTTTCATACTATTATTTTAAAGATATGCCTTATAAAGAGATCAATGCTAAAGGTGCAGACAGATATATTGCAGGGTATGATTATGTGGCTAATAACATTGAACAGTTTGATTTGATTAACGGAATGGAAATGCTTGAGGCTATGAAATGTGAAGATAACAGCTTTTATACATTGGGTTCTTTCCTTTATGAACCTGATACAAACAGTGTATATATAGCCGTAAACAGAGATTTTGATAAGATTTGGAAGGTATCGATTCAGGATGAAACAATCGAAAGCTACAAGGGTTTTGATGAACCAATTAAAATAAAGATAAACCAAAAAATAAAATTATCGGACTTAAAAAAGATGGCGGAGTATAAAACAAATGGTACAAAAAATTTGATAATAATCGCTATGGTTCTATTAGCAGCTCTAGCTTCAAGTATATTCATAGCTAAAAAGAATAAAAGCAGCACGACTCAATAATTTACAATAAGAATAAAACGGTTGACATGATTACGTTTAATTCCCTGTCAGCCGATTATTTCTAAACGTTGTATCAACGCACAATCCTATTTCGTCTGATTCTTATTTACATACTCTACATACCTGAACCGTACCTCCGCACGGCTTTCTTGCCATTCCCCAAGATCTGTTTTTATCCATCCGCGTTCATTATCCAAATTGACCAGATATGTATCCGCATCAAACTCTCCGTCAAATTGAGTTATAAGGGCAGATTCACAATACGGCAAAAGCTGTTTATAAATAGTTGCTCCCCCGCATACGAAAATCTTTTTATGAATTTTTTCGATTGCATTAAAGAGCTCTTCAACGCTGTGTACGATTACCGCACCCTCGCAAAAGTAATTTTTATCTCTTGTAAGGACAATGTTGATGCGGTCAGACAAAGGCTTTTTATCCTTAAACGATTCCAGCGTTTTTCTGCCGACAACGATAACATTGCCCCTTGTAAATTCGGAGAAGCGCTTTAAATCCTCCGGAATTCTTATTAAAAGCTTATTATCCTTTCCCAGACCCCAGTTTTTGTCTGCCGAAGCAATGAGGATAAGATCGTTTCGCATATTTTCTATCCTATGATCCTTTCATCTGTTTTACCCGTAATTTCAGTTGCACTATATATGCTGCAATATAAAACATAAATCCTCCTCATTAATGGCAGGGTACATTTTAATCTGTTTACTAAACAGCAACAGGGATATTCTTAATTTGCAGATGTGGTTCATAATCTTCAAGAACAAAGTCCTCTACCTTAAAATCATAAAAATCTTTTGCTTTTTTATTCATTAAAAGCCTTGGCGCCTTTCTCGGTTCTCTGTTAATAAGCTCTCTTACCATTGGTTCATGGCGGTCATAAATATGAGCATCGGCAATAACATGAACTAATTCGCCTGCCTCAAAGCCGGCCACCTGCGCAAACATATGCAATAATACGGAATATTGCACAACGTTCCAGTTATTCGCTACCAATACATCCTGTGATCTCTGATTAAGAATCCCGTTAAGTTTGTTTCCGGTCACGTTGAAGGTCATGCTGTAAGCACACGGATAAAGATTCATTGCGTGCAAATCCTCATGATTGTATATATTAGTTATAATTCTGCGGCTCAAAGGATTATTCTTAAGATCGAAGATGACCCGATCCACCTGGTCAAATTCGCCTTCTTTATACTTGTGCTTTATCCCCAGCTGATAACCGTATGCCTTGCCTATAGAACCGTTTTCATCAGTCCAGGAATCCCAGATGCGGCTATTTAAGTCTTTTACATTGTTGGACTTCTTTTGCCATATCCATAGAATCTCATCGACGGCTGCTTTTAGATTGGTAGGTCTTAGTGTCAGTATGGGGAATTCTTTTGATAAATCATATCTGTTAACAACGCCAAATCTTTTTCGGGTATATGCAGGTGTCCCGTCTTCCCATCTTGGTCTTACATTTGTTCCCTCATCGGAAAAACCGTTATCCAGAATATCCTTGCACATTTCAATAAATATAAGATCAGCCTGGCTCATATCAAAAGTCCTCCTCATATGTAATAAGCAACAATTAAACTCCTTCGAATCAGCACTAAAAAATAGTATACCTTACCTAATTTGTTATTACAACCCGGAAGATTGTGTGTAAAGATGTTTTACTATGCAAATATTTATTGTTTTTTTATGAAACCATGTTATGCGACATGTCCGCCGGGATTTAAAGGGTCGTCGGGCTCAAGCGGCGGGTGCGATCGGAAAACCGGATGTTCTCGCATAATATGCCGTCAGACTGGGCGAAAACTGTTTTAACATGCAAGTTATCATATTTGATTATTCAATCGTAATAAGCGGTGTGGTTGCTGCGATTTAAAGCGAAGCATGGATTGCGGACGCAACACTGCTTGTGAGAGAGTAAAAAGACCGAAGAAACAGGACAATAGATGTCATTCCTCATTACGCTCCGCGCCATACGTGTCATCCTGAACGGAACGAAACCACCCTATGCGTCATCCTGAACGGAACGAAACCGCCCTATGCGTCATCCTGAACGGAACGAAACCACCCTATGCGTCATCCTGAACGGAACGAAACCACCCTATGCGTCATCCTGAACGGAACGAAACCGCCCTATGCGTCATCCTGAACGGAACGAAACCGCCCTATGCGTCATCCTGAACGGAACGAAACCGCCATACGTGTCATCCTGAACGGAACGAAGTGCAGTGAAGGATCTTTGGGGCAAACAATAAGATCCTTCGCATACGCTCAGGATGACATGCAGGAACGCACAATATGTATGATTTATATACATCCGATGGGTGCCATGTCAGATCCTTCGCTGACGCTCAGGATTACATATGTCAGCTACAGCCGCTAAACCTGCATAGATTTAATACTATTGATAGTTTTCGCCCAGTCTGACGGATTGAAGAGGATTCTGCAACTTTTCTATTAATATGGTATATTGGGATTGATATCAAAAAATACTAATAGCATTAGGAGTTGCATACCATGAAGTTAAATTCTGAAATCAGCATCCTGGGTTTCAAAACCCCTTATGAAGAATCCAAGCTTGTAGTTTTTGGGGCTCCCTTCGACGGAACCGTTTCCTACAGGCCGGGTTCCCGCTTCGGTCCTTCGGCAATACGAAATGAATCCTTTGGGAATGAAACATATAGCCCATACCAAAATTTTGATCTTTCAGATATTAAAGGCTGTGACGCGGGAGACCTTCCTCTTCCCTTTGGCGATACAAAGGCTGCTTTGGATATAATTAAAAGTTTTACTCATAAATTAATCCAGGATAGAAAGGTTCCAATAATGCTTGGCGGGGAACATCTTGTCACGCTTCCGGCAGTGGAAGCCATATTAAAGAAACACCCTGATCTTTGCATATTGCACTTAGATGCTCATGTTGATGTTCGTGACACATATATGGGGGTTTCCCTATCCCATGCGACGGTGATGCGCCGAGTATGGGAAAAAGTGGGTGATAAACGAATTTGGCAATTTGGCGTCCGTTCCGGTGAAAAATTCGAATTCGAGTGGGCAAATAAGCATAATAACCTAACATTCTTTGACTTATACGGAATTGAAAATGCTCTTGATATGATAAGGGAAAGACCGATTTATCTTTCAATAGACTTAGATGTCCTTGATCCGTCTGTTTGCCCCGGCACAGGAACTCCTGAGCATGGTGGAATAAGCTTTATGGATGTTTTAAACTTCATTATGAAGCTGCGGCGAAAGTATATAGTCGGTGCAGATTTAGTGGAGCTGGCACCTCATTATGATATAAGTGGAATTTCCACGGCTGCTGCCTATAAGCTTCTACGAGAGTTGGCTTTGGCGCTTGCCGTATAACAAATTTCAGAACCGCCCGTTAATGCGGTTCCGATTAGACAGTGTAATGAAAAGATAGATTTGCCAGGCCGGTGAAAACTGTTTTATATTTGCTTATGTAAATCAGCTATTGAACAACAGTGGTGACTCTCATCCGGTCTTCACCATACCAAACCTCAACTAAAATACCTCCATTTATTAATGTCTGGAATATTTCGGAACCCTGCCCTACAATTCGTTCTATTGCTTCAGGGCTTGGGTGTCCGTACCTGTTCTGCCCAACCGAAATAACCGACATACTCGGATTTGCTTCCTTAATAAAGTTTTTACCGGATGAATATTTGGAGCCGTGATGCGCTACTTTCAATAAGTCACAGTCTAAATCCGCATTACTATTCAATATTCTTTTTTCTGTTTCAAAACCGATATCTCCGGTAAAAAGAGCGCTGAACCCTCCATAATCCAGTCTGACAACCAGCGACAGTTCATTAGCGCCTGTGGTTGATTCCCCTGGCATCGATCCCTCTTCCTTTAAAGGATATAAGGCAGTAATAGTAAGCCCATCCTCTTCGTAGATAAGATCATCCTCTTTCACCCGCATCACCGGAATCCCTTTTCCGGCTGCATAATCAGTCAGTTCCCGCATTTCAACATCGAATGTGTCGGCTACAATAAGTTTTTTTACTTTCAACTTATCAATTACAGTTTTTAATCCTCCTATATGATCCATATGTCCGTGTGAGGCAACCATAACGTCTATTTCAGTCATATTAAGATTATACAGCAATGGTACTACGATATACTCGCCGGCATATGATCCTTCTTCATCATTTATGCTTCCACCGCCGTCTAAAATAATATTTTTACCTGCAGGAGTTCTGATAATTGCACAATCTCCTTGTCCCACATCTGCAAAATGTATTTGCAGGGATTTTGAAGGGATGCTGATAAACAAAATTATTGCTCCTACGAAAGCAAGCAGAGCCGCAAAAACCGGTTTAGACACCTCTTTTGCTAGTCTCGGATGTGCATATCGAATATAAAGCAATATGGAATAATATATTAATACCAAAATTATGTCGGGTGTTGCCATATTGATCTCAGCCCATGGTATGGCAGCCATTATTTCAGTTACAAAAAGCATAATATCCGCAACTAAACTTACTATTATTCCAAGAAGCCTGCCTGTCGGGAGAAAAATGTTTCCTGTAACGACCAGAATCGCTCCAAGAACTGTAATTACCCCTGTTAACGGTACTATTAGCAGGTTTGAAAGTACCGATACTATCGAGAATGTGTTAAAGTAATATGCTATTACAGGGATAACCCCAAGCTGGGCTGCTATGGTTCCGGCCAGGGTATCTCTTATTATTTTTGGTATTCTCACGGGCATCCTGCAAAAAATGGGCTTATAGAAAACTACCAGGGACAGGGTAGCCAAAAATGATAATATGAATCCCAAGTCATATAGCATGAAGGTATTATTCAGCAGGACAATAATTGCAGATACCGCCAAAGAACAATAGATATCGGATTTACGCCACAGTAGCATGCCGGTTAATACGACACCTGCCATAATTGCAGCTCTTATGACCGACGCTTCCATTCCTGTCGCAAATACATACAGCATCATACAAGGAAAGGCAATGGCCGACGACCATCTGGGATTAAAACCTGCTTTTTTTAACAGCCAAAGAAGAGGCGCCAATAAAAACGCAATATTTGCTCCCGATACTGCCATGACATGTGACAAGCCAGCCCTCCTGAAATCCTCTTCCATCTCCTCGGGCATTTTAGCGGTGTAGCCTATGAGCATTCCGGCTAAAACCGATGACTTTTTATCAGATATACAATAATCCAGAACATTGATAATATTGTGTCGAAGCTTATATCCGGTATTTTTTAGCCATGAAGCCCTGTTTTCTTCCATAATGGCAAGACTCTTTGCCGGAATGCTGATAGTACCGGATATTCCCTGTGAAGCTAAAAATTTTCTTGTGTTGAACCCTCCGAAATTTCGTCTGCCTAAAGGAGTTTTGATTTCCCCCATTATATTTACGACAGCCCCATATTCAAGTCCGGTAATTATGTCGTCCCCATAGATACTGACCTTTAATCTGAGGCTTATATTATTAGAAATTTTCTTACCATCTATAGAATCTACTTTTAGCACAAATCGGGTTTTCCCTTCGGCAAATTCCGGTTCATTGAATACGGCACCTTTCACAGAAACGCTTTTACCTTCCCATGCCTTACATGAATTGTCATAGTAATTCTTATTGATGCTGTGCAAAACATAACCGACAATTAGTAACGGAATGGCAAGTAAAACAAACCCGGATGATTTTTCTGTCAATGGTCGGTAGATGAGAATAAAAATTAAAAGGCTCATTACAAGAGATGAAATTCCCCAAATATTATATTTATTTACATCAGCAAGTATAATACCCCATATAAGAGCCATGGCCATAACGACCAGCGGTCTTTTCATGCAAACCTCTTACTGCTTAATTATTTTTTTTAGAATAGCTACCTGAGATGTTCCGAATTGATGCATTGATTTCTCCAGTTTCTTGTCATGTAAAAAACCGGCTTTTCCCCAAAACGACAGGCCTTGCTCGTTTTTATAAGATACAGCCACGATGCATATTATAGCTCCATACTCTGACCGGGCGAATTTCAGCAGCTTATTGACAGCCCGGGAACCAAAACCCCTGTTTTGATAAGCCGGTTCGATCAAAAGAATGCTAATCCATAGTACATCATTCTTATCGGTATTTTTTATATAACCATATATAAAGCCTATTGGCTCTTCAATATCTCTGCTATATATCATGAAACTCAATGGAGCCGATACTACGGGTTCCTTAAGTATCTGTATTATCTCGGAAAAATTCTTAAATCCGGTGGCATAGCCAAAGCAATCCGGCATGCCATACCATCTTTCCAGGAACTTCATGTCCTTCTCTTCCGGTTTTCTGAAAATTACATCAATACCGTTATTGGTAATCATATCATCCTCTATTTGCCAAAATATTCTTTATATAACAATCGGTATTTCAACTGATTTTCTTTAAGAAAAGGGTATTTACTCTTCAGGGGTTCGGATGTACAAGATACCATTCTTGCCAGCCGTTATAAATATTTTCCCAGAGCGGGTTTCTTTTACCTCTGATATGATAGTGGTAAAGTACGGCGCCGTATTTTCTGAAAAGAGGAAGAATCACTTCTTTCGCGTGGCTTATATTGAGGCTTTGCTTTGCAAATTCAAGTGTTTCATCATTTTTGGCATAAAGCGGGATCCGGCAGCCTAAAAGCATCATATCAAACTTACCGCTTTTTATCAGTTCTTGCTGCCTGGCAATATCGACAGTCTGCACTGTAACATTAATACCAATTCCATCGAATGCCCGGATTAGCCATTGCCCCGTATACTCTCTGTCGAGATTCAAGCCGTTATATGTAAGCGAAAGGCTCACCTGAGTTTTAACATTGTTTTTATATGAATAAAGATAGTCTCTATTGTAATCATAGTAAAATCCCAAATCGATTAGAGCGTTAATTGTGGTATTGCGGTCGGTTTTGTCATCGGAGCCGGCATCATCAAAATGTATGGCCGTTTCGCCTCTGTTTATGGGGTTTTGTTCTTCATACCACCTTAAATACTTGATAATGGCTGCCCTGAAACCTTCCTGTTTTACCGGAGATCCGGCAGTTCCATCGGGTGAAACAACTAAAAACTCAAGGCTGTTGCTGACATATTTATTAAAAAATATGTCGGCCCTCTTAGAGTAGCTATCAAGATCTCCATCCTGCAGCCATGCAATATCAATTTGCCGTCTTTGAAAGGCCTGCATCATTTGGGACTTGTCCGAATAAAGCCTGAATGTTATTCCGTCAAGCCAAATTGGATGTGAAAGGCCTTCTTCCGCTTCCAGGAACCACCAGGAATCGTTTCTTAAAAGCATTATTGAATCTTCATTGTAGGAATGGAATTTAAACGGACCGGTACCGATTAGTTTCAAAGAGTCCTTATGTCCTTCTATTGGCCAATCTTCGAATACATGTTTCGGTACTATAGGAAATGTCAGTCTTTCGGTGAATTTGTCGTCGGCCTTATTCAGAACCAGTCTGAAACTCAGTCTTGTTAATGCTTTTATACTATGTATATTGGCTACATGATCACGGTATAGAGATTTCTTACCGGCGTTTTTGATAGTTTCCAGAGTAAATGATACATCATCCGAGCTAAGGGTTTTGCCGTCATGAAAAAGAATATTGTCTTTCAATTCTATATCAAGTATAAGGCCGTCGTGACTAAAGCTATAGCTGTCTACAAGCCCCTTCTTTATGGCTCCGGATTCATCCTCAAAGAAAAGGCTGTCAAACACAAAGGCTGAAAGTTGTCTTACGTATGTATCCTGCGTAGTCAAAGGATTAAGCGATTTTGGCTTGACCATAAAAAGATTCAGAATTCCTCCCTGGGAAGGACCCTCATCTTCATAAATAACCTTAACCGTCTCACTATCGATTCCCGTAATTGGGCTTTCCTGAGTATTTCGAGGCTTCTGTCCGCATCCTGCAAAAATACCTGCAAGTATTAAAATAATAATGCAAATGATATGTATCTTTCTCATTTTTACCCTCTAATCATTAAAAAGGCAGCGCCGGTTCCTGTCTGATTCTTGCATCCACGATGTGAAAAGAAAGTATCGTTGTTACATTTTGTGCAAACCCGGCAACCTGAAATTTTTTCTTTATTAATGCCACGTATTATTAAATTGTGCGCTATGATGCCCTCCAAATCAATATTCCACTTTCGGTCTTTTCTTTGCGCCATAAATTTTTCCGCCCATGAATAAGCGGATAAAAAACTGTCTGACACATCTCTGTCAACTTCAAAGCAGCATTTCTTTATGTGCGGGCCAAATGAAATATATATATTCCCGGGAGAACAGCCGAAAGACTCCACCATAGTCCTTAGTGTTTCTCCCGCAATATTATGAAACGTACCCCTCCAGCCTGAATGGGAAAGGGCAATGACCTTTTTCACCGGATCATAAAAATATACCGGTACACAATCCGCATAATAGGTTACAAGCATCAGGCCGGTTTCCTGAGTTATCAGGCCGTCAATACTTTTATAGCTTCTTTCACGAACAATTCCCATACCTTTATGTTCTTTTCTCACTATAAGAACATTTTTATCGTGTACCTGATGGGACAGAACCATATTTTCCAATGGAACTCCCAGCTCGTTACTCAAAATATCATAGTTCTTTCTTACGTTAGTCACAGGATCAAGCCTGTTAAAGTTTAGATTGAAAGAAGCATATTCACCGGTGCTGACCCCTCCGAAACGCGTAGTAAATCCATGAATTAATTCGGGGAAAGCACTTAGCGCAGGAATACTAATAATAGGCCTTTTATATTGTTTTGTCGTTTCAATATGCCTGTTATCAAGCAATGTCCCCACGAGCATTCTCCTCAGCTTATTAAAGGATACATAATGATTATAACAGATGCTCAATATGGCTGCCATCTATTTCATGAGTATCCTCAATATTGTATGAACATTAATCTTAATTGCTCTTATCAACAGTTTTAGATTTGTTAAGCATTGATTCTATGAATACTCCATAACCGCGCATCGGATCATTTATAAATACATGTGTTACCGCACCTATCAATCTGCCGTCCTGAATAATGGGGCTGCCGCTCATACCCTGAACTATACCTCCGGTACTGTTCAAAAGCCTTTCATCAGTAATTCTGACAATCATATTTTTAGCGCTGTTCAGGTCATTCTTGGCTATGCGTTGTATCTCTATCTTATATTCCTCGACCCGGTTGCCGTTTATACAGGTCAGAATCGATGCATTCCCGAGCCTTACGGTGCTATGAGAGCCTATATCATATGGTTTTCCTAATTTATCCTTTTTAACGCCATTATTTATCTTCCCAAAAATTCCAAATTCACAGTTAAGCTTTATATCTCCCACTACGGCAGTCCCATTTAAAAAATCCCCCTCAAGCTCACCCGGTGCGCCCTTCATACCTTTTTTTATACTCTTGATATTTGATTCCATAAGGGTACCCGATCCTACTCGTAAAAGAGAACCTGTGTCAATATCATTTATTCCATGCCCTAAAGCTCCGTATACATTATTTTCCGGATTGATAAAAGTAAGGGTTCCTATTCCCGCCGAGCTGTCCCTTACCCATATGCCGACCCGGTATTCATCATCTTCTCCTGATTTAACAGGAATTACGGTAGTTTTATATTCGGTATCTTGTCTTCTGTATACTATGTCCAGCGGTTTTCCTCCGGAATTTTTAATAACACCGGTGAGATCGGAAATATTCTTTAAGTCTTTTCTTCCAGCCTTTATAAGCACATCTCCGTTAAGTAAACCTGCGGTTTCGGCAGGGTTGACCTTTGTTCCGTCTTCCAGGATTACTCCTGAAATATTTATTATAATAATTCCGTTTGTTTTTAACTTTATACCGATGGGCGCACCGCTCGCTAAAACCTTTTGGTTTTCTATTGACCGTACTTCGACCGTCTTTACAGGAATAACCCCGAACATGCTGAGCCCTAGTTTGCCTTTTCCTTCTTCCGTAGCCAAAAGACTATATGGATTTTCAAATGCGGATATGGAAGTATCCCTGCTGTCGCTTACCCGCAGAATATTACTTTGCGAATGAACCTGTAAAAAAAAAGGAGATTTAAATGTTATTTTATAATTCTCTCCTGCTATCAGGGTAATGCTGCCCGGTAGTGCAAACAGAGTAATAATGTACGAAACAAGCACCACGAGAATTAAAATAAGTATGATAAATTTCAGTCTAAAAAATTTTTTCAACAAATAGATCACGCTCCACATGCATTTTTACAATCATAAGTTAACCTGCATGTGAAACTCTTATGCTTTTTAAAAAATCCTTATTGTGTCATTCGCAGGATAAATAAGTGTTCAGATTCCAGACCAATTCACGATCTTTATTGTGTCAGTCATGCAATTGCTCTTTAAAAAGTCATCCTTATATGTTTTTGAACACATCATCGGATGACGGGATTCGTAAAATTTACCATTTGAAATGCACGATTTAAAATTTTGGGCGTTTTTCCCCCAAAGAAACCATATTAGTTCAGAGTTGAAATTTGATATCCATGACAGCAAGTTTTCGGTAAAAGTCCGCCATATTTCTGCATGGCTCAGCGGATTCCCCGGATAGACGGTGAAACATGTATTTAGAAACAGAACACCCTGTTCTTCCAGGCTTTCAAATAGATCGGGAGGATTTGCTATATTAAAGCTGCCTTGTTTTATCTCGTCTAAAATATGCGAATATTTTGGAATACTGTCATAGTCCTCTATTCCTTTTTGAGTTTTGTAAATCAATCTGACTATATTTTTCAGGGAAACCTGCCTGAAGGGTTCATCCCACGTATTTAAGCCGCATACCTCAAAAGCGCGGCCGGTAGCTTTTCCCTTTTCAGGATAAGGGTCCTGCCCAAGAATTACTATTTTTAAAGTATTAAGATCAGTTTCAAGGAAACGCAGAACCTTGTTCTTTTCAGGAGAAAAGCCCTCTGACAGTTGATTTTCTATTGATTCTATCGCATCTAAAATATCAGATGACAAAAAATCCTTCCATGACCAATGAATATTAGCAGGCAACAGACTCATAAATTTCTCCTTTGCGGCAGACTGTGCAAGAACTGTTTTGACACGCAGGTTATACAATCATAAATAAGCGGCGTGGTTGCTGCGATTTAAAGCGAAGCATGGATTGCTGCTTAAAATCCATGCCTCTTAGTTACGAGTTTAATACACGTTTTAATTCCTCTATCTGATCCCTTAAAACAGCCGCGTGTTCAAATTCAAGCTCCCTCGCCGCTTGTTTCATATCCTTTATAAGACTTTCTATTAAATCGTTTATAGTGTTTTTATCCAAGTTTTCCGCTCCTGTCTTCCGGCCTCTCTTATATGCTTCGGTATCCTCAGCGGTCTTAGTTGCTTCTATAACGTTATGAACAGCTTTTTCGATGGAACGGGGAATTATATTATGTTCAGAATTATAATCCTGCTGAACTTTTCGGCGGCGGTTTGTTTCATTTATTGCATTCTCCATTGCAGTGGTTATATTGTCGGCATACATTATTACTCTGCCTTCTACATTTCTGGCCGCCCTGCCTATGGTTTGTATCAACGATGTTTCGGATCTTAAAAAGCCCTGCTTATCCGCATCCAATATGGCAACCAACGCTACCTCAGGCAAATCCAGACCCTCCCGCAGCAAATTTATGCCTACAAGAACATCAAATTCGCCCATCCGCAAATCCCTGATTATTTGAAGGCGTTCAAGGGTTTCAATATCCGAATGAAGATACTTGACTCTTACTCCCATATCGTCCATATATTTTGTCAAATCCTCGGCCATTTTTTTGGTTAATGTGGTAACCAGGATCCTGAATCCCTTTTTAGTTGTTTCACCAATCTCGTAAAGCAAATCATCAATTTGTCCCTTAACTGGTTTTACGGTAATTTCAGGGTCTATCAGGCCGGTAGGTCTAATAAGTTGTTCCACTATCCTGGTGGATAGATTCTTTTCGTAATTTGCCGGGGTGGCACTTACATATATTACCTGATTGATCCTTTGATTGAACTCGTCAAAGGTTAATGGACGGTTGTCAAAAGCCGATGGCAATCTAAAACCATATTCCACAAGAGATTCTTTTCTTGAGCGATCACCCTGGTACATAGCTCCTATCTGTGGTACGGTTACATGGGATTCATCTATTACCAAAAGAAAATCTTCAGGGAAATAATCTATCAGGGTATAGGGTGCACTTCCCGGTTTCCGCCCGCTGATATGGCGGGAATAGTTTTCAATACCCTGACAAAACCCTATTTCCTGCATCATTTCGATATCATATCTGGTACGCTGCTCGATTCTTTGGGCTTCCACCAATTTGCCTTGATCCTTAAAATACTTAATCTGCTCTTCCAACTCGGCTTCAATAGTTCGGATGGCCTTGTCCATCTTATCTTTTTTAGTCGTAAAGTGGGATGCCGGAAAAATAGCAATATGTGATCTTAAACCTTTGACTTCTCCTGTCAGAACATCAATCTCGGTTATCCTGTCTATTTCATCACCGAAGAATTCAACTCTTAAGGCAGTATTGGACGAAGACGGCGGAAATATGTCCAAAACATCACCCATAGCCCTGAATGTTCCACGTTTAAAATCGAATTGGTTTCGGGTATATTGAATATCCACCAGCTTTCTGATTATTTCATCTCTGTCTCTTACCATACCCGGACGCAATGAAATCATAAGGTCGGTATAATCTTCCGGATCACCCAGACCATAAATACATGATACGCTGGCTACGATAATTACGTCCCTTCTTTCAAAAAGAGCGGCTGTCGCAGAGTGACGGAGTTTATCAATTTCGTCATTGATGGAGGAATCCTTTTCTATATAGGTATCGGTAGAAGGGATATAGGCCTCGGGTTGATAATAATCATAATAGCTTACAAAATACTCTACGGCATTTTCGGGAAAAAACTCGGTAAACTCATTGCAAAGCTGGGCAGCCAGGGTTTTATTGTGAGCTATAACAAGAGTTGGCTTCTGAATCCTTTCGATTACATTTGCGATTGTATAAGTCTTTCCGGATCCGGTTACACCAAGTAAGGTCTGATGCCTGCTCCCATCGTTGATAAGTTTCGTAAGAGCCTCAATCGCTTTTGGCTGATCTCCGGTTGGTTTATAATCTGACTTTAATTTAAATTCGGGCATAAGCTTCTCCTCTGTTGGTATAAAGCAAAAAAATTATTATGAAGTTCTTAGTTTTAACGGCAGACTGTGCGAAAACTGATTCAACATGCAGGTTATAATATTTCACTATGCAATCGTTAATAATCAGCGTGGTTGCTGCAATTTAAAGCGAAGCATGGATTGCGTAGCGAGCGCGACTGGAAACAGGATGTTGGAACAGAGTGCTAAACTTGCATAGATTTAATATTATTGATAGTTTTCGCCCAGTCTGTCGGGAACGCTAAAAGGCTATACATGCTCAGCCGCATGTATAGCCTTGTGTTAATTATTTTTCATATATCACAGCAAGAACACAAGAATTATCGATACAATAACAAACAAAATAGCAATCCAACCTGTGTACTTGCTAAGAAGCTGATCATAGGCACGGCCTTTGTTCTTGCCAAAAAAAGTTTCCGCCCCGCCGGCGATAGAACCGCTGATCCCCGCAGAACGACCGGCTTGCAGCAGTACAACCGCAATGATAACAAGACATATTAATAAATAAATAATATTGACAAAAATTGCCCAAAACGTCATATTAAAACCTCCGATTTATTATACAGCGCTTATCATTGTAGCATAATGCTTATTCTAAATCAAGAAAATTAATAATTACAGGCGCTTTAAAAGCACTTCTCTTTCTTTTTCAAAGCCGGGTTTCCCAAGAAGCGCAAACATATTCTTTTTATATGCTTCAACACCCGGCTGATCAAAGGGATTTACTCCAAGTAAATACCCGCTTATTCCGCAAGCCTTTTCAAAGAAGTAGACCATATAACCAAACCAATATGCATTCATCTCAGGTATATTTACCATAAGATTTGGGACCCCGCCGTCGTTATGAGCCAGCACCGTACCCTGCATAGCCATCTTGTTTACAAAATCCATATCTTTGCCGGACAGATAGTTCAGCTTGTCCAAATCCTCGGCTGCCGCTGTCATTTTCATAGATTTTCGACATTTCTCCACATTGATTACGGTTTCAAAAATATTGCGCAGTCCATCCTGAATGTATTGTCCCAATGAATGAAGATCGGTCGAAAAATCGACACTGGCAGGGAAGATACCCTTCTGATCCTTTCCCTCACTTTCGCCGTAGAGCTGTTTCCACCATTCGTTTACATAGTGCAGGGAAGGTTCGTAGTTAACAAGGATCTCTGTTGTTTTTCCTTTTCTATAAAGGGCATTTCTCACTGCTGCATACTTGTAGCAATCATTGTCTTCAAATGGTTTTTTATATTCATCACATGCATCCCTGGCACCCTTCATCATTTCCGTGATATCAATCCCGGCCGCAGCAATAGGCAAAAGCCCTACTGCGGTAAGAACCGAATATCGTCCTCCAACGTTGTCAGGAATAACAAATGTTTCATAGCCTTCGTTATCGGCCAGTGTTTTAAGCGCTCCCCTGGTCCTGTCGGTAGTAGCGTAGATACGGCTCTTAGCTTCCTTTTTGCCGTATTTTTTCTCCATATATTCCTTGAAGATTCTAAATGCAATCGCAGGTTCGGTGGTAGTACCCGACTTGGAGATCACATTAACAGATACCTCCTTGCCTTCAATGAGCTCCATCAGTTCGGTAAGATAGGTTGAACTTATATTGTTGCCGGCAAAATAAATCTCCGGACCGTTACGCTTATCCTTTGGCAGCATATTGTAAAAAGAATGGTTCAGAGCTTCGATTGCCGCTCTGGCCCCCAAATATGAACCGCCGATACCTATGACAATAAGCACATCGGAGTTCTCTCTGATTCTTTGCGCAGCTTTAATGATCCGTCCGAATTCTTCTCTGTCATAATCATTTGGAAGCTCCACCCAGCCTAAAAAATCATTGCCTGGGCCGGATTTATCGTGAATCATTTTGTGCGCTGCTTCTACCTGACTTTCTAAATATTTGACCTCGTTCTCGTTTAAAGACCCTAAAGCCTTTTTGTAATCAAACGTAATCTTTGCCATTGTTACATCTCCCTTACCGCTTTGTTTACTTCATCGTTTTTTCTACAATATTGTATCATATTACCAAGTTTTTTGCATAGAATTTTTAAGTTATCATCTCTGTTCCATCTTCTTTTTTGCGGAGTCGGCGTTTTTCGTTCTCTACAACAGTCTGTTCCAAAAGGCATCTCGCGAATAATTCGTATTCTGTAACATTTTCATAATCAGAGCCGCATAAGGTAAGAAGTTTATCTGCATCTGCAAGAAGTACCTGCATCCTGCTTTCTGCCTCCGTACTTCGCTGATGATAAATGACTT
>JBMNTI010000039.1:0-19575 GCA_050945655.1 Acetivibrionales bacterium | reverse complement strand
ATATTATAACCTTC
This sequence comes from Acetivibrionales bacterium, assembly GCA_050945655.1. Taxonomy (GTDB): domain Bacteria; phylum Bacillota; class Clostridia; order DSM-8532; family DSM-8532; genus DTU059. The sequence continues at coordinate 19,561 of JBMNTI010000039.1, read as the reverse complement.
ATGTTAAAACAGTTTTTGCACAGGCTGAAACATTCCTGGCGTAAGAAATATTAAAAATTCGCCACCGGACTGTCAAACAGGGCTATACTATCCTCTTGAAGCGCTTTTCAAAATCTTTCTTTTCCAATGTTAATATGACCGGTCTTCCATGAACGCAGGTAAATGGATTTTCCAATGCACATAAGCTTTCCACGATGGAGGAAATTTCTTCCTTCGATAAAGTTCTGTTAGCTTTTAGCGCCCCTTTGCAGGAAATCATGTATAAGGCTTCATCGCTTATATCACTATGGTTGGCTCCTGTCTTAATCCATCGATCCAATATCTCATTGAAATCGCTTGTGCTGAACCCTCCTTCGTAAAAGTCGGGTATACTTCTTAAAATAACAGTATTTGTACCAAATGCTTCAATTTCAAACCCTAAGCTTTGGAATTCCGACTGTTTTTCCATGACAAAGTCAAACTCATTTCCCGTAAGCTTTATTATTATGGGTTCCAGTATAATCTGTGAAAAGCTCTCATTTTTAGCCCGTCTTTGCTTTATTGTCTCGTACCGTATTCTCTCATGGGCAGCATGCTGATCTATAATGTACAGATTATTACCCTTCTGCAATAGTATATACGTTTCAAAGACCTGTCCTACTATTGAGGCACTCAATAATTCCTGCAGCGAAGCACTTTTGTCAGATCCGCTTATCTCTTCATAATACCCGGCTCCATCATTTTTTTTGATTTCTTCGGCCTCTTTGGTTTCTTTGGTGTCTTGGGTTTCTTGGATTTCTTGGGTTTCTTCAACTATCTTTAGCTTATCAGGATACTCAGGCTTTTTATCAAATACAGGCTCGATTGTTGCCGTCCTTTTTTGTTCCTTATCAATATCAAAAAAAACGGTGTTTCCAGGATGACTGTCAAATAAGGCAGATTGCTTAGTTAAAGATACATTAACGGCAGGCAGCCTTTTTTCGTTACCATACTTTGGGGTAATGCCGGTCGGTGCATTATATTTTGATCCGGCTTCATTAATATCGGATTCAAAGCTCCTTATTTCCGATTTCCCCAGTAATGTGCTTTTAACGCCATGGTAAACGGTACTGTAAACTGAGTTCTCATTGGCAAAACGCACCTCCAGTTTCTGAGGATGGACATTAACATCATAGCTTTCAGGCGAGCATTTCAGAAAAAGCACACAAAAGGGAAACTTATTCTGCATCAGCATGGTCTTGTAGGCATCTTCTAGAGCTTTTGCTACTACCCGGCTCTTTATGTATCTTCCGTTAAGAAATATCGATTGCTTGCTTCTGTTTCCTCTCGCAATTTCAGGCTTTCCAATAAATCCTCCAAGAATAAAACCTTCGTTTTCATAATTTACCGGAAGGACAGATCTTGCAATATCCTTACCAAAAATACTGTATATAGCACTCAATAAATCATGGTTTCCCGGCGTATGTATCTGTGTTTGATTGTTCTGAATTAATTTAAAGGATATTCCGGGATTTGCAAGGGCAAGACGTTCGATGATATCAGCGATGTAACCTGCCTCTGTGGTATCTTTCTTAAGAAATTTATACCGTGCGGGTGTATTATAAAAAAGGTTTCTTACGATAAAGCTTGTACCTTTGGGGCTTCCTGCCTGGTTAACCTCAGTTATTCGGCCGCCTTCCATTTTTATAGTTGTACCAGTTGGGGCATCCTCTGTTTTGGATGTTACCTCAAGGTGGGACACTGAAGCTATAGAAGCCAGTGCCTCTCCGCGAAAGCCCATAGTTGAAAGATCTTCTAAATCCTCAATCCGCCTTATTTTACTGGTAGCATGCCGTTCAAAGGCCAGTTCAAGATCATCTTTATCTATGCCGCTGCCATTATCGGTAACACGAATATATGATATCCCGCCGTTCTTGATTTCTACCGTGATTTGAGTAGCTCCGGCATCAATAGAATTCTCCAACATTTCCTTAACTACGGAGGCCGGCCGTTCGATTACTTCTCCCGCAGCTATTTGATTGGATGTTTTCTCATCTAAAATAACAATTTTACTCATATAACTCTCCCTGACCAAAGTTTCTGTAGAATGAGCAGCCCTATTTCAGCTTTTGCTGCAGATTGTAGAGCTTGTTCAGGGCATCCAACGGAGTCAATAACGAAGGATCCACCATCCTTAGCTCGTCTAAAACATCTCTTTCCGCCTTTGATAAGGTACTTGACGCAAAAAGATCCAGCTGCCCGTCAACAGGCTTTTGTTTTCGCTTTTTGGAGGCTTGGTTAATGTCGGCTTCATTCAGCTCTTCTAATATCATTTTTGCTCGTTCGATCACGTTGGCAGGGATACCCGCAAGGCTGGCTACTTCAATACCGTAGCTTTTGTCCGCCCCGCCTCGTGTAATTTTTCTTAAGAAAATTATATCATTTCCTTTTTTCCGTACAGAAACACAATAATTCTTTATTCCGTGAAGCCTTTCCTCCAACTCGGTAAGCTCATGGTAATGGGTGGCAAAAAGCGTTCTGCAGCCCAATCTTCCTTTGTCATTTATGTATTCTATTACGGCCCAGGCTATACTAAGCCCGTCATATGTACTGGTGCCGCGGCCTATCTCGTCCAGAATCAAAAGACTTTTAGGTGTGGCATTTTCAAGAATATTTGCTACCTCCGTCATCTCAACCATGAAAGTACTCTGCCCTGAAGCCAAATCATCAGATGCCCCTATTCTGGTAAAAATTCTGTCAACCAATCCTATCTTAGCATATTCGGCCGGTACAAAGCACCCCGCTTGTGCCATGAGGGTAATTAGTGCAACCTGCCTCATATATGTGGACTTGCCCGCCATATTGGGTCCTGTTATTACGCAGATTCTATTTTCTTCATTATCCAAAAATGTATCATTGGGCACAAACTGGTTGCTGTTAAGCACCTTCTCAACTACCGGATGCCGGCCGTTTTTTATCTCAATGTTCCCGCCTTCATAAATATCCGGACGTACATAATCGTTACGGTCGGCAACATCGGCAAAAGAACAAATAGTATCAAGAATAGATACGCAATCTGAGGTGGTTTTAAGTCTCTTAACATTCTGAAATACCCTATCTCTTATCTCACAGAAAAGCTCATACTCCCGCTGTACAACCTTTGATTCGGCTCCTAAAATTGTATCCTCCATGCTTTTTAGCTTGTCCATAGTATAGCGCTCGCAATTGACCAACGTTTGCTTTCTCACATAATCATCAGGCACCAGGCCGATATTTGCCTTAGTCACCTCTATATAGTAGCCGAAATTATCATTATAACGTATTTTTAAGCTTTTAATCCCTGTTCTTTCCCGTTCCCTGGCTTCGAGCTCTGAAATCCAGGTTTTGCCTTCAGTAGCCGCATGTCTGTATTCATCGACTTTTTGGTCATAGCCCGTCTTAATAATACCGCCTTCCTTAACAGATAAGGGCGCGTCTTCATTTATTGATATGTCAATCAGTGTATACACATCCTCCAGTAAATCGAGCCTCTCATACAACTGTCTGTTGTATTCGGTCTTCAGATCCCGTATAAGCTCCTTGATATACGGCAACTTGGATAATGATGATTTGATCGCCAAAAGGTCTCTGGCATTTATAGTACCGAAAACCAACTTGGAAGCCAGTCTCTCAATATCATAGACTCCTCTTAGCAGTTCCATTAGTTCACTTCTCACTATGAAGCTCTCATTCAGCTCAGAAACCGCATCAAGTCTAAGGTTTATTTCATCAACATCTAATAGCGGTTGCTCAAGCCATTGTCTAAGCTTTCTTCCACCCATTGATGTGGAAGTCTTATCCAACACCCACAATAGAGAACCCTTCTTTTTGGAATCCCTCATGGTTTCCGTAATTTCAAGACTTCTGCGCGAAGCGCTGTCAAGCATCATATATTGCTCAATTTTATATATTCTAATTTTCTCTATGTGCTTTAAATCGACCTTCTGAGTTTCCTCCAAATATGATATCAGAGCCCCCGATGCGCATTGCGCCAGATCAAGATCATTAAACGGGTTTTTTCCAAAGATATCAATAAGCTTTTCATTACTGTTTTTCAGAGCAAATAGTTCCCCGTCGATTATTGAGGGTTCTGTTCTTAAATATTCATTGAAATAAGCTTTGTATTCGGGTTTCGTTGCCAGTTCCTCATTCGTGATTATTTCAGACGGCTTATATCTTGATATTTCGTCAATAAGCTTTCCCATAGAGCTTCCCCAGGTGATCTGGGTCGAGTAAAACTCACCGGTGGATACATCTACTACAGCAATTCCAAAATATATTTGCTGACAATATACTGCCATAAGATAATTATTTTTCTTCTCATCAAGCATAGAAGGATCGATAACTGTTCCGGGAGTAATTACTCTGGTTACATCTCTTTTTACAATTCCTTTTGCCGTGGCCGGATCCTCCATCTGATCACAAATAGCCACCTTATAGCCTTTCGCAATAAGTCGGGCTATGTAGGTGTGGGCAGCATGAAACGGAACCCCGCACATGGGCGCCCGTTCTTCCAGACCACAGTCCCTGCCCGTCAGAGTGATTTCCAGCTCTCTTGATGCAAGCTCGGCGTCAGAAAAAAACATCTCATAAAAGTCTCCAAGTCTGAAAAACAGAATACAGTCCTTGTACCGTTCTTTAATCTCCATATACTGTTGCATCATAGGAGTCAGCTTAGCCAAGTTTTTTTCCTCCCCTGCCTTCGAGCCAGAAAGCACCTGCCCGAATAATTTCTACATTTACTATATCACCTTTTTTTACATTTTCGCCTTTAAAATTGACCAGGCGGTTTGAACGGGTGCGTCCGCTAAGCATGTCCGGGTTTGCTTTGCTGGGTCCGTCCACAAGAACTTCCACGGTTTCTCCCTCGATTTTCTTAGCCAGCTCGGTAGCAATAGAGGTTTGAAGTTCCAAAAGCTTTTTAAACCGTTGGCTGATAACTTCCGAAGGAGTTGCCTGCTCCAGCTTTGCCGCGGGAGTACCTTTTCTGGGCGAATATATAAACATATATGCGGCATCAAAGCCCACTTTTTTTACTACATCCAAAGTGTCTTCAAAGTCCTCTTCCGATTCTCCGGGAAAACCGACAATAATATCTGTGGTAAGAGCAATATCCGGGACAGCTTCTTTAATTCTGGCTACTAAGGATAAATAATCCTCCTTAGTGTATCTTCTGTTCATCTTTTCAAGAATACGGGTGCTTCCCGATTGAAACGGCAAGTGAAGGTGGTTGCATACCTTTTTACAGTTTTTCATGGAATCAATAAGACCATCGGAAAGATCCTTCGGATGGGAGGTCATAAACCTGACTCTCACTATTCCTTCAATATCTTCGATAGCATAAAGGAGTTTAGCAAAAAGATCTTTTTCTCCCAGATCGTTACCATAAGAATTCACATTCTGCCCCAACAAAGTAATTTCCCTGCAGCCGTCCCTGGCAAGGCTTTCAATTTCAGCTAGAATATCAATCATGCTCCGGCTTCGTTCCCTTCCCCTGACATAGGGTACAATACAATATGAACAAAAATTATTACATCCGAGAATAATATTGACCCATGCTTTATGCTTATCAACACGCCTTGTTGGAAGGTCTTCAACAACTTTATCCTCTTTATCCCAAATTTCAAAAACACGCTTCTTTTTTGTCAGATAGCGATATAATAGCTCAGGGAATGTGTGTATATTATGCGTCCCGAAAACAATTTTTACATTACGGTATGACTTTTTGATTTTCTCAACCACATGCGGCTGCTGCATCATGCATCCACAAGCTATAATAAATGCACCATTTTCTTCACACTCGCGGGTAAGACCGCCTATATGCCCGTATATCCGCTCTTCGGCATTTTCCCTGACACAGCATGTAACAAAAACTATCATATCGGCAGGCTTATCTTTAGAAACCTCTTCAAAACCCATGTCGGTAAGCATTCCGGCGATTGTCTCCGAATCCCGCTCATTCATTTGGCATCCGAAAACATCCATTTTAAATTTCTTTGTTTCCCCTGTTTGCAGGGCATGCTTCATATTAAGATTTCTGATTTGTTCGACCCAGTCCGTAAATTCCGGTGCATTATCAACACCCATTCCCCCCCGCGGTTTAACTCCAAGTCTGTATTCTGTAGTGTTCTTTTTTATATCCAAGCTAATAATCCTTTCTAAACCGTCAAATTAAGTAACTTTATGAATTAAGTATCTCATAAATCCGTAAGAATATCATAACAAAAACATGTTAAAATTTAAAGCCGGAATCCAACCCGGCAATATGTCAGACTGTGCGAAAACTATCATTAGTATTAAATCTACGCAAGTTTAACGGCTGCAGCTGACATTTGTCATCCTGAGCGTCAGCGACAGACTGTGCGATAACTATCAGTCGTATTAAATCTATTCAAGTTTAGCGGCTGTAGCTTGCTGCGATTTAGCGCTCCATCTCCAACATCCTGTTTCCAGTCGCGCTCGCTACGCAATCCTTGCTTCGCTTTAAATCGCAGCAACCACGCCGCTTATTTGCGATTGCATATTCAAATATTATAAACTGCATGTTTAAACAGTTTTCGCACAGTCTGGCGAAGGATCTGACATGCAGGAGTATTAATCTGTTGTCTATAAACTATGCATATTGCACGTTCCTGCAAGTCATCCTTAGCGCAGCGAATGATCTTATTGCAGGATGACACGTATGGCGCTTAAAACTGCTTCGCGCAGTCTGACGGGGTACTGCCATATAAAAAAGGTACCGCCATGAGGCGGTACCCTGTTTTACATAGTTTTGTTTTTCCGGCCACTATTTCCTTCTTCCAAACAGCCTTAGAAAGGTTAAGAACAGATTGATGAAATCCAGATACAATGCCAGGGCGCCAATAATCCCAAGGTTTTCCCTAAGCGCCATATTTCCTTCGGTTCCAAAAAAATATGCTTTTAGCTTTTGCATATCATATGCCGTTAAACCAAGGAACACAACCAGACACAGAATACTAATAAACCATTCCATACCGCTGCTTCTAAGGAACATATTTACCAGAGAAAGTACCAGAATCCCAATCAGCCCCATAAAAAGCATGGTTCTAAATTGTGTTAAATCCGCCTTTGTAAAGTATCCGTAAATACACATAACACCAAAGGTAATGGCAGTGATACCAAATGCAGCCACTATTGATCCTCCGGTGTAAGCCAAAAACAGGATGGATAAGGTCACTCCGTTTAAGGCCGCATAGCCAAAGAACATTCCCAGTGCTGTTCCAAATTTCATTCTGGTAATGCGGGATGATAAAACAGCAACCAATACTAATTCACCAATCAGCAACCCGAAAAATAAAAAGCTATTTGTTACCAGTGCCAAAACCAAGTTAACATTTGTTAGTACAAAATATGATACTCCTGCAGTAAGCAAAAGCCCTATGAACATCCAGCCAAAAACTTTTGATATAAAAGCATTCATGCCTTTTATCGAAGCATATTCCTCTTCAAATGTTCTTCCGTAATTTCTGTAATTCTCCTGCATACTTTTCACCTCGATTTAATTATACTTCTATTTATTAATTATATACTGAATTTCAGGTAATGTAAAATTGTACAAATTTATTTCAATCCTAAAACTATGTCTTATTGATTCTCGTCAATGAGCTTTTCTGCCTTTTTTCGTGCATGCCTTACCTTTCTTCGCAGCTTACTCATGAAATCTCTGTACTGGACTCTTGATAGCTCATCCATATTAACTATAGCCAAGCCATACATATGATTTGTATCTTCAACATCATGCCACTTAACGATACATTCGGCTGTCAAAAAATGAAACCCTCGATTATATATGCTTACAAAAATCTTTTCTCCGATTTTAAGAAGTGCTCTTGTTACTATGCTAAGCCCCTCGGCGCTAATATTCATAATAACGCAGTAGATTTCCCCGGCTTGGTGTTTCTTTTTGAAACTTGCGCCTATATGTACATCATACCTCTTATGTTTTCTGGAGTTTTCTATTTTCTTTATATCATTGACCTTAAAAACAACGGATTTTAAAGCAAACTTGACATTGTATACTTCTGCCTCAAGTAAATAAATTGAATCCTTTGTAACGTATTTACAGCTTACCTTATCACCAATCATGAGCACGCATGAAAGGTATTCTGTGACCTGTCTGACTTCCAAAAAGTCACCGAACACATTTAAAACTGATGTTATAATCCAATTACAACGCCCCTGGCTCTTAGTTTCAATAATGCTGTTAGTTTCAATGAATTCCCCAAGCAAAAGCTTTTTTACCATATTTGCCTCCATTTCGTTTCAAAAAACAATTTTCCCCGACACCAGCTTTGCCCTGACCATTCTTTTTTCAGTAAGAAATGTATGTGAAGCGCCTCCAATCTTAATTGTTACATCCGGATATGCCGTCTTAATACTTATATACCCATTTTCAGGCACAGCCAACAGAGTCTTAACACCCATATCTGTTCCGGCGGTAAAAATCTCAATTCCTTTTTCAGCTCTTAACTGGCCGCCCCTAACGTTACTATTTACAATTATTTTACCGTTACTGCACAATTTTGAGTTGAAGCACCCTTTACCCAATATAACAATGTCTCCAAGGGCGGTTACATTTGAATTTAAGACAGAACCTAAATTAACGTTTCCCTTTATCTTTGTTGCATCCTTTATTGTAAAAAGAGTTTTTAAATTTTCAACTACCATGTTCAAATATTTGACACTATCTACTTCGGAGAAATTACCCATAAGAGGCCGGGTAGTATTAAGAAACTGAATGATGAAGTCTTCCTCAACATCATAATTACCTTTTCTCAAGGAATTTAATACTTCATAAACAGTACTGGGCAAATCTTTATTCTTATTATTAATCAGATATCTTATGACTGAAGAATTATCCTTCAAATTATGCATTTCTTTTTCGTTACCGGTAAAAGCATTGATGTTATCAATAAGTCTGTTTATGCCGTCAATTAATTTTTCCAACAGGTTAGAGGTATCTTTTGCTACCGTATCATTTATTGCAGCATTAATTGTGCTTGAAACAACCATACCTTTGACGGTTATACAATTCCCCGCATGTACGCTTGCAAAGTTAACACTCCCCGTCTAATTCACTATTTTTCTTGTTCCCTATCGGTTTGTCCGCCAAGTTGTCTCACCTGCTTATTATAGTTGTATTCATTACATATACTATCGGCATCCGGCTGTTATTGGTTAAATTCTTCCCAATACATCTTCTATCTACGGAACCGCCAAATTTTAAGCTAACTTTAATATAATAGTTACCCTAAAAATGTGGAGCTAAAATGAAAAGTTCTTACAGGCGCATGTGTTTTCATATTTACAGGCATCAACTTTTTGACAGGATATCCATCAGGCTTCTTTTGTATTCGTTGAATTGTGTGCTTAATAGCATATCCCTGGCTCGTGGACGATCAAAATCAATATGTATTTCTCCCGCTATTGTTCCCGGAATATTACTCATGACTATTACACGATCCGACAGGTAAATAGCTTCGTCTATATCATGGGTAACAAAGAGGACTGTTTTCCTATGCTTTTCCCAAACCGAAATCAGCCAGTCTTGCATCTGCATTCTGGTAATCTCATCCAGCGCACCAAAAGGCTCATCTAAAAGCATAATCTCTCCTTGCATCAAATACGTTCGAAGCAATGCCGCCCTTTGCCTCATACCGCCTGATAGCTGACCAGGCTTATAGTTTTCAAAGCCTGTAAGCCCAAACTCGGCAATAAGAGGTCTTATTTCTTCTTTGGCCTTTTTAACATACCCTTTTCTTATCTCTATAGGCAGTAAAACATTTGAAATCATAGTGCGCCAAGGTATCAGACAATCCTTCTGGAGCATATAGCAAACCGGGATACGTAAGTGTTTCGAATCTTTGCCCTCTAAATAAATATTGCCTTCATAGTCTGGATCCAGGCCCGCAATTATCTTTAATAGAGTACTTTTCCCACAACCGCTCGGGCCCAGAAGAGAGACAAATTCGTTATGAGCCACCCTCATGTTAATGTCTGAAAGCACCCCAAGCCCTTTTTCATTACTGTCCGGTTCGTAGTATATTTTATTCAATTGGGATATTTCAATGATATTCTTCATATTGCCTTCCAATAACAGATAAATAAACGACTAGTCAATAAATTCGTTTGTATAGGCTTTTGAAACATCTATAGCCTCTTCTATAAAGCCATTCTCAAACATCCAACCGGTATAGCGCTGCCAGACTTCTTCTTTCTGGAATCCCCAGTATGCTGCTTCAGCCCGGTATCTTTCCGAAAGAAATCTTTGACTTTCCATAACAAGCTCCCTATTCAGCTCCGGAGTCGCCGTCATTAATATATCTGCAGCTTCCTCGGGTTTTTCTATAGCAAATTCATAACCTTTTTTTGTAGCATTTATAAAACTTTCTACAAGCGCTTTATCTTCATTCAGTATCTTTTCATTGGTTATAATAACCGGTGTATAGTAATCAAAGACAGCCGCTTCCTTGCCCAAATCAATATAATTAAGTTCAATGCCTTTTTGTTTAGCTTCTATTCCTGCCCAACCTTCGAATATCCAGGCAAAATCTATCTGCTCTGTTGCACTTGCCTGGAAAAAGTCGGCATCACCCGTGGTTATAATCTCAACCTTGGAAAAATCGGCTCCGGCCTGTTCCATCAAATATTTTATTGTGGCTGCTTCTACATCTGAGCCCCATCCCCCGTATTTTTTTCCTTCAAAGTCTTTTGGTGTAAGAATATTTTTTTCCTTTAGAGAGGCAAACCCGGATGTGTTATGTTGTATAACTGCAGCTATCGAAACCAGGGGTACACCTGAAGCTCTCGCAAATGTAACTGCTTCCTGATAGCTGATGCCAAATTGCGCGGTACCTGCCGCTACAATTGTATCACTGGTACCTTCCTGAGGTTGTATTATTTCTACATCAAGCCCCTGCTCCTTATAGAAACCTTTATCCCTGGCAACATATAACCCGGTATGGTTTGTATTTGGCGTCCAGTCCAATACAACTGTTACCTTCCTGTCGGTCTTCACCGGAGCTTTCCCGGCACATGCCGCAAGAGGAAATGCCATAACGGCTGTCAATAATATTAAAATTACTTTATTTATTTTTTTAATCGCATTCATAAACTAAATCCTCATTTCTTATTAATAATTTATATTCTTTGTTATTCTTTTTTCAATTATTTCGACAAGCTTATACAAACCCATGCTTAACAGCACGATAATAAGTACGTCAGCAAAAAGTACCGCAGTTTTAAAGCTAGTCATAGCCCGGGTCATATAGATTCCAAGTCCTTTTTTAGCCCCCACCCATTCTGAAATTACTGCGCCCATTATGCTATAGGTCACGGCAATTCTAAGCCCGGCAAACAGTCCGGGTAGTGCTTGAGGAACTCTTACCAAAAAAAAGCTTTTCCATCTGCTTGCTCCCATTACATTTAAAAGCGCATCCATGTCTTCGTCTTCCCTTAAAAGGCTTTGAGTAAATGTAACTGTTATTGGGAAAAAGCACCCCAGAATTATTATGAGTACCTTCGGCAGAAGCCCGAAACCAAACCATACTGCGAAGAGTGGCGTCAGGACAATAAGAGGTATCGTCTGGCTTATTACGAACATTGGGTAAAACACCCTGCGGATAATGCTGTAATAGCCCATCAATATTCCAAGAAGCACCCCCAATACAACTGCGATTCCAAAACCAATCAAGGCCTCACTCAGAGTTGCGGTGGTATGTGATAAGAGAAGTCCTCTTTCTTCATAAAGAGCTTTTATTACAGCTATGGGTCCCGGCAGAATATAGGGCTGTATTTTATAAATATCAACCGCTAGTTGCCAAAGTGTAAGGAAAAGTACCCCCAGCAAAAATGACAGGCCATTGAAACCACTGCTTTTATTCTTTTTTTCTGTATTTACCGACTTTTTCATTAATGGTGACGCCCCCCGGTTTGTAATCGATCTTCACTATAGAAATCACCCTTGTGGCACCTTCCTTAACACACACTTCCTGAGCTTTCTTAACAATATCCATTAGTTCATCCAATTCCCCTTCAATGGTTGTTTCCATAGATCCGACCTCGTAAGTTAATCCGCTTTGCTTTATCATAGCTATTACCTTATCAACAACAGGATAAACAAGGCCATCGGCTACGTTGGGAATAACCTGCAAGCTTAAATTAATTTTTGACATTCTTCTACCCTCCGTTCATTTGGGAATTGAGAGTACCATCGGAATGCAAATGAATCAGGCGATTTATTCCTCGAAAGACTGTGCGAAAATTATTATTGAATAAAACTCATGCAAGTTTAGCGGCTGTAGCTGACATTCGTCATCCTGAGCGTCAGCGAAGGATCTTCTGCGATTTAGCACTCCATCTCCAATGTCCTGTTTCCAGTCGCGCTCGCTACGCAATCCATTCTTCGCTTTAAATCGCATTTAGCACACCGCTTATTTATGATTGCATTAATAAATATTATAACCTGCACATCGAAGCAGTTTTCGCACAGTCTTTCGAGGAATAATAAATACCGCCATCAGAGGCGGCAACAAATTGATCTACATTGAGCATTCCCTCCGCTGGTGTTAACCAGATCAGGTTCTAAATGGTCGGGATGCAAAAATCCCCTCTCAGCCTTTTTTTCGGCTCCCACATGCAATATGTTATTTTTATAGCTATTCTACTTTAGCAGTATACATATGTCAAGGCAATTCATAATAGAAACCGGATGAATTAATATATTGTTTCACATTTAGCAGTATATATATGTCAAGGCAATTCTACCTAAATAATTATCTAAACACAGATATCGACTTTCTGCTATGTTCGTCTTCAATATACTATTATTTCTTGTGTTTTCTTTATTGTTTCAGCAATATACTAAATTTTATCCATATTTAGTCATTGACACCACTTGCTCCAAAGAAAATAAAGCAACAGAATATTAACAGTAAATACTTGCGTAATCTATTCATTATACCCTCCGTCTGTATTATTCAAACTGTATTATTCAAATTATTAAGGCATCAATAACAAATCAGTATCGCTATATATTTGCTTAATATATAGAAATTTTTTCTATGTAAAACCCATTGATAGTTATGCATTAATCAAGCTTGTTGTTTACTTACTTATTAACGTATGATACGATAATAGAAAGATTTTACCATAGTATGGTAGTATATGGTAGAACATATCTGATTTTATTGAAAATAATCAAAGGGGGATTCTTCTATGAAGAGAATCAAAAACATTCTATCCTTTACTTCAATCCTATTAATCGTTGTAATGCTTACAGGATGTCTTTCAGTTGATATGAAGGTCAAGAAGAACGGTTCTTTGGATATGACCTATACCATTGATATTTCACAAACCCAAGGAATGATGCCAACTAAAGATATTGAAAAAGCAATAGAAGATTCGGTTGACGATATAAATGACAGAGCGGGCAAAAAAATCGCTAAATTAAAAAATGTGAAGACAAGCAAAAAAAACATAACAGCCTCTGTTAGTATATCAGACATTAATGATATGGACGACGGATCGTTTTTTGGTACGGTTAAAGAGTATCGCAAGAATGACGTCTACGGCTTGGACAATCTTGTTAACACTAAAAATAAGCAGGTTGATGAAGATAAAGTATCTGACAAGCTCCATATGGTTTACTTCCCTATGGGTGGGACCGAACAATATGGTTTGGTTGAAATCACGGTTACCGTACCGGGTAATATTCAATACGTTACAGATGGAGCAGATATAGATAAAAAGAGCACGGCAGTATTCAGCGGTCAAAATCCGCTTGTTGTCTTCAAAAAAGGCGGAGGGTTCCCCGTATGGCCACTTTTAATTGTTGTGGCCGGTCTGGTGATATTCTTCATGACTAAGAAAAAGAAACCGGCGGCACCAATAAATACGACACCGGTTTCAGCGGCTCCGATGCAGGCTCCGCCTCAGTCTCCTCAGAACGCAGCTCCGCAGGCTCCACAGGCTCCGCAAGCCCAGCCTGTCCAGCCTCCTGTTCAATCATCAGTGGATGCACCTCCTGCAACTGAGTCATCTACAGGTCCTGAAGTTTAAGTTTAGAAATGGTTCTGCCGAATAAAATATATAGCTGAATAAAGATGTCTCCGTGCTTTTAACTGCGGGAGACATCTTTTTTTGTATGCACGACTATACCAATGACGGGACAAAGCTCTTCTGCTCATGAAGAATTATGGGATGAATGATACCGAAATAAACATTGATTGACTGAACGAGCAACTTTAAATTGTAACAGGTACCGGGTCGCCTAACGAAATATAGTCTTTCCCTGTATAAGAATCAAAGCATAAAACATGAACTCCGGATTCAATTGCTTTTTGAAGTTCACACCCGAATTCAGGATGCATTTTTATATTCGTAGCAAATGAAAATACTCCTTTCATCTGGACAATAAAGACGATATACGCATCGTAGCCTTCAAGAACAGCTTTGATCAATTCTTTTATATGCTTTATTCCCCTTTCTGTTGGAGCATCCGGGAAAAGAGCTATATTATCCTCTTCTAAAGTAACTCCTTTTACCTCAATAAAAGCCTTGCTAGCGTCCGTTTCAAGGTATAGATCAAACCTGGAATCATAGAATTGCTTCTCCGATTTAATGGTAGCCGGCTTCTGTAAATCGGGAAGACGCAGCTGACCGGTATTGATAGCTTCCAGAACAACTTTGTTGGGCGCAATACTATCAATATTGACAACTCTTTCTCCCTTTTCAACAGCAATAAGTGTGTAACCGGTTTTGCGCTTTACCTGGTCGGATTTTTCAAGATATACTTTCACTCCCTGAACAAGAAGCTCCCGGCATCTTCCTGTATTTCGAACATGTGCCTTAACTATTTCACCATCTATATCACAAATTGCAATAAACCTATTGGGCCGTCGAACAAATACGGCATTAATCACATTATTGTATTTCATTGTATGCTCCTTTTCAGATAAACATTCTAACTGTGATTTTAACATAATTTTTAATTAGATATTTCGCTTTTCATCTTGACACTTATTATAATTCTTTTTATAATAGTTATAATAAGTGTTATAATATTTTGAAGGACTTTATTAAAAATGGAAACATCAAAAGTGAAACAACTGAATGTCAATCTTGTTAAAGCCATTCTGAAAACCATGCCGGGAAAAACTAAGTTCGATATTGCCATGGCAACTGGCCTTAGCCAGGCTACATGCAATACTATACTGAATGAATTAGTTTCAACCGGTGAGGTTCTGGAGCTCGAACAAGAAGCTTTCGGCGGTGGAAGGCCTGCCAAGCGCTTTATGTATAACGGTGACTATGGCATGGTTATCTGCCTTTATTTAGATAATGACAGTAATAAACCTGTTGTTTCATATGCTGTGGTTAATCTGCTTGGAGTTGTAAAAGAAGAACTGACCATCAGAAAAGAGTCTGTCGATTACAACACGATTGAGGATCTTATAGGTGAGCTTATCGCTAAATATAATAATGTTAAAGCCGCAGCAATAGGTATACCCGGTATTGTTATTCAACGACAGATAATAGATATCTGCGATATTAAAAGCCTGGTCAATTGCCCTATGGCAGAAAAGTTACAGGATAAGTTTGGTAAAAAAGTATCTCTGGAAAATGATATGAATCTGACATCCCTCGGGTACTATCAGCAGCATGGCTACACAAAAGACACATCCGTTGTAGTTATTAATTTTCTAAATGATAATTGCCCCGGATCAGGTATTATAATCGACGGAAAGATAATTAGCGGGTATACAAATTTTGCCGGTGAAATATCCTATCTGCCTTTTGGAAGTAATACCCCGACCCTAAGAAATCCACAAGAAGTAATTGAAAGAGTTGTTGCAACAATATGTTCAATAACAGCAATAATAAATCCTGAGACCATTATGGTTACCGGCGGCTTAATAACAGAGGATATGATAGAAGAAATACGCAGCAGTTGCATAAAGATTATTCCCGAGCGACATATGCCTAATATTGTTTATCGTCGTAATATTCACGACTATTACATTAAAGGGTTGACGGCCATGGCTTTTGAAAGCCTGTTAGATCCCCTAACAACAATCAATAAAAAATTCAACAATACAAAGGAGTTACTATGGCTACATACCTGATAATCATAATATATATTGCTTTTATCTGTTTAGGACTTCCGGACTCACTACTTGGTTCAGCATGGCCGGCCATGAGCTTAGATTTAAATGCAGACCTCAGCAACGGCGGAATAATTTCAATGGTTATTACAATAGGTACAATTATCTCAAGTTTATTAAGCTATAAGGTGATAAACAAATACGGAACAGGTAATGTAACCATTGTAAGTGTACTTCTTTCAGCCATTGCTTTAATAGGTTTTTCTATATCTCCTTCTTTTATATGGCTTATTATTTTTGCCATACCGCTGGGTTTAGGCGGCGGGTCTGTAGATGCCGGCCTTAATAACTATGTCGCACTTAATTACAAGCCGCATCATATGAGCTGGCTGCATAGTTTTTGGGGAATCGGAGCAACTGTGGGGCCGTTAGTAATGGGTTATTTCATAAAGAATAGCAATTGGAGAGGCGGGTATTCAACAGTCGGTGCAATTCTTTTTATCCTTATTGTATTGCTGTTTCTAACCAGATCACTATGGTTGAAAACTTCGGTAAGCTCAGCAACCGAAACATCAAATGAAGAAAAAGAAGCCAAACAGCCCTCAAATAATTCCATATTTAATATAAAAGGGCTTAAACTGTCCCTTTTGGCTTGTTTTTTCTATTGCGGAACAGAAATGACAGCAGGTCTGTGGGGAAGCAGTTTTCTTGTAAATAGCAAAGGCTTGTCCCCGGCTACGGCTGCAAGCTGGATCTCATTCTATTATGCCGGAATTACCATAGGCAGGCTGATGATAGGTTTTATTTCAATGAAGGTAAGCAGTAAGCTGCTTATCAGAGCCGGGCAGCTTGTGGCTTTGTCAGGAGCTATATTATTACTGTTGCCTTTTCCATCGGTATTTTCACTGACAGGTTTGATTTTGATTGGTCTTGGGTGCGCACCCATCTATCCCAGTATACTCCACGAGACACCTAATCGGTTCGGTCAGGCAAATTCTCAGAGAATTATGGGGCTGCAAATGGCCTCGGCTTATACCGGAAGTACCCTTCTCCCTCCTCTTACTGGCTTTATTGCCGGCAAAACAGGTTTGATTGTATATCCGGCAGTGTTGCTTATATATACTGCAGGAATGCTTATAAGCTCGGAATGGATCAATATTGTCATGAAAGAAAAGGTTAAGACATCTACGTAAACATTCGTATAAAGCAGTGATTTGAGAAGCGGAAGAGCCTGTATCATTACAGGTTCTCCCGCTTTTTTAAGCTGAATATGCATACTATATCTTAATACAATAAGTTAGTAAGAGCTTTTCACGGCTGATTGTAAAAACTGCTCATTCTTCTCAAAGTTTCTGGTAAATAGCTCATATCTCCTGTATCCCCGTATTGGCCTATGCCAATTGAAGGTTTATTTTTACCGTGAAAATCGCTTCCGCATGTTATCACAAGGCCATACTCCTCAGCCTTAGCTGCAAAATAACTGTTCTGTTCCGGAGTATGATAACTGCTGTATGCTTCAATTCCTCTGATCCCAAGCTTGACAATATCATGAAGCATATTTAGTCGGGACGTAAGATTATTGCCGGGATGAGCCAATACCGGCACCCCGCCGGTATCATTAACAAGGTTTATAGCCTCGCCTATAGACATATATTGAATATGGACATAAGCCGGCTTACCCTGTGAGCAAATATCCCAATAGAAGTTCACATAAGGGTTGTCGCTTCTTGAACCGCCGGGGTAATAAGGCCTTAATAAAGGATTGTTAATATTTTCTGGCTTGCTAAGAACAAGCTCGGCAATAATTTCTCCGGTTACAAAGTCGTCCTTGGCCATTGAAAGCGCTTCTTCGGTATCAACATCAATCCCATATTCTCGAACCAGACGAATTCTATCCACCGCTGCCTTTTTCTCCTGATTTCGAATATCTTCATCTACCTTTTCATACTTTGGAGATTTATGATCAATATAATATCCAAGAATATGAAATACAATACCCTCATGTATGCAATCCAGTTCAACTGCCGGTACTACATCAATCTTCGCATCCTTTACAGCATGAATAGCTTCTTCGACACCTGCGGCCGTATTATGGTCGGCAATAGCAATGGTCTTAATACCGCATTTTTGTGCCAATGAAACAAGAGCTGCGGGCGTATATTCACCGTCACAGCTGTAAATTGAATGCATATGCAAATCAATAGCAGACATAATAGGCTCCTTTACTAAAAATGCCGGTAACAATCCTTAAGATTATCAGCATCAAAATCTTCTAGCGGCAATAATACCTTACTATCCCTTCTTGTGGATTCATATGAGGCGCATATGACCTGTGAGGTATTCCACTCTTTTTGGAGAGTGTCCAATGCTTTTTCACCGTTCATAACACATTCCACAAAGCGATTGATCTCTTTTTTAAAGCTGTCCATATGTCCTGGGTAAATGGTGTTTATATCATCCCGGAAAGGAATATCGATTACTATATCTTCCTTTTTATCCCCAATATACATAGTTACTGATGCATCGTCAGGAGAATATGAACTGAATGTAAAGTTAATTTGCCCCTTTTCACCAAAAATACGACCCTTATACATCATGCCTTCACGGTCAAAATAGTTCGCGCCTACATGCAATGTAGCACCGTTCGAATACTCAACCAGGTTTAAAGTAAAGTCTTCCACTTCCCTTCCGGCAAGAATAATTTTATTATTCGATGTTACTGCTCGGGCTTCACCCAGCCAGTCCGAAGCCTGGTCGATCATATGTCCGCATAGCTCGCGCAAGATTCCGCCGCCTGCTATGAGTTTATGCTTCCATTTTAAGTCCTCCCGGTACATGGAAAATTCCATATCAATGTGGAATATTCTGCCGATCCGATGAATCTCCTTGTATATAGCGAGTATAGTCGGCTGGCTCCTGATTTGGGAATCCACATAAAAGCATAAACTACTTTTATTTATTATATCAAGAGCTTCTCTTAAATCATTCAACCCATAGGCCATTGGTTTTTCAAGAAAAACATGTTTGCCATATTCTACAGCCAGTCTGTACTGTTCAAGTCTTAGGATCTGAGGAGTACTTATGGTTATTAAATCGATGCCGGGATTTCTAATCAAGTCCTGCCAGTTTTCGAATACTTTGGCATGGGGATGGATTTTCTTTAATGCCAGCGCTTTTTCCACAGTCCTGTTATATAAGCCTGCAATCCTGCAATTTTTGTTTTTTGAAAAGACTTCCGCATGGATCCTTCCCATTTTCCCACAACCCAGAATACCAACATTCAACATAAGCTTCTCCTTTCGCTCTATACTAATTTTTTAGTTAATTGCTAAACCCCATAATCCGCTAAAATTCTACGTCCTGAGGTTGTTATATCTATACAACTCCTCACTTTTTTGTGGTAAAATGTAGTTGTAGAGTTACATAATAACAAAAAAGTA
>JBMNTI010000038.1:0-19647 GCA_050945655.1 Acetivibrionales bacterium | reverse complement strand
GGCTTGCACATCACTTTTTTTCATGTTACTTTGTTCTTAGTCATTTCCATTTGTAGGTTTTTCCCTTTTTAAAACCTACCAGAGGTCTTTTAGGTCTCATTTCTTCATACTTAGTTAACAGAGCCTTCTATACTTTCGCTTCTACGAAAGCATACCGAGCATTTTTTGCTTGTATGCCTGAAAATCATCAATCCGCTTTTGTCTCTGCAAAACCTTCATTGCCCTATCAACAACAGGTCTGTCAATCATTTTCCCATCCAAAGAGATTGCGCCGTCTCCCCGACGTTTTGATTCCTCAAATATTTCAAGAACCCTCTTTGCATATTCAACTTCTTCATGGGGTGGAGAAAATCCCTTATTCAAATAAGGAACTTGTGCCGGATGAATACAGGCAGCTCCAACAATACCAATTTTAGAAGAATTGTCTACTATTTTGCTAAATTGCTCCAGATCTTTATAGTCGGTCAAAGAAGCTACTAATCCTAAAGGCCTTAGACCATAAGCTATTGCAATTATCACCATATTAAAATTCGGAATGGTCAACTCATCTCCATTGGGCATCTCAATTCCTATATCACGGGAGAAATCTTCCTGCCCAATGCATAAAGAGGTAGCTCTTTTGCTTGCTGCAACTATTCTTTCCATTTCTAAGTAGCCTCTGGCAGTTTCTACAGCCAATAAAGTCTCAATTGTTCCAGGTTCGATCCCTCTTTCAATTTCCAGTTCGCCGATGATTCGCTCAATATTCATTACTTCCCAAACGGATTCTACTTTTGGAACACTAATCCCGCTTAGCCCTGGATATATGCAGGCCTGAAGATCTTTTTCATGATTTTCTCTCTCACTATTTATTCTGACCAGAACGTCAGCTCCGCCTCGCCCTGCTATCTCGATACCAATCTTAGCATTTTTTCTGGCTTCATCTTTTTCAGACGGTAGTACACTGTCCTCAAGATCAAGTGTGACCACGTCGGCATCACGCAGATAAGACTTTTCTACATATTTCATCTTGTGCAGAGGCATGATTAAGTTTGATCGATAAGGGTTAATAGGCTTAACAATGCTCATATCCGGTCTCCTTATAAAATAATTACTTCATATAAATATCTTTCATTTACATTACTTTAATATCAAAATATACAGATGAATATCCGCCGCGCCAAAACCCGGCCATATCTCCGATTGCGGAAATACACTATTACATCATGCTTAAATAAAGGATGGGGATATCTTCATTGTGTTTATTTAAGTTCTGAAGAAATCCCCAGAATACAGTATTTTTTGAATAGAAAATATCACTTCTGTTATTATTTAATCATTTCTACCCCACTAATCTCATACGCAGATTTCATAACATTTTCAAGATCCTCAAGAAAAGCTCTGAATTCTTTATCGGATATGAATTTTGGTTCAACTCCGTTTATTTCTAGATATTCCTGGAATTCCTTTGTCTCAAATGTCTTTTTAAATAAATCAACATAAAACTCTACAGCATCCGGAGCCATATCGGGTGGGCCCATAACTCCACGGAAGCCACTGTTATTATAGTCAAAACCAAGCTCTCTTAAAGTAGGAATATCGGGAGCATACTTGGAGCGTTCTGCACCTGCACAAGCAAGAACTTTAAGCTCTCCTGATTCCACATAATCTTCTACTCCGCCTAGCTCTGAAATATAAACATCTACGTGACCGCCAAGAATCGCAGTTATTGCTTCTCCATCGCCATCAAAAGGTACACTTGAAATTTCGGCATTGGAGTTTTCCTCAAGCATTACAGCAATTATTTCTTCTTCACTTCCTACACCTGGCGAAGTAAAGGATAATGGTTTCCCACTATTTAGTAACTTATCCAGCGTATCGTATTGGTTATCACCTTTAATAAACAAGAATAGTGAGGTTGTGCCCCATCTGCATAGAGGGGTCAGATCCCGCCATCCAAAACCGCCGAGGTCGACAACTAAAGGTGTTGAAACAAGTTGTATGGTGGTACTCATAATACAATCGTTTCTTCCGGCTTGTTGATAAGTGTGCGTCATTCCCACCGCCATATTTCCGCCGGGCTTATATGTATAGGTAATGGGATTTTCAATTAGTTTATTTGCCCGCATTGCTGCTTCCATGTTGCGAAGCATAGTGTCATGTCCACCGCCTGGTCCGAAACAGCTAATAAACTCAATAGTATCTTTCGGCCCGGGCGCATTACTTTTCGCTTGAGGTTGACTTGCCGGAGCAGAACTTTCCGGAGCCGAATTTGCCGGTGTCGAACTTTCTGGAGCCGGGCTTGCCGGAGGTGTTGCCCCACATCCCGCCAATAGACATACAATTAGAAACAAGGCTGTTGCTGTAAGTAGATTCCGTTGTCTTTTTTTCATTTTCTTCACTCCTCTTATTTTATTTTTATTACGCAATCCAATATCTTGGTGCTTTCATTTCCTGGCATGACACGGATTGGATTAACTTCAAGCAATTCGATCAAGTCTTTATTTTCCTCTACAAACTCTGATATTTTTAAGATGGCATCTACCAGGCTTTTTCTGTCATATGCCGGGTTTCCTCTATACCCTGCTAAAAGCTTCGGAAGACCCGGGATTTCACCTAACATTCTTTCAATTTCTTCTTTCGACACAGGTACCAATCTTAATGAAACCATTTTAAATAGTTCCGTATATATTCCGCCTAATCCAACGAGAAGAACTGGGCCATAAGTAGGATCCACTCTGACTCCAACCATAATATCCAATCCGGCAGGACACATTTTTTCCAATAAAACACCCTGGATTTCATTTTGCCTATCCTTAAAGTTTTCCATGAGCCGGTTATATGCATCCTTAATCTCCTGTTTTGTATTCAGATTAAGAATAACTCCGCCTTCATCACTTTTATGTATGATTGTGTCGGAAATAATTTTTAAGGCATAGGGGCCATCAAAATCTACTTCATTTTCGTTAAACTCATCCCAATAAGCTATAATTCTGCTTTCCGGAATGGATAGATTCATATAACTAACTAAATTTTTAGATACTACTTCGTTTAAATAACCTTTCGAATAGTTCTTAAGATTCGGGAGATTCACGTGATTCTTTTCGGCCTTATCGATTGATTTCGATTTTACCAAACCGGATAAATATACATTAGAGAGCATTTTAGCGAATTTACTGATAGAAAAACTAAGAGGAATATTGTTTTTCCTTATAACATCAAGACCATCAGAATAAATACTCCCTGTCCATATCAAGTAATATGGCTTCGTCAGCAGGTTACAAGCCTCTACAAATATTTCAATGATTTCAGGGGAATTATGTGTGGCAAAAATATATCCATCTACTGTTTCATTAGCTTCAACGATCCTCATAATTTCCACTAGTGAGTTCTTGGACATGTGAGTTGTCAGATCGAGCGGATTGCGCGGGGAGCCAAACCCTTTCAAATATTCATCAATCTTTTTTTGTGTTTCTTCGGAGAAAACCGGGACATTAAATCCATACTTTCCAAGTTGATCTCCCAGGTAACCGCTTATACCTCCTGAATGTGATACCACACATAATGTTTTACCTGTCAGATTAAAAGGGCTACGGGTAATTTTAGTATATTCTACTAATTCGTCATAATCTTCTGCCTTGATAGCTCCATACTGCTTTACCATTGCATTGAATACGGTCATATCCCCTGTCATGGATGCAGTATGGCTAAGGGCTGCCCTTGCACCTACAGATGACTCACCAAGTTTCATCAGAATTAATTTTTTGCCTATATTTTGCGCTTTACTGAGAAGATTAATAAACTCTTTACTATCTTTTATTCCTTCAATCAGAACACCTATCGTATGGATATCGTCATCGTCCAGCATATAATCAATAAAATCATTCATTCCCAAATCGGCTTCATTACCTGTTGTAACAATATATTTAAGCGCAACGTTACGATCTATAGCTGCATTTAACAGAGGACCAAAACCGGCCGCACCGCTTTGAGAGATTATAGCTGCATTACCATATGTAATTTTACTCGCATCAATATCACCAATTGCATTTATCCATATATTTTGTCTAATATTAGCTGAACCGATAGTGTTCGGACCTATTATTCTCATACCAGATTCTTCTGCTATCTTTTTCATCCTAAGTTCTATTGCTTTACCATTTTCTTTATCATATTCACTAAATCCGGCAGTAATTATCAAACAGGCGCCTACATGGCATTTTGCACACTCCTCAACCACTTTTTCAACGAATTGGGCTTTTACTATTACTACGGCTAAATCTACAGGTCCTTCAATTGAGCTTACTGAGGGGTAACATTTATAACCGAGGAATTCATCATATTTGGGATTAACAGGAAACAGTTTTCCCTGATACTTATTATTAATAATATTTGCTAAAAAACGCTGACCATACCCCGGCTTAGTTGTTGCTCCAATAACAGCAATCGTCTTAGGGTTTAAAAACTTATCAATAGATTGTTTTTTTAAAAAATCCACTTTCTCATCTCCAATACAATATTTCTATAAATAAATTTTATTTATGTAGCAACTCTGTTGAATTATTTTGATCTCTAAGTATCTTTCATTAACCGATTTTCACATTTAATCTTTACTGGAACGTCAGGAATTTTTTTATTAAATCTATTTAATATAAGGTACAATACTTACAGAAATAGAGCTCATTTATATTCGTATTTTAGTTAAATTATACATGTGAGCAACTCAAAAGTATTTACACTTAATCAAAATATTATTTGCATATTTTTGAGGTATCCGATCACAACATCTGATTATGAAAAATTAAGTTAATTTATATTTTCATAGTTTTTTTAGTTTTGTTAACCTGTAAGGACATTTGGAATTCCACTATTATCATTAAATAAGCTTGTGTAGAAAAAATGTCTGCTTTACTGGTTTTAACAGCACAAAAAGTAAAGCGATTTGTATCAAAATGCATAAAATCGCTTTTTCAAATTCAATAATGGGAGTTAGTTTCTAAAAAAGTTTATCCGGTCTGAGGTTTGCCTCTTAAGGAGGTATATACGAACAAGAACAGACATCTAACCCTGATTAAATATAAATATATTAAAGATAGACCTATAAGCAGCATAGCTGCAACGATTTAAAGTGTGGCAAGGATCGCATAGTGTGTGCCACAAAGAAACCGGATATAATCCAGTCACGCAAAATCGTTGCAGCTAACAGCCGCAAGACTTGTATAAACCTACTGTTATAGGTAGTATTCACCCAGTCCAAAGCGTTCGAATGGGAAAACGCAAAAAAACAGAATCCATTCCCGCTTAATTTCTAGCCGACAAAGCTGCCTTGAAAGCCGATTCCAACTTCTCGTACATAGCAACTGCGGATGTTTCGGATGAAACGCCGGGATACGGCCTTACCTCCAATGACACAGGAGGTCTTTCAGAGCCCGGCTGCTCCGGAATATATCCACAATCAAATAGATAAGTAAGCTGCTGGATTAGCTCTTTCTGATCGAATATACCTCCCTGCACACCGATAGGTGGATGAGTATGACCGTAAAATTCGTTATTCTGATCTAAAACCGCATCCGCCATGTGGATGAGTTTGAGACCCGCTTTCATGGAGAGTTCCAGTGCAGTTTTGATATCCTCTTCCATTAAAGGGATGTGACAGATATCGCAAATAATCCTGGCATTTTGCGCCCCTTGTTTCTGCAAATCCAAGATAAAATCAACACATTCCGCAGTGGGACCCATAAGTAATCTTTTGAACCGGTGACGCTCAATGGGCTCCAGGCAGATATTCATCTTGTATTGCCGGGCGTATTCTGCCAGCTGAAGATAAAAGTCAGCAAAACGTTTTTTTAGCTCCTCCCGCTTATCTGCTCCCTTGTCAGGCGGGGACGGCAGGACAAGAATAGTTGTATTTGCTTCTCCTGCAAAATCCACGTTCATCTTAGCGTAAGCAAGCCCCGCTTCCCGAATTTTTGGATCGTCGCTGCAAGGATTCTTGGGTCCATCCTGCTGCAGCGGCATGGGACAATTGTAGTTGAGGATTTTACCGGTTTCACGTATAATACGCAATTGTTGCTTCCGAATATTAGAGTCTTCCGCCAAATAGGTTTCCAGAACCTCATATTGAGGCATACGACTAACAGTATTGATGCTGTGAAGATGAACAAGGTCATCCTCAAAGGAAGCAGGGAACAGCATAGTTGGGCTGATCCCAACCTTAGCATACTTGGAGATAATAGACATAGCTGTACTCCTTTCTATAGTTCGAATTTAAGCAACTATGAAGTAATTTTCCAAGTTGATTTCACAATTGCCTATTTCATGATATATAATATATCTTTAATTTTATTTGCCTTCCAGCAGATCCTTTACCTGCGTAACACAAAGATCCGGACTGGAGAAGGTAGGGATACCGGCCAACGTTTCAATTTCCCTCTCCAGATGGGCCATGGATGCCTGGGCAAGCACAATGGCATCCCTATTCTTAATAGAAGCAGCCGCCTCCTTGACGATGCGGTCGTGCGTTTCCTGATCCAGTTTTTTAATGGCCGTGTAGGCCTCGTCGCAGACAATCTCCTGAAGCTCAAGAGTACGGCCAATTTTGGATGCCTCGCTTCTAAGTTTGGTGGTAGTTGGACCAATAGTGCTGTAAGCAGTGGCCAAAACGGTGATTCTCTCCCCTTTCCTCACTGCCTGAGATGCCATAGCGTCATCAATGGCCACCACGGGTGTGGAGATGAACGGCCTGATTTGTTCTACGTGGGGTGTCAGGGTGGAGCAAGTTACCACTATCACATCAGGATGTTCCAGCTCCAGAGCCTTTAGTAAGAAGAAAAGTCGGTTTAGGTTCTCCCTGGTAAAGCCGTGAATGTTGGCATCGGATGCCAAAAAGGTATCCATCGTGTTGTGGATCAGCAATTCAACACCCGGCATAGCGCTTCGCAGGCGATCCCCAAAAGTGGCCAGTACACTTGGAACGGTGTGCAACAATCCAATAGTTTTCATTGTCGTTTCCTCCTCGCATCTTACGTTGTGTTAATTTATTTTAAATATCAAAGACTTAAATATTTTATTTATTAGGATTTCGTTGCTTTCTGATATAAAAACTTCTGGTATAATCGAGTGGTAAAAACCAGCAAAAATACTTTGAATGGTTGATCACTGCGAACTTTATTATATCATTAATTCTTACTTTCTTAAATCAAAAAGCTACTTCCCTTTTTTTTATGAAAAATATATCTGTCAAGTTTCCAAAATACGACCTTACAAGTCCAGATTACAATAAGCCATTTACAATATCAAATAAACAGGAATTATTCTATTGACAGCATTATTCTATTTTTATATTGTGTAGTTGAGATTTATTGGTCGTAACTTAATCCAATATAAATTTGGGGGTATGGTTTATGAAGGCTATTGTATACGAATCTAATACAGGCAATACGAAAAAATACGCTGAAATGCTGGGACAAAAAACAGGACTTCCTGTCTACGAGCATAAAGAAGCCTCCAGGCATCTTGGCGTTAATGCTGAGATAATCTATATGGGTTGGTTGTTTGCATCCACCATAAAGGGATATAAAAAGGCTTCGAAGAATTATACTGTAAAAGCCGTATGCGGTGTTGGAATGAGACGTTCCTGTGAAGAGGCGGTAAAAGATATAGTTGAAAAAAACCATATTTCAGACACAAAAGCTTTTTATCTTCGGGGCGGTTATGATTCAAAAAAACTGCACGGTATTTATAAATTCATGATGAATATGATGTCAAAAACAGTCCTTAAACAATTGGTAAATAAAGAGAATAAAACAGATGAAGACCTTGAATCAATCGATATGATAAATAACGGCAAATCATTTGTTAATGAAGAAAATCTTGCCCCTATATTGGAATGGTTTAAATAGTGAAGGAAGTTACCGCCCATGTCGGGCGAACAACAAAGAAGAGCAATCACACATGATGCTCTTCTTATATATACTTTATTACTCAGTAGCGCTTTGCCCGCAATTCAATTCTTATGTATGGTTGTACATATTTTATTTTTTAGCGCGTATGCCAATTTAGGCAGGAACATCTAACCCCGGTCAGATTACCGGCAGAGTAGCATACCCTTTTTCCAACATTTCGTCGGAATATTCGATATCCTCAAGATTTCCGCTTAAATATTCTTCATAAGCCGTTAAATCAAAATTACCATGACCGCTCAGGCAGAATAGTATACTCTTTGACTCACCGGTTTCCTTACACTTTATCGCCTCGTCAATTGCGGTTTTTATGGCATGAGCCGATTCAGGCGCAGGCAGTATAAGTTCGGATCTGGCAAATTGGATAGCTGCCTTGAAAACATCGGTCTGATGAACCGCACGGGCATCTATTAAGCCATCATGATATGCCTTGCTTACCAAAGCAGAGTCACCGTGATAACGAAGACCCCCGGCATGGATTCCCGGCGGTACAAAATTATGCCCCAGAGTATACATTTCTATAATAGGCGTAAAATGTGCCACATCTCCGTAGTCATATGCAAACTTTCCCTTTGTCAGAGTAGGGCATGCGGCCGGTTCAACAGCCAGGATCTCTATCTTTTTATCGTCTCTGATCTTGTCATGCAGGAATGGGAAAGCAATACCTCCGAAATTACTGCCGCCTCCGCAGCAGGCAACGACTATATCGGGATATTCATCAATCTTCTCCATCTGTTTCTTAGCCTCAAGGCCAATAATAGTCTGATGGAGGATAACATGGTTTAAAACGCTTCCCAGCGCATAATTCGTATCTTCGTGGGTTGCGGCATCTTCCACAGCTTCACTTATGGCAAGCCCCAGGCTTCCCATATGATCAGGATTATTTTTAAGTATATCTCTGCCGGCCTGGGTATTTGTGCTTGGGCTGGCAAAAACATTTGCTCCGTAAGTTTCCATAATAAGTTTTCTGTATGGTTTTTGCATTGCACTAACTTTTACCATATAGACTGTGCATTCCATATTAAACAGCTGTGTTGCAACCGACAGAGCCGTTCCCCATTGCCCTGCTCCTGTTTCTGTTGCCAGGCGTTTGATTCCGGCCTTGTAATTATAGTAGACCTGGGGAATAGCGGTATTAAGCTTATGGCTGCCTGAAGGATTGTTCCCTTCGTATTTGTAGTAAATACGGGCAGGAGTATCCAGAAGCTTTTCAAGATTATATGCCCGGCAAAGAGGTGCAGGCCGGAAGGAGCGATATAATTCCCTTACTTCATCGGGAATCCCGATAAAGCGCTGGTCGGACATTTCCTGTTCAATCAATGACATAGGAAAAATCGCCTTCATATCCTCCGGAATGACAGGCTCCTTTGTTCCTGGATTCAAATATGGACTTAAATTTGGAAGATCAGCCCTGATATTATACCAGCTTTCGGGCAACTCCTTTTCGGATAAATAGATACGATAGGGTACATGCTTTGTACTCATAACTAATCTCCTCTCTTCTATTCTTTTCACTCTAATCTCTTCTCTAATTTATTATATTGATTTTTGCGCTTTCATCAACAAAAAATCACTATGATTTTTTATATACTACCACAACTTGATTTATAGTGTCAACCATGTTTTACTTCCCTTTATACCTTTACTTTTCACAAAAACTTGTTTATTATGTGACATACAGGCGGTGTATTAGATGAACAGATTTGATAGGTTTCTCAGGCACAGACAAAGCTTGCTGATACAGTACAAGATGGGCGACTTGACGAAAAACGAGTTCATTGAGAAAAACTACAGGTATATGGAGAGCCTTGGAATCAAGCCATTTACAAGAATAGATAATGTAAAAAAAGCCGTGTATAACTACCATTATTACAATGTCAGCGCCAAGTACTGGCAATGGATTGCCCGTGACCCCAAAAATACCGATAAAGAACGTCAGGCTTACCAGACCGAATCTTTGAATCTTTATTATAAGAAGGATAATGCGACTCTGGCCTTATTAAGGCTTATTGACTTTAATGTGGAAGCTTATTATGTGAGAGTCAAGTCTAATAAGCTTAAAGATAAACTGATAGAGATTGTAATCAAGGATCCCGATATTCTTCTTGAAATCAATGCTTTCTATCCTGTCGGCGGCATAAATGATAATGATTACCTTATACTTCATACAAAAAGCGCCTTCATTGCAAACGCTCTGAAGACGAATGGTATTTTAGAGAACCATAAAAGAAAGTCATTAACTGATAATTATATCAATCAGAAGTATTAGGTTTATAAAATCAATATAAATGTGTCAGAGCAAGGGATATTCCACTTAAGAAAATCCATGTTCTGAACGACCGTTTTCCGGTAATCACCGAATAAATTGCCATGACACTACCACAAAACAAAACCAGAATCAGCCAGCTACTCTGAATCCTTAGCGGGGTAAAGCCAAAGCAGGAAATATATAGGCATAGCTTCGAAAAGGAAGTTATAGAGAACAAAATGCTTTCGGCAAGAAGAACTACACACATAAGAACAGCAGGCTTATTTTGACGTATATCCTCATGGCTGCTTTTAATAACAAGCCACAGCAGCACAAAATTCAATGCCATTATCTGGCATAATTCAAAAAAACCTTGTCTCGCATATTGGGCGACTGTAAAGCCTTCGGGCAGGGAGCGGGTAAATGCGCCAAACAGATATGAACCCTGTATTATAAAAAATGACAGGTATAGAAGGCTGAATGCTGCCAGAATAAATGTCCAGATATTTGTCGGTACTTTTCTTATTTCTTTCAAGGTATCTAAAATAGATTCCGAGCGCTTTTGAGCCATTTGGGGATCTTCTCTGTTTATTCCGACAACAAGCCCATAGAGATAAGCGCCTACAGGAATACTTATAACAAAGCGTATAATAAATTCGCTTATGTCGACAAAGCTGAAATATCTGATAAGACCACCGATTATCCTGTTAAAAACTTCGTCTGCCGAGGCTAACAATGTGCCGGCCATATAAAATAGTATGGCAGCGACGGCAACTGCTACCAATATGGCCGATTTGCCCTTTTCTCTGGTTTTGGCATTTATTAAAGACCATAGTACCCGTATCCTCAGGAAGAAACGCTTCAGCGGATAAACAAAGAAACCGTTTATTGCATCCAGAGGCGCAAAAGGTCCGCTGCTGCCTTCAGTCAGCCATCCGGAACGTGCCAGCAGCCAGTAAACAGCATAACAATGAAGTAAAAATACTGCAATCTCGTCACCCCACACCTGATTCCTCCTTAAAAGCAAAGATACCAGTATGGCTGCAATGCATCCCAGCCAGATGTAGCTTTCCGTTGAAGCTTTTAGTTTTTTATGCATTAGCTCGGCAGATGCGCAGAATAATACGGTAAACGCAGTAATAACAGCATCCCATGAAATTTGGTTTATTCCCGGGAAAAGGATGTATGTGTATAGAAATGCTATGGGATAACTAAACAGGACAGCGATTTTTTCTTCCCTTGAAGCTATAAAGGATTGGGATCCGTAAAGATTGGGCACGTCAATATTTTGTTTGCCGTTATCTTTTATTTTTTCTATCGATTCCATCATTTCATCACCCTTTAATTATTTTTCAATTTGATACCCCGGCCAATAAAAGGAACGAACTTTGATTTTTGATATAGCCCCTGTCACCTAATTAGGTCAAAGGGTTCTTACTCCCTATACTCAAGGATATCCCCGGGTTGGCATTGAAGCACATGACACAAAGCTATCAATGTTGAAAAGCGTATAGCTTTCGCTTTATTGTTCTTTAAAATTGAAAGGTTGGCGGGAGTAATTCCTACACGTTCGGCCAATTCGCCGGCCGAAATTTTCCGCTTAGCCATCATGACATCAAGATTAACAATAATTTCCATGCCCCCCCCCCTTAAACTGTATAGTCAAGCTCGTTTTTCATCGAGATTGCCTGTTCAAAAATATTTTTTACAATACGTACTATCAGCGCCATAAAGCCTGCGGCAACAGAAACCAGAATAAAAGGTGCAAAGTAAAGCGTACTCAACAGACAAATTACGCATACTCCGGCACAACACCATGCAGCTGTTCTCAGATACTTTACACTGGTCATTTCAAAGTGCATGCCGCGTTTTATATTGAGAAGAAGCTTCCAAAGATTAAAAAGTAAAATCCACGCAAATATACTGCAAGTGTAGATAGTAGTTAACAATAGATAGCCATCCCTCAAGCCGCAAAGTACTCTTGATACCCCCATTAACCATGCAACCAGCCAGTATGCCCCTAAATCGGCGACTGCCAATAAAGCACCAAATATGACGACGCAAATACGTGACAGCAGAACACTTTTATCCTTATTCCAATCCATGACGAGTCCTCCTATGCCTGGTAGACAAGTATATATAATCAATAAATAAAATATACCCTATTCTATATTTAGAATCAATATATTTTTATTGATTATCGATAAATTATTTTTGTAAGTCAATATATCGGTTATTGCTTCAAACCGGAGATAAAGTAGCAGATCTAATTGGAAACATAATTAGTCTCCTGTTCAATGATGCGTATTAAAACACAATGCTACTTAAAAACAACAAAATTTGATGAAATCATCTCCTTCTGCTGATATAATAAAGAGCTGGAGGGTATAAAATGAATGGATTTAAGTCTTTAAATGTCCGCTTGTTTTCTATTGCCGGATTTTCATTCCTCTTTGCCTATATTCTGTCCTTCCTATTTGAGGGACAGGTACTATATAGCCTGCTTACTCTGCGTGGAGCCGACCCCAACCTATACATACTAGCTGCGATTATCGCACATTTTATTGGGCTTTTCACATGCGGTATGTATGTCATTTCTCAGGCAGCCGCCAAAAGAATAATACTTTGTGGTATGGGCTTCTGCTTTACTGCCACAATCCCTTTCTTTTTTCCTTTCCCTGCACTATGGACGGGTGGGCTGATTGTCAGCGGATACTTTAGCGGTTGCGCGGTGGCGGCATGGGGATATTTTCTCAAGGCATTTACGCCCAGGAACGAGCGTATCAAGTCTTGCGCTGATGTTCTGATTTATTCCAATCTTATTATGATTGCGATCAACGTGGTTGCCATGAACTGGTTACCATTTATCGGTCTTGGCCTCTCTATACTTAGCCTTGCGCTTGGTATGACTTTTATTGGGCTGCTACCGATAGAACAGGAAGATAATCAGTCTAAAATATTTAAAAACAAGACTCCGGGTAGCATTAAAAATCCGCTAATATTACTGTGTCTTTTTGTTTTTATTATCACAATTAATTCTGGTCTGATGTATCAGGTCATCAACCCCGCCTTTGAGCATCTGACAGGGCTAGTGAGCTGGTATTGGGCCGTACCCTATATCGTGGCGCTTGCCGTTATGCGCAACCTACCCATGAAAGCAAAACGTTCCAGAATTTTGTATATCGGAATGGCCATGATTATGGGAGCATTCATCAGCTTTATGCTGGTAGAGCGAAACACTTTCGGTTATCTGGTTGTGGATACGCTGATGCTCGGCGCTTGTGGTATTTTTGATCTGTTTTGGTGGAGTATTCTGGGAGAAATGTTGGATTTCACTAACAATCCGGCGCAAACCTTTGGCATTGGCCTTTCTTCCAATGTATTCGGCGTCCTTTGCGGAGGCGTCCTGGGAATGACTATTACATCTATGGGGCTTCCCGGAGCAGAGCTGGCGGTGATTGCCCTTACAGTGGTTTGCGTTACACTGGTTATGTTGCCGCCTCTTAACAACCAGCTTGTTCTACTGCTGAAAAGTCATGCCTATCTTGCAGCTTATGACAATATGAGCCAGTCACAACAAAAAGACGTTGTCCTTAAGGTTAAAACCATTAACCCGCTGACAGTTCGAGAGCAGGAGGTATTGCAGTTAATTCTTTCCGGAAAATCTAACCGGGAAATCGCAGTATCTTTGTGCATCAGCGAAAATACTGTAAAAACGCATGCGAGAAATATTTTTTCAAAATATGATGTAAACAGTCGGGCAGAGCTCATCAGCACCCTACTGAAGAACCAAACCGGCCTCTCAAGCTAAATATCATTTTATATATCATCATGAATAAATCGACAAACTTCATATTGGTAAAATCTTAATATTTTTATTTTTCAATAGTCGCAAAAAATTTCGCACAAATCTTTGACATTGAAATTTTAAAAACCGGATTTAATTAGCCTCTCACCCAAAAGTGTGATGGCTTTTTTGTCATTTCATCCTTTTGGACGATGCTTTTTCAGCCTGCCTTAACTATAATTTACATTGGAGTGTACTGGGAGAAGGGGGTATGGGACAAATGGACTTAATCCGCAAACGCCGCAATGGATATGCCTTGTGGTTCGCAGCCAGTATTTGTTTGGCGGTGTGGTTCGGTACGGTGTTTATGTTAGAAGCGGTTTTCGCTTTCGGAGTTATCAGCGCCATCTCTCTTATGTTACTGGTGAGACAGTGTCGTCTGCTTTATTATGCAATACTCATCTGTGACAATCGCATCCTGGCAGTACCATCCGCTCTCATCTCTACTTCGGACTGTCAAATGAAAAAAAATACCGTGGAAACTGTCATATCTACCTTCGGTATACTAATTGGCAGCGAAATCTACCGATGGGGTCTCAACGGGGTGCATGGAGTACGGTTGCACGCTACACAAATAGATCAAAAGCGAATATACCTGACCTTTGGTGATGCAGCCCGGACAATACGGGTAGAACTGCTACATGGCATGACTGAAAAACAGGAGGTGCTGGATACATCGCAAAAGCTATTGTATGAAACAGGCATAACGGCAGACATCATCGGATGGTAATGCAATAACAATGAATGAGTAATTCGTGAAAGAGGAGTGATTATTATGGGAAAATTCATTATCAATTATATCCGTCAGTCACTAAATGCGCTGAAGAATCCTAAACAAATGATTCCCACTGCTATACTGGGGCTTTTCTGGCTGGTGCTTGCATTGCTGGGTTCATTTGGAATTAATCCGCTTCCGGTGCGCATTCTAAGCTTCCTTACCTTTGCACAGGGGGGGATGTTTGGCGGTGTATTTGGAGCCGTGGGAGGAATTCTTGGCAAGGTCGTGGTTGTAGCCTTTTTGAATGCTGCCGTCATACCACTATTTCAGAAAAAAGCGCCCTTTTCAGGGATTGGCGGCGGAATCAAGGGCTTTTTCAAAAGCCTTGCTGTCAAGAGCATAGCTTCAATTGCTCCGCTGTTTGGCGGATTAGGTTTTTCTATGCTGTTTTACACTTTTATGAACAGTTCCCAGTCACTGCAAAACAGTATTGTGGGAATAATTGCCTTTGTAATGCTGCTGCAAAATATGGGTAGACAGAGCGGATTTATGTGGGGACTTGTCTTTTCAATTGCCGGTAGTATCTCTAAAGGGAAAACCCCGTCTTACATAGGTGTCAGCAGGTACCTTAGCGGTATGACGCTGGGATTTGCCCTTGCCGTGGCACTGTCTGCTATGAAACTTCCATGGAGTGCCTGGCTCGGAGCCGGGTTTCTATTATCTGCATTGATATTTATTATTGTAGCTAAAAGTAAAAAGGAGGTGTCACCAGCATGAAAAAGATAATGATGAAGTCTGCAGCTTTTATAATAACCCTTTGTTTCACCCTTTCATGTTCCTTCGCCTCAATGGCCGTTCAACTGCCCGTTATCAGTGACTACAACAATCTTCCCGAGGACTATCAGGCTATGGGTACCCAAAATGAGGAGCTAACTAACAAAGGCAGCTATTCCTATCTCCTGGCAATAAATGAGAAGATTCGTCATATAGAAAATGAAGAATATGAGTACACCCGGGATATATTCTATGATTTTACCAATCTACCTGAAAACTCCTATTTTCACTCATCAAACAGACAAGATTTTGATAATGGCTATATTTATCAAAGTCCCGGAGTAGTAATGTATTTTCGTTATACAGACAAAATTACGGGCGTTGATGAGTTTCTTAAACAATATAAGCTGATTACTGATAAAGAATACAGAAATAAAGATGCCGCCAGTATCCCCGATTCTATAAAGCTTGATACAATCGGCAAATACAGGGCTGTTAACGCAACCATAAACTATGAAGATGTTAAGGGATATGCTCAAAATAATCATTATTTCATACCCCTTCCTACATCTGTCCCCCACTATGGAACAGCTTATTTATTGCTCATTGTATCTAATGATGTTCAGGTTGGAGGAGATATAACGATAGATGAAGTGCCCAAAATATATGATCAATGGCTGGCTGAATGTCTGGAAACTACCGAAGGCTGGGTAAATGAGATAATGCAATTTAATTATACAGTACGGGCAGATGAATATATCGAAGGGCCTGTCAGTGATGAGTGGCCACAATCCGAAAGCGAGCCCTCCACTATTGAAGAACCCTCAACAGAAGCAACCCCCGAACCCGGCAATGAATCACAAATCGATGAAGGCAGCACTCCTGTTGAGGAATCCGGGACAAATGAAGATAATACACCGGTTAAAGAGCCGGAATCAGAAAAAAAGCCCGATAAATCTGAGAGAGCTGACAATAAAGATGATAGCTCTGATGAAGAAAGCAAATCAGAAAACAATCCGGACGATTACGCAGACCCTCTTGATGCTGCTATTATCACTATTATTTCAATTCTGATATCTATTTTGTTTGGCGGAGCTGGTGGCTCTGTTCCAAACTCACCTGCCGGAGTCGGTGGAACACCAACACCTGCGCCTTCGGCCAACGATTTTGGCAAGTGGATACACTTTGACGACGAAGGAGATATCGAAGCAACTGACCCAATTAGCGGAGAAAAACGTAATTTTGTGCATAACGGTGACGGCACCTATACAGACCCTGTTAGTGGTGCTACCTACACCCCTGAGGAACTCTCGCGGCAGATGAATCATCGTGAAGAAAATGCCCAAACCATACGTCAGGACGAAGAACAGTTTAAGAAAAACGTTGACGAGGATTCTAAGCGTAATGAAGAGCTAAGTAATGACAGCAAAAAACTTGCGGAAGATTTACAGCGGATAAGAGAAGAACGGGCTCACAGGGAAAAGGTTGAGCGAATAGCCACAAATCTTGGCATGAGTGGTGCCAGCGAAAAGGAAGTTAAAGAAGAACTGGCCCGTCGTATGGAAAGAGACGAGGAATTCAGGCAAAAAATGCATGATTATGCCAAACGGCATGATATGGCTGTTGATGCCCTGGAGACAACAGTTGACATTGCCGACTATGCCATGTCAGCAGGTGAATCCCTCGGTGGCGCTGCTGGAAAGGCTGTTTCGGCTACTTACAAGGGAATAAAGAATACCGTATCCACCGTAGCAGAAAAGGGACTTAGCACAGGCTCAGTTATTGAGGGAGTAATTAAAGGGGGTACCGAGGCTGCAACTACCTTGATGGACTCCGGTATTGCCAAGGCGGGAGTCACTATCGGTGGTACGGTAGCAGGAGAAGTAGCAGGTGCGGTAAACGATGGCACTGACATTGGCGATGCCATAAAGGATGGTCTAATAACAGGTTCGGGCAATGCTGCCATAGGGGCCGTAGGAGACGCATTCGGTGAAGCGGTTGAAGGTGACGGACTATTGAATAAAGCAGCCGAAACTGCCGGGAAGATTGCCGAAACTGCCTATGGCAAGGAAATTGTGGATCCGATGCTTGATAAATTAGCTAATAATGATGAATAACGATTTATGGACAGCGCTGCTTTCACAAGTAATCCTATAAATCCCAAAAGGTAAGGAGAAAAGTTTATGAACAGCAAAACAAAACAAATACTTTTACGGATTATATCTTTACTGATGCTGATTATAGCCCTGCCTATGATGCTATGGAGCTGGAATTTCATTAACACTGCCTCCATGGACTATTACTTTTACTATGCAGGGTTGGGTTGTTTTATTGCTGGGATAATTTACGTCTTTTCTATGGTGACTGCAATAGCAGGCTTGACCTTTGCCAGTAAGCCTAATCGATATCTCTGGTGCAGAATTTTATCATATATCCAGCTGGTGGCAGGTATTTTAAATATTTTTCTACTTCTTCCATATTCAATCTTGACACTGCCTCCTCTTTTTATTCTGACCATCGCATATTTGTTTTTGGTTGGCCGGCGGAATAAGAATAACAGCAAATAGCTGCTACTGGAGATTTTACTGTTTTGTCAGACATTTAAGGTTTTATTTTCAGGGTGTTCAGGTATCATACTCCATTTGCTGAAGGCATGACCTTTAGTAAGAGTATTTAAATACTATACTGAAAATTATATAATAAAACTAACCTTTCATTTTCGATACGGAGGTTCTTATGATTGAGGTTCCACTTATCTGCAGCTGCGGGAAACCCTGGCGCGAGGGGACGCTATTCTGCGGAGCTTGCGGTGCCAAAAGGCCAGTTGTTGAGATTTCAAGCCGGATTTGTCCCAAAGATCATATAAACACTCCGACTCCGTTTTCTGTTTGGTCTGCGGAGAAAAGATTATCCCTGCATGAATTCATTTATCGTCAGACTGTACGAAAACTGTTTTACATGCAGGTTATAATATTTGATTATGCAATAGTAAATAAGCGGCGTAAGTTGCTGGGATTTAAAGCGAAGCATTTAATATTATTGATAGTTTTCGCACAGTCTGTCGTGGCGCGGGTAACGCGTGGGACTTCTGAGTGAAGCGAAGAATCTTATAGTTAGTGATTCGTTGTAAGATTCTACACGATTGTTCAGAATGGCAGGGGCATAACAATATTTTAGTTCAACTTATATAGATCAGAAAGGAAATGATTATGGAAAAAATACAATGGGAAATCAGCATACCGATATTCAGAAACACGATAATCTTAAAACAGTTGGGAATTGCTATCGGCATCCCCTTTGGACTTGTTGCTGTCATCATAGGATTAACTTCGGGTAAAATCGTCTACTCTCTCTATTTTTTAGGGCTGATTGCAGCTCTGTTGTTTCTCACCTGGCTATTTATCATGGTAGTTTATGGAGGGAAGTATGAGGCCGAATTTGAATTGGATAATAAAGGAGTTCTTTGCCGGACACAGGCGAAGCAAGCAAAGAAAAACCGGATAATCAATGGTTTGACTGTCTTTTTAGGGCTTTTTTCAGGCAAGTTGTCGGCTGCAGGGGCCGGAATGGCAGCTCAGTCGCGGCAGGAAGTTTTTCTAAAATGGAGTAACATCACAAAAGTAAAATATAAGCCGAAAAGCCTAACTATACTTTTGCGCGGCGGCCTAACCGAAAACATTGCTTTGTTTTGCTCGGCTGAATATTATTCTCAGATTGAACAAGAAGTCATACTTAGGACAAAACACTTAAAAGCGTAAGACTAATAAATGTTTTACATAAGTTTGCTGTGCCAATTTATGTGAAATGTACTGTTGCTCCAGTTCGCATATTCATCACGAGAATTGGACTTTTTCAATGCATTATATGTGGCCTTATGCTTCACTAATACTGATGTACCACCTGGTTTAAAAACCATTTATATATAAGGCTCCCAGAGTATAAAAAAACAATACCGCAGAAAGATACATTGTATCAATCTGCGATATCGATTTTTGAGAAGTTAGGTAAATATAGATGCCAGTTGTTTTTTCAAAAGCACGATGCTTTTAGGGGAATTAAAGAGCCTTGAATTGGTTCTCATGACAAAAGTGCCTCAATCTGCTTTTTTGATTTCTTATCC
>JBMNTI010000037.1:0-20001 GCA_050945655.1 Acetivibrionales bacterium | reverse complement strand
TTTTGCTCCATCTTTTTTTATTCCGTGTGTTCGGCAAAAACGCGCCGCATCAGCTAACGGGCATATTTATCGCCAGACTGTGCGAAAACGGTTTTAACATGCATGTTATAATAATTGATTATGCAATCGTAAATAAGCGGCGAGGTTGCTGCGATTTAAAGCGAAGCAAGGATTGCGTAGCGAGCGCGACTGGAAACCGGATGTTGGAGATGGAGCGCTAAATCGCAGCAAGCTACAGCCGCTAAACTTGCATGCGTTTAATACTATCGATAGTTTTCGCACAGTTTGCCGTACTCGGTCCTACCGCCATGTGCCAACCGGCTTCAAATAGACTGAACCGAATTTTATTGAGCTGTTGTCGTTTTCTGATGATCCTTTTCATTTTGCATATGGTTGAGTTCTTTGATTACTCTGATACCCATAGGAAAAGCCAGAATAAACGTTGCCAAATCAGCTAATGGCTGGCTTAGCTGAATTCCTGTCAAACCAAAAAGCAAGGGCAGGATCAGTATCAGTGGGAGAAAAAATAAACCTTGCCGCGCAAGAGACAAAACAGAAGCCTCTTTTGCCTTTCCAATCGTCTGAACAAGCATGTTAATTAAAACTATCCAGGATGAAAGAGGGAAAGTAATGCACTGATAACGCATTGCGGCTGCTCCGATAGCTATTACCTGGAGGTCGTCTCTTCGGAAAAGAGCAACTATTTGTGGTGCAAAAATAAACCCGATAATTGAGGCTATTGTAAGACCAATGGCGGCGACCTTGATACAGAACCAGAAAGCATCAACAACACGTCTATAAAGCTTTGCTCCAAAGTTATAACCGCTGACGGGCTGGAATCCCTGGCCAAAACCAAGCAATGCCGACAACGCAAGGTGAAATACACGCATTATAATGGACATAGCGGCAATTGCAGCATCCCCGAAGGGACCGGCGGTTTGATTTAGAACTATGCCGGTTATACTTGCCAAAGTCTGCCGGTAGAATGACGGCATACCGATTTTTAATATTTCCTTATAGGTTTCTAATTTAGGTGAAAAATTAGCAAAGCTTATTTTGAGATTACCGCCCATAGTGCAGGCGAAAAGCAACAGACAAAAGCTTGTTAACTGGCTTATGCTGGTTGCTAATGCCGCCCCGGCCGTACCCATGTTAAGATTGAAAATAAAAATCGGATCGAGAATAATATTGAGGATTCCTCCAAAACCGATTCCAAACATTGAATACAGGGCACTTCCCTGGTAACGAAGTATAGTGTTCAGAACATAGGATGACATCATGAAAGGGATACCCAGAAATATATAGCGGGTGTAGTCTATAGCATAGGGCATAATAGTCGGAGTTGCCCCTAATACACGTACCAGCGGTTTTTGGAAAACAAAACCAAGAACAGAAAAGACTACTCCAATCCCAAAAGTGGTAAAAAACCCTGTAGCAGCTACTTTAGAGGCTTCTTCCGCATTCTTTTGTCCCAGGAGCTTTGCAATGTAGTTCCCCGAGCCCATCCCCATGGTAAATCCTATAGCCTGAACGATTGCCATCAGCGCAAATGAAATACCAACCGCTCCGGAAGCGCTTGTACCTATCTGGCTGACAAAATAGGTGTCGGCCATATTATAAATAGATGTTATTACCATACTGATTATACTTGGGATTGCAAGACTGATTACGAGATTGGGAACAGGTGTTTCTGTCATTTTTATAAATTTTGCATCTAAACTGTCCATTTTTACCTCTTGTACAATGCATATTTATCCGGATGTCATGTTTATTGTACTACAAAAATAGCTGCAGATACAAACAAAAGGTATTGTAACTTATATCGAACAGCATATTTATAATTAATATCCGCATTTCGCAGGGCTTGTATTAGTTCGGTGCATATGATATTATACAGAAGGTTTATTGAGGGAGTAGTTTGCGCTTTTTAGCGTGGCAAGCCAACATGCTGGCTTTATAGTCCGGTTTGCCTTAATGAATGAGACTCATGTATGGCAGTAGCCGTACCTGTGTCGAAAAATGCTCTAATTATCAGGTGCGGATGGGTACCTGATTTTTTTTACTAAAGGGAGAACAGTTATAATGACGATTCTGGAGTTATTTATCGTTGCAGTTGGTCTTTCTATGGATGCATTCGCCGTTTCCGTGTGTAAGGGGCTGGCAATGAAGGATTCTTCACTTACAAAGGCGGGCGCGGTCGGCCTGTGGTTTGGCGGTTTTCAGGCACTGATGCCACTTTTAGGTTTCTTTCTTGGTTCAAGATTTAAGACGTCAATTTCCGCTTATGATCATTGGATAGCCTTTGCATTATTGGCCATAATCGGTGTTAATATGATACGGGAAGCACTTAAAAAGGATGACTGCTGTGATGTCAACAGCGAATCCCTTGAGTTGAAGGTCATGCTTCCAATGGCTGTTGCCACAAGTATTGATGCTCTGGCAGTCGGCATAACCTTTGCAGTTTTAAAGGTTGATATAATACCTGCCGTATGCTTTATAGGGAGTATTACATTCGCACTCACCATAATAGGGGTTAAGGTGGGCTGTATATTCGGCACCAAATACAAGTCCAAAGCCGAACTGATAGGAGGAATAATCCTTGTCCTTATTGGATTAAAGATACTTTTCGAGCATTTGGGCATTATTTCATAATTTATCATCGGCGGCATAGCTGCGGTGTTTTAAAGCGAGTTCATTCATTAAACATCAGCTTAGCCTTTTTTAAAGCTATTACAATAACCGGGATAAGTACTATATGCAGAATAATACCGGGGGCGGCGTATATGAAAGCACCGGATAAAAATGCGGCAAAACCGAATTGGACTTTTACGGCAACAAGTGAAATCACGAACATGGCAATACCCCATACAATCCTTCCAATAAGCATTGATAGGATTAACGAGATGTAAATATAGGGCATTTCCCTGGGCAGTTTTTTATAAAGCAGACCGGCCGCAAGACCGTATGCTGCAAGTTCAAAGGCCATTGCCGTTCCTATGGGAAAAATGGGTGGCATTTTGAAGATCATAAAACGGAGCAAAGGGGAAATAAATCCTATAATAAGCCCATATGGTCCGCCGCAGACAAATCCGCATAGTAGCACCGGTATATGCATAGGGCCAAGAGCATTGCCAATCTCACGTATTTGTCCTGTAAGAAAGGGGAGCAGTAAAGCTAAAGCAAGAAACATACCTGAAAAGGTGATTTTTTTTGTGGTTGAATGCATAAAATCTCTCCTTAATATAAATAAAAGGCATAAGCCATCTTCTGATGACTAATACCTTCATGGTAAAAATTTTGCTTATAATTTAATGTGTATTTTTATTTGGT
The DNA here is from genome assembly GCA_050945655.1 of Acetivibrionales bacterium. Lineage (GTDB taxonomy): Bacteria > Bacillota > Clostridia > DSM-8532 > DSM-8532 > DTU059. The sequence continues at coordinate 16,671 of JBMNTI010000037.1, read as the reverse complement.
AGAGGTTTATTTGCCGGCTTCATGCCGGCTACTTATTAAAATATAGCATATTGCACAGGCTAAATCAATTATTGTTCGGATAGAAGCTCCGGCTTTGGCTTAATCGGACTTATTGCTTACAACTCTATCCTTCCCGCCGGCTTTAGCCTGAAAAAGAAAATCATCCGCCTTAAGAAATAAAGAATTTGCGGTTTCATCATTATCATTCTTCAGAGCTGCAACGCCAAAGCTGCAAGAGATGCTTTTTACAGGTCCATTCAAATTATTACGGATACATATTCTCATCCGTTCTGCCATTTCTTGTGCTTCCTGAAGGTTCGTGTTTGGAAGTATAATCACAAATTCATCTCCGCCCCATCTGGCAAAAATATCTGTATTTCTAATCGAGTTTTTTGTTAGGTTAACAACATTTTTTGTTATGTTATCACCGACCAGATGCCCGAATCTGTCATTTATGCTTTTAAAGTTATCTATGTCAAAGAGAATAATAGATAGAGGATTACCATATCTTTTTGAGTAGTTTACCCATTTTTCCAAATCATCATTAAACTTTGCTCTATTGTAGATGCCTGTTAAAGGATCCAGAACCGATAAGGCCAGAAGTTCTCTGCCTGCTGCAAATTGTTTCCTTTCATATGATTCGGTAAAATAAGATTTAATCATACAGTAGATGAGCAGGATGATATGATATGCCAAAATCTTATGAACATCCGTTTTTTTAATATCTTCTATTTTTTGCATGGGGTAGAGAAAGAATAATGTACTCAGGGTACCGGAGATAATCAGCGAAAATATTATTCGATTAGGAAGAAAAAAAATCGCTAAAGAAATAACCATTAACCCCAAAATACTTAAATAGCTGAGAGAATCATACTGGTTTAGTATAAGTAAATACGAAAGAGCAATAATGGCCTGGTATAGAGTTGTCAGATAAATAAGAACTGTGTTCTTATTAATTTTTTTCCCAACTAAAAAGACTATCACCGATATAAATGTCAAGACCACTCTAATATATGCAATAATCAAAAAAGAAGAGGTATTTCCTACAGCCGAATAATCATTCACAAGAAAGAGCATGGATATCAAACCATAAATAAGAGCAATATATGATACTCTTTTGGTTGATGAGCTTAGACTGTCGGCGAGGTATTCATTTTCAGTTTCTTTATCTGTAAATTCTCCTAACAAGGATATTTTTTTATTTCTGCTCTTTTCCGTATGTTCTTCCTCCTTTGTCGACCATGACATGTTGATATAATCTTCAGGAACGTTAATACCATTACTGGATAAACTCGGAAAGTTTATTTATTGTGTCACTAATCAGGGCAGATATGGAAAGATCAGGAACACCTGCGATAATATTATCACACTTGTTGGAAGGGATGAGTATTCGCATTGCGCTGCTCTGGCCTATTGCCGTTGCCATTTTGGGGGTTATTTCTCCCATCATTGAATCGGCAATCACTATCCCTATGGGGCCAATAATAATATCAGCCTTTCTGCAGGCGACAATTATTGGATTTTCCCCGGTAGCGGCATAATCCGCACCTCCCTTAAGCATTGTGGAGGTGGCAATACTGTTTGTGCCGACGGCTGTTATTTCTACGTTTTTATATCGGGATTTAATAGATTCGATAAGCTGCTTTCCGAATTTTCCGCCCTGTCCGTCTATCACTAAAATCTTATGAATGATATCCGCTTTCATGAGTCCACCCCGTCTTTGCTCTACAGAACTTTCACATAGATTATTGCTTATAATAAATCTATAATACCACAAGCAATTAATACTTTGGTATATTATAATGTGTATAATAAATCCTTTATCATCCGGGAGGAAACTTATATGGCAAGAATTTTGCTGGTTGAAGATGACAAAAGTATTGTGGGCAATCTAACTGAGTATTTGAACCACGAGGGTTTTGAAGTCGATTCGGCATCAGGGCAGGCTCAGGCTGTCAGCAAAATAGAGAAGAATAAATATGATTTACTCCTGGTGGATATAGCTTTAAGGGATGGCAACGGCTATGCCGTATGCGCCGCCGCAAGGGCGATAGCCCAGACGCCGGTAATATTTCTTACTGCTTCTCAGGATGAATACAGCATAATTACAGGACTGGATATGGGAGCCGACGATTATGTATGCAAGCCTTTCCGCCCAAGGGAGCTTTTGTCCCGCATCAAAAGTGTTTTGAGGCGTAGCAGTAAATCCGGAACCCTTATTGAACAGGACGGCATAAAGGTTGATACCGCAAAGGGAATAGTGACAAAGAACGGCGAAGAAATATTTCTGTCGGCACTGGAATATAGGCTGCTTCTGGTGTTTTTAAATAATAAAGGTATCGTTATGTCTAGAAACAAACTTCTTGAAGAAATATACGACATTGCCGGAGAATTTGTGAACGATAATACGCTTACTGTATATATAAAAAGGCTTAGGGATAAAATTGAGGACGATCCGCAAAATCCTGATTTTATTAAGACTGTCCGAGGCTTGGGATATAAGGTCGGTGATTAAATGGGCTTTTTTAGAAATCCTGAAATCAAAAAAAGTCTGATGCTATACGCTCTGCTTATCTTTTCCCTTACTTTAACAGGATATTTTTTTGGAATTAATTATGGAATGACAGTTTTTATTATATCTTTGTTGTTCGTCTCCTTGCACTACCTGATTACTTTTAACAGATATAAAAAAATTGCCGGATTAGGGCGCGAAATTGATAAGATTCTTCACGGGAAGGAATCGATCGATTTGGAAGAATACTCCGAAGGAGAATTATCGATCCTGCAAAGTGAGATTTTGAAACTCACAGTTCAGCTAAGAGAACAAGCCTGGGCATTGAAACAGGATAAAATATATCTGGCCGACTCCATAGCCGATATCTCACACCAGATAAAAACACCTCTGACATCAATAAATATTATTTTAACCCTCTTATCAAACCCCGATTTATCAGAGAAAAGAAGAAAAGAGCTTTTCAATGAGCTGGAAACGCTTCTTGGGCGTATAGACTGGTTGATCATGACTCTTTTAAAAATTTCCAGGCTGGATACCGGTACCGTAAAATTTAAAAAGGAACGAATAATTATATCGGATCTGATTGACCTTGCCGTTATGCCTGTTGCGATTTCCCTGGAGCTTAGAGAGCAGGAAATCCATAAACGGATGTCAGGAACAGAATCTTTTACGGGAGACTTATCCTGGACTGTTGAAGCAATAGAAAATATATTAAAAAACTGTATGGAGCACACTCAAAGAGGCGGCAAAATTATCATCGCAGCACATGAGAATGTCCTTTATACCCAGCTTACCATAACAGATAACGGACCGGGCATAGATGAGGATGATTTGCCTCACCTGTTTGAAAGATTCTATAAAGGGAAGAATTCAACTGGTCAAAGTATGGGGATAGGGCTTGCATTGGCACGTATGATCATAATAAGTCAGAACGGCGCAATTAAGGCCGAAAATGCCAGGGATGGCGGAGCCAGATTCACAATCCGGTTCTATAAGGGAATAGTATAATTTAGACTGTGCAAAAACTATCAATAGTATTAAAACTATGCAAGTTTAGCGGCTATAGCTGACATTCGTTATCCTGAGCGTCAGCGAAGGATCTTCTGCGATTTAGCGCTCCATCTCCAACATCCTGTTTCCAGTCGCGCTCGCTATGCAATCCATGCTTCGCTTTAAATCATAGCAACCACGCCGCTTATTTACGATTGCATAATCAATTATTATGACCTGCATGTCAAAACAGTTTTTGCACAGTCTGAGCTTTTTCAGGTGACGCTTTTGTTATATTTATGTCACCCTTGTGTCACCCGCAAGCTGTATGATAGCTTATATAGTCCATAGAATTCGGAGGATATTTTTTTATGGAAATACTTAGGATTGAAAGCCTGTCTAAAATTTATGGCAAAGGTGAAAATTTGGTAAAGGCAATTAACGATGTATCCTTTTTTGTCCAAAAGGGTGAGTTTTTAGCTATAATCGGGCCTTCCGGTTCAGGCAAATCTACTCTATTGCATATAATCGGAGGTGTTGATAAGCCTACAAACGGAAAGGTATATATGGACGGGCAGGATGTTTATGCTCAGAACGACGAACAGCTTGCTATTTTCAGACGCAGACAGGTAGGGCTTATTTATCAGTTTTACAATCTGATTCCTGTCTTGAATGTAACGGAAAATATTACACTTCCGGTGCTTTTAGACGGAAGAAAGGTAAATGAAGAAAGGCTGGACGAACTACTTACGGTTCTGGATTTAAAGGGAAGAGAAAATCATCTGCCAAATCAGCTTTCAGGAGGCCAGCAGCAGCGGGTTTCAATAGGCAGGGCTTTGATGAATGCTCCGGCCGTGGTTCTGGCAGATGAGCCTACCGGAAATCTGGACTCAAAAAATTCGCAGGAAATTGTTGAGTTACTGAAACTATCCAATAAAAAATTCGGACAGACCCTGATAATAATTACTCATGATGAAAACATAGCTCTTCAGGCAAACAGGATCATAGCCCTGGAAGATGGGAAAATCACCCGTGACGAGGTGATCAGAAAATGAACATTATAAATAAGGTTACCTTAAAAATTCTGGGGAAGAACAAAATTCGAACTCTTGTCACTATTATAGGCATTATCCTTTCGACTTCAATGTTTACAGCCGTGACATCAGGCGTATCAAGCCTCCAGAACTTTTTTATAAAGATGGAAATTGAGCGATCAGGAGATTGGTACGGTGCTGCCTATAATATTCCGGCGCAAAAGCTGGACGAACTTGAAAATAATTCTGATGTAAGCCAAATAACCGGTCTTCAGAATCTTGGCTATGCTTTTTTAAAAGACTCGGAAAATGAGTATAAGCCTTATATTTTTATTGGCGGAATGGATGCTGCTTTTGCAAATAAAATGCCTGTGGATGTATTTGAAGGAAGGTTGCCCGAAAATAATTCCGAAATAATTCTGCCCGCACATTTAAAATACAATGGTGGCGTGGAATTTTCCCTTAGTGATATAATTTCACTTGAAATAGGAGAAAGAATATCGGAAGATAATAAGTTAAATCAATATAATCCGTATATGCACGAAGACAGCGGTATCACCGAGGAGCTGGTTATTAAAGACGTACGAACTTATACGGTGGTAGGCTTCTATGAAAGACCGGATTTTGAAGATTATTCGGCTCCGGGATTTACAGCTTTGACAATGGCTGAAAAAACAGACCAATATAGCTATGATGTCTATCTGAAGGTTCATAAGACAACGGATATATATGATTTCATGAAGAAAACTTTCCCGGAAACCGGTTACAGAATAAATAACAGTTTACTGCGTTATTTAGGCAAATCAAATGACAGAAGTTATAATTCGGTCTTATACAGTCTTGAGGCAGTATTAATAGGCATAATCATGTTCGGTTCCATATCACTCATATACAATGCCTTCTCCATATCTGTAAGCGAGAGAACAAAACAGTTTGGCCTATTGTCATCCATTGGCGCCACCAGACGCCAAATGAAGAAAAGTGTGCTCTTTGAAGCTTTTTTCTTAAGCACGATAGGTATCCCTCTGGGTATCCTGGCAGGTATCCTGGGCATAGGCGTAACTTTTAAATTTACTGAAAAACTATTTGCTTCGTTATTGGAAAAGGGTATAAATACTACTCTTACCTTACATGTGTCTGTTAAGGCTATTGCTGCCGCAGCAATAATCGGACTTGCTACCGTTCTGATATCTGCGTATATTCCTGCGCGGAGAGCCTTTAATATATCGGCTATCGATGCAATTAGAATGTCCAGGGATATAAAAATAAATGCTAATAAGCTTAAGACATCCAGGCTGTTTTACAAGCTGTTCGGAGTGGAAGGGAAGATTGCAGGTAAGAATTTTAAAAGAAGCAAAAAGAGATATAGGGCAACCGTAATATCCCTGTTCTTAAGTGTTGTTCTGTTTATCTCGGCCTCCAGCTTTTCAGCTTACCTGACAAAGAGCGTGGGTACTGTGGTAGAAGAGGCCAATTATGATATAGTATATACTCATAATCCTGACATAAATGATGACGTATCGATGGAGGATGTATATAATAAGCTTAAAAATATACAAGGTGTGACCGCCGGCAGCTATGCCGCTATTCATTATCCGTATTACAGCAAAATTGCCGTGGCTGATCTTAGTCAGGAGTATAAAGACTATCTTTTAAAAGCTTTTGAGATCGATTTAGAGAAAACCGAATATGATTATATCAGCATGAACTACTTTTTTATCAATGATGAGGCATACGAAGATTATTTAGAAGAAGTCTCCCTTGATAAGAATATTTTTTTGCATTCCAAAAAGCCCTTAAGCATAATTATGGATTATTCGAAAACCTATGATTCCAGTGAGGGAAGGTATTATACCTTCAACCAGATAGATCGGAGCAATAAAACAATAAAAGCAATATATGTCGATCGGATAGAGGGTTACTATATGTCGGAACTCAAGGAAGACGAAAATAATGAGTTTTATTACGAGTTAGAAAATGATAAGGGCGATATAATAAAAATACCGCAAAAAGAAGCCGAACGTGAGATAAATATAGATGTGGGAGCATTTTCACCGGTTCTGCCTATGGGAGGACATCCCAACAGCATAGGGCAAATAAAATTGATTTATCCTTACAGTTCCATGGAATCCGTATTGGGAGAAAACCATACCGAAATGACCATATATATGCATTTTACAACTAATAACCATAAAGCTGTTTTTGAGAAAATGTATAAAGCCCTTGACGAGGCAGGCCTTTCAACTATAGAACTCATAGACTACGCAGAGATAAACGAATCAGATAAGGCTTTGATTACTGTGATGAATATATTTTCATTCGGATTTATAGTATTGATATCCCTCATAGCGGCAGCTAATGTTTTCAATACTATCTCAACCAATATTGGCCTTCGACGCACCGAGTTTGCCATGCTGAAATCCATGGGGATGACGCAGAAAATGTTTAAAAGAATGATGAATTTCGAATGTCTGCTCTACGGGATTAAAGGATTAGCCTACGGTATCCCGGTTTCAATAGGTGTTACCTGGCTTATTTACAGAAGTGTGCTAAACGGACTTGAAACGGATTTTTTCATCCCGTGGTATAGTGTGGCGGTAGCGGTAGGCAGTGTATTTGCAGTGGTGTTTGCCACCATGATCTATTCTATGCGGAAGATTAAAAAGGATAACCCCATAGATGCGCTTAAGGATGATAATCTGTGAAACTGGTTTTCGATGCAAACATTATGTAAGTCGTTGGAGACTTTTAGATGCTAAGTTTGCGTAAACTAATGCTAATGACAGTTTCCTCACAGCCCGGCGCCGATGCTTATTGTACTTCAAAACAAAATATTGACATGGTATAATAATATCAATTGCCAATACCGATTAGTTGCAAGTGCAAAGCCGCTGTTTTCAGTTCGGAGCATCCAATCTTAATGTTATTATTGATATGCTGGCAGCTTATAGGGTACATATTAAAACGCAAAATATAGGAGATTTAAGATGAAAAAATGTATTATTGCACCCGATTCATTCAAAGGTTCAATGAGTGCTATCGAAATCTGTGAAATCGCTCAAGAGACAATTGTAAAGTTTTTTCCGGATTGCGAGGTAAAAACAATACCTGTCGCCGACGGGGGCGAAGGCACCGTGGATAGTTTTCTTCATGCCACCGGCGGGGAAAAGGTGGAGATAACTGTTAACAATCTTTTTATGGAGCCTGTAAAAACATATTATGCCAGAATAGGAGATATGGCTGTGATCGAAATGGCCTCAGCCGCAGGGCTTCCTATGGCCGAAGGCAGGGAAAATCCGGCTATTACTACCACATACGGTGTAGGCGAACAAATTCGCCATGCTATTAAAAATGGCGCAAAAGAAATTTTATTGGGACTTGGGGGAAGCGGCACCAATGACGGCGGGTGCGGATGCGCGGCAGCTATGGGAGTGATTTTCAAAGATGAAGACGGAAAGGAATTTGTCCCCACGGGAAGCACCCTCAGCAGGATAGCGACCTTTGATATAAGTGGGGCTATGAGCTTGCTGGAGGGCTGTAAGCTCACTGCCATGTGTGATATTGACAATCCGATGCATGGTCCTAAAGGAGCTGCATATATATTCGGACCTCAAAAAGGCGCCGATGAAAAAATGGTATTGGAATTGGATAAACAACTTGTTTATCTGGATAACAAGATACAAGAAGTGCTGGGAATTTCAATGACAAATTATCCGGGAGCCGGAGCGGCAGGAGCTTTTGGGGCAGGCACGGTAGCCTTTTTGGGAGCTGAACTTAAGCCGGGAATACAGGCGGTACTGGATACGGTAAATTTCGACGAACTGCTGACCGGAGCCGACTTCGTATTCACCGGAGAAGGCAAATTAGACAGCCAAAGTTTGAGGGGCAAGGTAGTCATTGGTATCGCCCAAAGGGCAAGGGTAAAAAATGTGCCGGTTATAGCCGTAGTCGGGGATGTTTCCGATGACGGATATGAGGCTTATAATATGGGTATTTCGGCAATTTTTAGTATTAACAGACTGGCTATACCCTTTTCAGAAGCAAAATTAAGAAGTAAAAAGGATTATAAGGCCACTTTCGAGGATATCGTCAGGCTGATCAAGGCAGTAAAAATAAATTAAGCTTCACGTATGACATCAACAGCGGTTCTACCTATGCTTAATAACAGCCGCTAAACTTGCATAATAATCAAACAGAGAGCAGGGTTATATTAATGTTAAGTAAATGGCAGATTGACGGTATATTGGAAAGAACAGAGCAGCTGCTAAGAGAGAAAGAACCTGTAATAATAGCCATTGACGGTAACAGCGGGGCAGGAAAAAGCACACTGGCAGAACAAATAAGAAATTATTACAACTGCAATGTTTTTCATATGGATGATTTTTTTCTTCCGCCCGGGTTGAAAACCGACGAAAGGCTCAATGAAACAGGCGGAAATGTGGATTATGTCAGGTTCAGGAATGAGGTTGCCAACCAGCTCATGGAGGGCGGCGTTTTTGAATACCGGGTGTATAACTGCCGGACCCAAAGCTTTGATAAAACCGTTTCTGTGAAACCGAACAGGCTAAATGTCATAGAAGGTGTTTACAGCATGCACCCCAAGCTTATTGATATTTACGACTTAAAGATTTTCTTAAGTATAGATAAACAAAAGCAGTTAAGAAGAATTCTGGAAAGATCAGGGCCAGAGCTGTATAAAAAGTTTATTAACCTTTGGATACCACTGGAAAATACGTATTTCGACAAAATGCGGATTAGGGAACAAAGCGATTTTGTTTTCTGAAGTTTTGGTCTATACCGCTTCACACATGATATCGACAGCGGTTCCTATTGAAGTTTAGCGCTGCTGCTAGTTTTTGTCCGGGATGACAAACAGGATACTAAACCAATCTTATGATATAATTTTAGTATATTGACTGACATAAGAAAAAACCGGAGAAAGACTATGAGCCTGAGGATAGTATACGGTCGTGCAGGAAGCGGCAAGACACATTTCATATTAAACGAGATTAAATCGCGGATAGAGGGAAAATCAGATAAAACTCTGGTTTTTCTGGTGCCTGAGCAATTCTCTTTTCAAGCCGAGAAAGACCTTGTTTCCGCAACAACGGCCGGAGGTATCCTGAGGACAGAGGTCTTGAGTTTTCAAAGAATGGCGTACAGGATTTTCAACGAAACAGGAGGTATCACATATCCCCATATTCATCCTGCCGGGAAATCCATGATTATATTTCAGATTCTTAATAAAATGAAAGACAAATTCAAAGTTTTTTCCGGAACCTGTGAACGGGAAGGCTTTGTTAATACAATTTCTACCCTTATTACCGAGTTCAAAAGATACAGTATAACCCCGGAGCATATTAAAACAGCCTGTGAAGCGCTGGCCGAGGACGATCCGCTCAGAGACAAGCTGGCGGAGATCAACCTTATCTACAGTGAGTTTGAAAACCTTATTTCCCGAAAATACAGGGATACGGATGACGATCTAACCCTTGCGGCAAAAAAGATTTTTGGTTCATCTTTATATGATGGAGCCGAAATTTGGATTGACGGATTTATTAGCTTCACCCCGCAGGAATATAAAATGATCGGAGAATTATTAAAAAAAGCTGACAGAGTTACCGTAAGCTTGTGTACCGATACTCTTGACATAAGCGCCGAGCCAGAGGATGCCGATGTGTTTTCACCTGTCAAACATGTGTATATGAAGCTGAAAAGAATAGCAGATGAAAACGGGGCAACCATTGAAGAACCGGTATTTCTTGGAGAACCGTCGATCCGGTTCCGGAACAGTATCGAGCTTGCCCACCTGGAAAAGAACCTCTATGCATATCCCTATAAGACCTTTGATAAAAAGACCAAAGATATATCCATTTATGAAGCCATGAATATTTTTTCCGAAATAGAGGCAACGGCCTCCGATATTATCCGGCTATGCAGGGATCACGGTATGCGTTACCGTGATATTGCAGTTATTACAGGAAATCTACCGGCCTATGAAAAGCTGGTTGAGATTATATTTTCCGAATATGATATCCCGTATTTTATTGACAGAAAGGCCGATATTAGTAATCATCCTGTAATCCGTCTTCTTTTGTCCATGCTGGATATTTTTATTGAGAATTGGTCTTATGAGTCTGTCTTTCGTTATCTGAAAACAGGATTGACAGGTATTGACCAAAGCAGCATAGATAAGCTGGAAAACTATGTTCTGGCATGCGGGATCCGCGGAGGTTACTGGACAAGGGAAGAAGAATGGGATATGAGTGAGGAGCTTATCCCCGGAAACAAGCAGCATGAGGAGCATCAGAAAGAACTGGATGAAATAAATGCTATACGAAATAAAATAGTCGGACCTCTGCTTGAGTTCCGGAATAAGACAAAGGGAAAAAGAACAGCAATGGAATTTAGCACGGGGATTTATGATTTTTTGTGCGGTCTAGATATTCCCGAAACCATAGAGAAAAGCATCGAAAAAATAAAGGAACAAGGTGAGCTGGATCTTGCCAATGAGTATTCCCAGGTGTGGAATATAGTTATGGAGGTTTTAGACCAGATAGTTGAGGTTATAGGGGATGAGCCGTCAGGTCTTGAACGTTTCAGTGAAATTCTGAAAGTCGCATTGGCCGAATATAAAATCGGAACTATTCCTGCTGCGCTTGATCAGGTGCTTATAGGCAGTGTGGAACGCTCCAGAAGTCATGAAATAAAGGCTATGTTTCTATTAGGTGTCAATGACGGGGTTTTCCCTTCTTCAGCGGTTATAGAAGGAATTTTGTCGGATCAGGATCGTTCGGTATTACATCATATAGGTATTGAGCTGGCAGGTGATACAAGGGCACAAGCCTTTGATGAACAGCACATTGTTTATCGAACCCTTACCATCGCCGGCGAATATTTAAGAATAAGTTATCCAATCGGGGACAGCGAGGGAAGAACAATGAGACCTTCAATAATTGTTTCCCGCTTAAAAAAGCTTTTTCCTAAAATCACACATAACAGCAATTTGCTCGCTTCATCCTCAAAAGAATTTGATATTGAGTGGATTTCCAGGCAGAAGCCGGCATTCAAGAAGCTGATCACCGCACTAAGGCAAAAAGCCGACGGGAAAGGCATAAGTCCGGCCTGGAAGGAAGTTTACCTGTGGTTTTCAGCAGATGAAAACTGGAAAAGAAGTATCGGAGCAATAAAAGAAGCTTTTAAACAAAAAAATCTGGCAGAAAAAATAAGCAGGGAAAAAGTCGGGCTTTTATATGGCAATCCTGTTTATTCAAGCGTTTCACAACTTGAGAAATATACTTCGTGTCCCTTTGCGTTTTTCGTCCAATACGGGTTAATGGCCAGGGAGCGTAAAATATACCGCCTTAGTCCTCCTGATATAGGAACATTTATTCACGCGGTTATCGAGAGCTTTTCCAAAATGGTATCCCAGGAGGATTTAAGCTGGAGGAGTTTTGATGACCGGTGGTGCAAAGCAAGGGTTTCCGAAATTGTAGACGGGATGCTGGAGAATATGAAAGGAAAGGGGATCGCGGCATCAAAAAGATATACGGCTTTAACCAAAAGGCTTAAGAGAATCGTAACAAGAGCGGTTCAGCTTATTGCCGAGCATATTAAGAGGAGCAGTTTCAATCCTATTGAATACGAGGTGGGATTTGGAGAAAGGGAAAAATATCCGTCCATCGTAATTGAGCTGGATTCAGGCGAAAAAATTCAATTGACCGGAAGAATCGACAGGATTGACGCCTTTGAAACCCAGGAGGGAAAATATTTTAATATTATCGATTATAAATCCGGATCCAGGGAGTTTAAGCTGGCGGATGTTTTTTACGGGCTTCAGATCCAGCTTATCGCGTATATGGACGCAATTTGGGAAAGTGAGGAGAAAGAGTGCGGCAGCCCTGTTTTCCCGGGCGGGGTTCTATATTTTAATGTTGATGATCCCATTATAAAGAACAAAAAAGACCTTAGCGAGGATGAACTAAAGAAGGCCATAATGAAAAAATTAAAGATGAAGGGCTTAATTTTAGCCGATGTCAAGCTTATCAAGGAAATGGATAACACAATAGGCGGCTCTTCCATGCTCATTCCCGCTACCGTAAATAAAGGTGATGTGCTTGGAAAAAACACCTCGGGAGCCACTTTTGAACAATTCAAAGCGATAAGAAAATATATAAGAAGACTCTTGAAGGATATATGTACTGAGATTATGAAAGGAAATACCGATATTAAGCCCTATAAGAAGAAGAATATCAGTTCCTGCACCTATTGCAGTTTTCTGTCTGTTTGCCAATTTGACACCACAAGAAAGGAAAACTCATTCAGGCTGCTTTATAACATGGATAATGACCAGGTCTGGAAAAACGTTGAGGAGAAGATATTATGAGTGAAACCAGATGGACGACCGAACAATGGGATGCCATCACTGCAAGGGATTGTAATCTTCTGGTTGCGGCAGCTGCCGGCGCGGGAAAAACTGCCGTTTTGGTCGAGCGTATTATAAGGAAAATAACCGATGAGAACAATCCGGTAGATATAGATAAACTTTTAATCGTTACTTTCACAAATGCCGCTGCGGCTGAGATGCGGGAAAGAATTGCAGACGCCATATCAAGCTATTTGGAAAGTAATAAGGGTTCAGAGCAGATACAAAGGCAGATGGCATTGCTGGGAAAGGCAAGCATTACTACCATACATTCCTTTTGTACCGAGGTTATCCGCAGCAACTTTCAAAATATAAATATTGACCCTTATTTCAGAATTGCCGATGAAACTGAAAGCACATTAATGAAGCTTGAAGCACTGGACGAAGTTTTTGAAGAACAATATGAAATAGAAGAAAACCGGGATTTTTATCATCTCCTGGAAAGCTACTGCGGAAACCGGGATGACCGGGAACTTATGGATATTGTGCTGAATCTGTACACATTTATTCAGAGTAACCCCTGGCCGGAAGTATGGCTGGAGGAAATGACCGAAGCGTTAAAAATCCCGGAAGGAACTGATTTTGCAGGCACTATATGGGGAAAGGCACTTCTGTCTGCAACCAGGATAGAATTAGAGGGCATGAGAGATATGCTAGCCCGGGCTATTGAAATAATCAAAACAGGATTCGGCATTGAAAAATATCTTCCTGTTTATCAGGAGGATTTAGCAAATATAGAAAAACTTATAATGCTTTTGGATAGGGGTGGGAAAGCCCATTCTCAAAATATTTGGGATGATCTTTATTCAGCAATAGACAGTATTGTTTTTTCTACTCTTCCGAAGGCAGATAGAGATGCAGATAAATACAAACAGGAAATTGTTAAGAGTATTCGTGACGATGTAAAGAAGCGTGTAAAGAAGCTTAGTGAGGAAACGATAAATGCGGCTTCAGATGAGCTTTCGGGTGATTTAAGAGCGCTCTATGCGAATATGAAGTGCCTCTGCCATTTGACCGTTAAATTTTCTGAAAAATATGCCGGGAAAAAGAGCCGCAGATCGGTTTTGGATTTTAACGATCTGGAGCATTATTGCCTTGAGCTTCTATCGGTGAAAGATCCAGCCGGAAAAATCAAACCCTCGGAAACAGCAATTAAATACCGAGAACGCTTTGAAGAAATAATGGTGGATGAATATCAGGACAGCAATATGGTTCAGGAGATCATAATCAATATGATATCAAAGGCTGATATCAATAAGCCTAATGTGTTTATGGTGGGGGATGTAAAACAGAGCATTTACAGGTTCAGGCAGGCCCGGCCTGAGCTTTTTATGGAAAAATACAATACTTATTCAAAGGGAAAAGAAAGCCTTTTTAGAAAGATTCTCTTATATAAAAACTTCAGAAGCCGTAAAAATGTTGTGGATGCCGTCAATTTTATTTTCAGCCAGATTATGTCGGTAAATGCCGGAGAGCTGGATTACACCGAAAATGAGGCTCTGAATCCCGGAGCGTATTATCCGGAAAATGAATGCGAGAATACTGTTCTTGGGGGAAGCACCGAGCTTCACCTTATTCGTACAGATGTTCCAAACGATGAAACAGACGAAATAATTGATGAAATAAATAATGAAGAAGTCGGCGTGCAAGAAGAGGAAATGCTTGACAGTATACAATGCGAAGCCAGAATGGTGGCAAGAAGAATACAAATGCTTATGAAATCCGATGAAGAGGGCAGAAGCTTTTCGGTATTTGATAAAGGCAAAAAGACATATAGAAAGCTTGAATACCGGGATATTGTAATATTACTTAGATCAACAAAGAACTGGTCCGATGTGTTTTCCGACGAATTGACAACGGCGGGAATACCGGTGTTTGCCGATACCGGGAGCGGTTTTTTCAAGACTACCGAGGTTCAGGTTGTTTTATCTTTGCTACAGATAATTGATAACCCTTATCAGGATATTCCTCTTTTATCGGTTCTTAGATCTCCGATATTCTCATTTACCACCGATGAATTGACCGATATCAGGATAACCGAGCGAAGGGATCCGCTGTTTGAAGGCTTAAGAAAGCTGGCTGAAAAAGAGGACGGAGAAGCTGCCGTTAAAGCAAAAGCATTTCTCAAAAACCTCGGAAAGTGGCGGGAAGAAGCTTTGTATTTGCCCACCGATAGGCTGATATGGAAACTATATAATGATACCGGCTATTATAATATGGTGGCTGCCATGCCGGGCGGGGCGCAAAGGCAGGCCAATCTTCTTATCCTGTTCGAAAGAGCTAAGCAATTTGAAGAAACCAGCTATAAAGGGCTGTTTAACTTTATCAACTTTATTGACAAGCTGAAAAGCAGCAGAGGAGACATGGGAAGCGCCAAGATTTTGAGCGAAAACGATAATGTGGTCAGGATAATGAGCATTCATAAGAGTAAAGGTCTGGAATTTCCGGTTATTTTTCTTTCAGGCTGTGGCAAAAAGTTTAATTTTCAGGATATGAACAAAAGTATTCTTCTTCACCAGGATCTGGGCTTCGGCCCTGACGCGGTTGATTATACCAGAAGGCTTTCATGGCCAACGGCAGCTAAAGAAGCCATAAAAGCAAAAATTAAGGCCGAAACTATATCCGAGGAAATGCGGATTTTGTATGTCGCCATTACAAGAGCACGTGAAAAACTTATTATTACAGGCTCTGCAAGTAATCTTGAAAAAGCCTTGAACCGTTGGATTCTTACCTCAAGCGCCAGGGATAATAAACTTCCCGACTATGAAATACTGAAAGGGAAGAACTATCTTGACTGGATAGTACCTGCCGTTTTGCGGCACAGATCTTGTGGAGGATTCCGTGAAATGATACTTGAAGAAAAAGAATTTAAAGGTCTGTTGATAGATGATTCTTCTGTTTGGGATATAAAGATCTGGGAAAAAAGAGACGTACTTATTAATACGGATTCTGAAGAAAAAGATTTATTTTTCAATTCGTTTGAAAGCAGCACGGAAAAAGAATATAACGAAGGACAAAACGATGCCCATACTATTGCCCGTGAAATCGACAGAAGGCTTAACTGGAAGTATGCAAATGAAAAGGCTGCTTATATTCCTGCCAAAGTATCTGTCACCGAACTAAAACGGAGATTGGGCAGTCAATCCGCCGAGGAAAGCGCATCTGCCTCTGCTTTTTTGGCACCTCTTGTTAAAAAGCCCATGTTCCTGGAAGAGGGAAAAGGCCTGAGCGCAGCCGAAAGAGGATCGATAGTACATTTTATAATGCAGCACCTGAATCTGGACGAAATAAAAAAGAGCGCCGGAGCAAATTTTTTAGATAACATAAATAATCAGGTTGAAAAGATGGTAGCCGGAGATCTGCTAACGCTGAAACAAGCTAAGAGCATTGATATCGGAATTATTGAAAGATTTTTCAACACTGAATTAGCCAGGAGAATGCTGAGGTCGGATAGGATAAACCGTGAAACACCCTTCAATATCGCTATTCCTGCGCAGGAATTGTACGGCAGTGAAGACCAATATTTGAAGGATGAAACTGTTTTGCTCCAAGGCGTAATAGATTGTTTCTTTGAGGAAGAAGACGGGGTTGTCATAATAGACTATAAAACCGATTATGCCCCTAAGGGTAAGGAATACGTAATCAGGGACAGATATAAGCTGCAGCTGGATTATTATACAAGAGCGTTAGAGAAAATAACCGGCAAA
>JBMNTI010000036.1:0-20060 GCA_050945655.1 Acetivibrionales bacterium | reverse complement strand
GCGGCAACCCCACCGATAATAGCAGAACCGAGCGAAGTACCGTCCTCTCCTGAAACATTGATATCCAGCACATCAAAAAGTCCGATTTGTGCCAGCATCTTTTTCCATGTCATTGATTTCGCACCGCTGCCAATTACTCTTAATTCCTGAAGGTTCATGGTTTCCCTGAAAACATCCGCCACCTGTCTTAATGCCATTGATACACCTTCCATGGCTGCCCGCATAAAATGCTCTTTTCTATGCAGCGGGTTTATTCCGAAAAATACTCCCTTTGCATTTGAGTCGAAGACGGGAGAACGCTCGCCTTCCAGATAAGGAAGGAATACAAGCCCGTTGCAGCCAGGTTCTACGCTTTCCACCATTTGGTCGAACTTCTTCAAATCTTTTTCTTCAAACACATCTGTAATACATTGGATCGTCTTTCCCGCTGATTGAACCGTGCCAACAACACAGCAGTTTACGCCATCGGCTGAAGTATAATTAAAAAGTCTGTTTTCCGGATCGAATACAGGCTTGGTATTAACATACGCTATCCATGCGGTAGTGCCAATGCATGCATAAACATCACCCGGCATTACAACGCCCGCTCCAACATTGGCACAAGCACCATCACCGGCTCCTACCGCTACAGGAATACCTTCTTTCAGCCCAAGCATCGCGGCTGCCTCCTTTGTAAGCGTACCTGCCTTATCAATTCCTCTATGAAGCTGAGGAAGCTTTGATAATGGTATTCCCACCTCTAATAGGTAATCATCATATTTTCCTGTTGAAATATTTATAAACTGTCCATGGGATGCGTCCGAGTAATCTGTCGCATCAAAATTTCCTGTGAGTTTGCCCGATATGTAATCCTTTGACTGCAGAAAACGATATGCCTTATTATAAATATCCTGCCTATTTTCTTTTAACCAAAGAATCTTGCACACCGGAGAACGTGATTCCAGGATATTGCCGGTAATTTCATATACCTTTCTCTTTCCTATTAGAGCTGCAATCTTATCGCTTTGGGAGCTTGCTCTCATATCTGAATGTATCATAGCATGACAAAGCGGCTCACCCATATCATTAACCGGAAGGCATCCAATCATATGTCCGCTGACCCCTATTGCAGCAACTTGTTCTGCAGCTTCAGGGTGCATTTGAAAGAGATAATGCGCACTTTTGCAAAAGCCTTCCCACCAATGCTCGGGATTTTGTTCGCTCCATCCGGGTTGAGGTGAATATGTCGGATAAGCTTCTGTTTTCGAAGCAAATACTGTTCCATCCGATCTAACCAGAGTTGTTTTGACCCCACTTGTTCCAATATCGCAGGCAAGAATTAATGTTTGGCTCATTGTTATCCTCCTTTGTACCAGGTGTTTATTTATCAGACTTATTCAAGACTAAATTATTACGAAACTCTGAAATGGAATTTTTTTATATTTCTTTGTTTCTTAGGGTTCATTCTAACATAAACCGCTATTCTATATAATCATTTGTTTCCACAATTTTTACATATATTTCTTATATAAAATAACGTTAAGCCACTTTTTCGGTACATGCCAGTATGTAAAAAAAGCCGGATTATTCCGGCTTCTCTTATTTTCTCTTATTATTGAGGTTTATTTCCCATCCTTCATCAAATCTTTGACCATATCCAAAAACTCCGCTTTATAAGGGTCGTCTTTTAACCCGAGAATATTCACAATTCTACCATAGACATTTTCAAAGCTGCTGTTTCCTTTGTATTGAGAATCCCTTAACAGTAGCCCAAATTCAGCTACAGCCGATGCAAATGCAAAATCACCGGACATTTGATTCTTTATATGGCTTTCATCAACAGGATAAGTGAGCAGCTTGCTAGTTTCTTCCTCAGGATTCTTATACCGGATTTGCACCGTAAGCCACTCTTCGCTTCCCTTGAGGATAGAAGTCTGATATTTAAGATCATTTGTTTCAATTGTATCGCCTTCAGACACCGGGATAATCTCATAAAGGGCTGTTACCCGGTGGCCTGCTCCTATTTCACCGGCATCCTTGGTATCGTCCTCGAAATCTTCATTATTAAGCATCCTGTTTTCATAACCGACCAACCGGTATTCCTTGATCTTCTCAGGATTAAATTCAACTTGGATCTTAACGTCCTTGGCAATAGTTAAAAGAGTACCGCCCATTTCTTCCACAAGCACCTTCTTGGCTTCCAAAACCGAATCTATATATGCGTAATTCCCGTTTCCGTTATCAGCTAGAGCCTCCATTTTATTGTCCTTTATATTTCCTTGCCCGAAGCCCAAAACCGACAGGTAAATACCCTCTCCACGTTTTTTCTCGATTAATCTGGTAAGCTCTCCTTCGCTTGAGACTCCCACATTGAAATCACCGTCTGTTGTGAGGATGACCCGGTTATTCCCTTCTTTAATAAAGTTTTCTTTTGCTATCATGTAAGCTGTTTCAATGCCTCTTGCACCGGCTGTTGAGCCTCCTGCCTCCAGGTTTTCTATTTCTTCTGTGATTTTAAGTTTTTCCTCTCCTGATACCCCTTCCAATACGACGGAATCATTTCCCGCATAAGTAACTATCGATATTCTATCCTCGGGGCGCAAGTTTTCCACCAGCATAATAAGAGCTTTTTTTACCAGCGGAAGTTTGTTGTAATCATACATTGACCCTGAAACATCAATAAGGAAAACAAGATTGTTGGATGGCATTTCGGATACATCAATTTCTTTCCCTTGAAGACCTATTAAAAGCAATTTACTTTTTTCGTTCCATGGGCAGTCTGAAATCTCGGTATGTGCCGAGAACGGCACTTCTCCTTCAGGCTTGGGATAATCGTATCTAAAATAATTGATCATTTCCTCGATACGAACCGCATCCTGGGGAACCTGCTGCCCATTTTGCAAAAATCGCCTTACATTAGAATATGAAGCGGTATCCACGTCAATGGAAAAGGTGGATAATGGCTCTTTAGATGCTGCTACAAAACCTCTTTCTTTTATTTTATTATACTCTTCCGTGTTGAAATCATCGTCCACCGTAGGGGTTATTCCGTCGGCTCTTTCTGAAAACTGCATATCAGCGGCATAATTTTTGGATCTGGAGCTGCTCGACCAAGCTAATGATGGCTGTGACGATGGTTGTTCCATAGTCATTATTCTTTGTTGGCCGCACGATGTGAGTATAAAAGTAATCATAAGTAAAATCAAAGGTGCTAATCTAAAAATTTTTCTCCTTTTCATGATAGTCCTCCTTTTAATTCTATCTTTCTGCCCTAATAGACTGGTATGTTTTACCTGAGGTTCATTCAAAGAGAAATTTTTTAGATTAGTTAGTATTAAGACATATCCAGCAATTTAACCGCATTTTTATAAAATATCGCTCCCTCGATATCCTGATTCAGGTTAAGCTCCCTGATACTTTGAACAGCCTCACCCTGATCCTTCCAAGGTGAATCAGTTCCGAACAATATTTTCTTGTAACCATGATTTTGGATTATTCTTATCGCCTGCTCCTTAGCCATAACACCGACGGCAAATGAGGTGTCAAAGTATATATCCTTGCCCACAAGGTACCTTTCAACATCGTCCCAGTACTTGTAGCCTCCCATATGAGCGGCTATAATATTACCGCCTTTAAAGTGCCCAATCATCCTATTCAGCCTTTCAGGAGTACAATGGAACGGCGGAGAATATCCGATATCCCCTCCGGCATGAAAGGCAACTATAAGCCCCAATTCAAATGCCCTCTCGTATACCGGATACATGGCTTCATCATCCACATAAAAATCCTGATATTCCGGATGGTATTTAATTCCTTTTATACCCAGCTCTTTTATTCTCTTAAGCTCATTTTTCCAGCTTTCATATTTGGGATGGATACTTCCGAAGGCTATAATATTATTCTTCTGAACCCCAACTGCCCAATTATTTATTTTTTCTGTCTGTGATGGTTTAGTGGCAATATTCAGCAGTATGGAATAAGTTATGCCATAGGTTTTCATCGACTTTCTTAAAGCAGTTACAGTTCCGTTCGTCTTCGCCGAAATATTCCCTTGCTGCTCTAAAAACGGAATAGCGCTGACTGCAATTTCATCTGCGAAACAATGGGTATGAAAATCAATAATCATATAAACCGCCTCTCTTATTATTAGTACTATAATAGCATAAAGATCCGATGTTGGTGGACAATAATACTGGCATCAATAATTTTTAGGAAGTGAAATACAGTTTGAATGAAGGTCTTGTTGTTTTGATCAGATCTGTAATAGGATTTTTTTCTCTTCTGATTTTTACAAGAATAATAGGAAAAGAGCAAATCAGCCAGCTCACATTCTTTGATTATGTATTGGGAATTACCATAGGATCCATTGCGGCTTCGCTGACCACAGATTTATCCAGCAGAGCGTGGCCTCACTGGGTGGGACTGATCACATGGGCTGCTCTGGGTTATTTAATGGAGATCATTACTCTTAAATGGAGGTATGTTGCGAAAGTTCTTGAAGGAGAGCCAGTTATTGTTATTATGAACGGAAAGATATTGGAGAAAGCTTTAAAGAAGGCAAAATACAGAGTTTCCGATATTCTGGAGCTTATGAGAAATCAGGGGGTATTTGACCCCAATGAAGTTGATTTCGCCATTATTGAATCAAACGGCCGGCTTTCTATATTGAAAAAGGCAGAACATTTACCCCTGACTCCTAAGGATATGAATATTCAGGTCAAAAATTCAGGTATAAGCACCGAGCTGATTTATGACGGCATCTTGATAGAAGAAAACTTAAGACAGCTTGATAAGGACAAGACGTGGCTTATGAACGAATTAAAGACCCACGGTATAAACAGCGTATCCGAGGTCTTTTTGCTTACACTAAATCCTGAAGGAAGCATTTATATTGATAAACATGATGATCACATTACTAAGGTCACCGATATAGGTGACTACAAGGGACCTTTTTAGGAGGTGAAACAATGAGGAAATTTTTAGTATACGCAATACCTATATCCACCATAATTCTGTTTCTTGCAGTGATGCTCAGCGGAAACTATTTGAAACAGCCGTTAGGGAAAAACGATGATATTCCCGGATTAATTGATTCCCTTATTACGGCTATCCAAAATGAACGATGGGACGAGGCAGACAAAAAAACAGAGGAGCTGAATCAGGCATGGAAAAAAATTGTGTTCAGAGTTCAGTTCAGCTCGGAAAGAAGCGAAATAAATAATTTCAACGTCGCCCTCGC
This sequence comes from Acetivibrionales bacterium, assembly GCA_050945655.1. Lineage (GTDB taxonomy): Bacteria > Bacillota > Clostridia > DSM-8532 > DSM-8532 > DTU059. Next base: position 14,842 of record JBMNTI010000036.1, on the reverse strand, counting down.
CCGTCTTCAAGGCGCGATTCTGGAAAAAGACAGGCTGACGGCTATTATCGAGTTAAAAGAAGCCTATGAGCATTGGGACCAGCTCTCAAATTAAATATACCCAAAAGAGTTCGACAGACTGTACGAAAACTATCAATAGTAATAAATCTATGAAAGTTTAGCGGCTGTAGCTGACATATGTCATCCTGAGCGTCAGCGAAGGATCTTCTGCGATTTAGCGCTCCATCTTTTTTAATATGGTCATTGTGCGGCGGTCTTTCCTCCGAAGCAATCGGCTTATCTCGTTGAGGACCTTGCACCCGCTTCATAACGTTAAACTTTCATAGGAACCGCTGTCGATATCATGGGTGAAGCGGAGCAGGATTGCGAAGCGACCACGAATAATTTCCGGATGAAATTCCTGAGCGGCACACATGATATCGACTAAAGGTTCCATTGTCGAGGTTGCTTCGCTTTAAATCGCAGCAACCTCGCCACTTATTTACGATTGCATATCAAATATTATAACCTGCATGTTAAAACAGTTTTCGCACAGTATAACGTACTGAGACAATGAGACCGGCAGATAATCTCAATGACTATTTGCCGGAAACACATAGCTATTCCATTTTACTTTATACTATTTCAACATTTGAGCAGAACCATTAAAAAAGGGCTGTCGATAACCGGCAGCCCTCTTTATTAGTATCCTTTATTCAGATGTTTTATTAGCCCTGTGCAAGCTTCTTGTATCCTTCAAGTCTTTCTTTTGCGTTCTTCTCAGCGGCTTCAAAGAGTTCCTGAGCCACTTCCGGGAAGGTTTGCTGCAAGGATGAATACCTTACCTCATTCTTGATGAAGTCCTGGAAGCTTCCTGTAGGTTCCTTGGAATCAAGAACAAACGGATTCTTGCCCTGTTCCTTAAGTTCAGGAACATAGCGCCACAGATGCCAGTAACCGGACTCAACGGCCTGTTTCTCTCTGGTCTGGGTTCTGCCCATTCCGCCTCTAATACCATGGTTAATACAAGGAGCGTATGCAATTATCAGGGACGGGCCCTTGTGGGCTTCTGCTTCCTGGATTGCTTTCATGAACTGATTCATGTTAGCTCCCATAGCAACCTGAGCAACATATACATAACCGTAAGTGGCAGCAATCATACCAAGGTCTTTTTTCTTAATGCGTTTTCCTGATGCTGCAAATTTAGCTACGGCAGCGGTAGGAGTAGCCTTGGAAGCCTGGCCTCCCGTATTGGAGTAAATTTCGGTATCGAATACCAGAACATTAACGTCTTCGCCTGAGGCCAATACATGATCCAATCCGCCGTATCCGATATCATATGCCCAGCCGTCACCTCCAAGTATCCATTGAGATTTCTTAACGAAATAATCACGGTGCTTATTTAAGTTTTCAACAATCTTTGCACATTCGTCGCAACACGGAGTGAAGTTATCAAGAGCTTCAACAAGAGCTTTGGACGCCTTTTTAGATCCTTCACCGTCATTTTTGTTGTTGAGCCATTCCTGACCTGCGGCCTTAAGTGCCTCAGGAACATCCAATGCCAACAGATTGGTAATCTGCATAGCTATATTCTCACGAATTTGCTTAACACCAAGGAACATACCCAGGCCATACTCTGCGTTATCTTCGAAGAGTGAGTTTGCCCATGCAGGACCTTTGCCCTCTTTATTAGCACAATAAACAGTAGCAGGCGCCGATCCGCCCCAAATAGATGAGCATCCTGTAGCATTGGCTATCATCATACGATCGCCGAATAGCTGTGTAATAGCCTTGATATATGGTGTTTCTCCGCATCCTGCACAAGCGCCGCTGAATTCAATAAGAGGCTGTGCAAACTGACTATTCTTAATATTAGTCTTTGGAGCAAGGTTATCTTTATAGGTAACGTTACTGGAAACATAATTCCAGTGTTCGATCTCTTGATTCTGCGATTCAAAAGGCTTCATTATAAGCGCTTTTTCCTTTGCAGGGCAGACATCTGCACAATTACCGCAGCCGGTACAATCCAGAGGAGAAACCTGAATTTTATACTGATAGCCTTTGAACTGTGATCCCTGTGCAGGAATAGTGGTCAATGTTTCCGGAGCGTTTTTCTTTTCTTCCTCATTAAACAGGAAGGGACGAATAGCAGCATGCGGACATGCCAATGAACATTGATTACATTGAATACAGTTCTGAGACTGCCATTCAGGAACAGTAACAGCAATGCCGCGCTTTTCATAAGCAGATGTACCTGCGGGGAATGTACCGTCTTCCGCACCCTTAAATGTACTTACAGGAAGGCTGTCGCCTTTCTGTGCGTTCATTGGCTCCATAACCTTAGTTATGAATTCCGGCTTATCTCCATCAGATGTATCGAAAACACTATCCTGTGCCTTCTTCCAACTTTCAGGAACATTGATCTTTACTAAAGATTTGATTCCTCTGTCAACTGCTTTAAAGTTCATGTCCAGAATAGCCTGGCCTTTTTTGCCGTACGATTTAACAATAGAATCCTTAAGATATTCAACTGCATCTTCAAGAGGAATTACCTTCGCCAGTTTAAAGAATGCTGCCTGCATAATCATATTGATTCGGCTTCCTAAACCGATTTCTACTGCTATATCAGTTGCATTGATAGTATAGAAATTTATTTCGTCATTGGCGATCTGCCTCTTGATCTCTGCCGGAAGTTTTTCTTCAAGCTCTTCTTCACTCCACTGACAATTGAGTACAAAAGTTCCGCCCTTCTTAAGTCCTTCGATAAGATCATATTTGCCGACATAAGATTGGTTATGGCATGCAATATAATCTGCTTCGTCTATAAGGTATGTAGAACGAATTTTGGATTTGCCAAAGCGCAGGTGGGAAACCGTTACACCTCCTGATTTTTTGGAGTCATATGCAAAATACCCCTGAGCATAAAGATCTGTTTTATCACCGATGATTTTTATTGCGCTCTTGTTTGCACCAACCGTACCGTCAGAGCCCAGACCCCAGAACTTGCAGCGAATAGCACTTGGATCCTCGGTATTGATACTCTTTCCTAAAGGCAGTGAAAGATTGGTAACATCGTCAACGATACCAACTGTAAAACTGTCTTTAGGAGAATCTGACTTAAGGTTATCAAACACAGCAAAAATCTGGTTTGGCTTTACATCCTTGGAACCGAGTCCATAACGTCCGCCCACAATAAGAGGTTTTTCAGGTGAATTATAATATAAAGATCTAACATCCAGATAAAGCGGCTCACCGAGTGCGCCCGGCTCTTTTGTCCTGTCAAGAACCGCAATTTTTTTAACTGACTTTGGCATAACATCAAAGAAATACTTCGATGAGAACGGCCTATAAAGATGTACTTTTAAAACGCCAACTTTTTCGCCTTTGGCTCTGAGGTAGTCGACAACCTCTTCACAAGTTTCAGTTACTGAACCCATTGCGACAATAACATATTCTGCATTTGGATCACCGTAATAATTGAACGGCTTATATTCACGGCCTGTGATCTCTGATATTTTCATCATGTAATCGTTAACAATATCAGGTATTGCCTCGTAATATGTATTGCAGGCTTCTCTTGCCTGGAAGAAAATATCCGGGTTCTGTGCGGTACCGCGGGTTACGGGTCGCTCAGGATTTAAAGCACGTTTTCTAAATTCATCAATTGCATCCCAATCAACAAGTTTTGCAAAGTCTTCGTTTTCCAAAACTTCAATTTTCTGAACTTCATGAGAAGTCCTGAAACCGTCAAAGAAATTCACAAAAGGAACTCTGCCTTTTATAGCCGAAAGATGAGCAACACCTGCCAAATCCATTACTTCCTGTACGCTGCCTTCTGCTAACATTGCAAATCCGGTCTGACGGGTAGCCATAACGTCCGAATGATCTCCAAAGATTGAAAGAGCATGGGATGCTACTGCCCTGGCAGAAACATGAAACACACCGGGGAGAAGCTCTCCGGCAATTTTATACATGTTCGGAATCATTAGCAGCAAACCTTGAGAAGCTGTATAGGTAGAAGTAAGCGCTCCGGCTTGTAAAGATCCATGTACCGCACCGGCAGCACCTGCTTCCGATTGCATTTCCACAACTTGGACTTTTTGCCCAAAAATATTTTTCTTGCCTGCTGCCGACCATTCATCTATCGCTTCAGCCATATTTGATGACGGTGTTATGGGATAAATAGCAGCAACTTCGGTAAACGCATACGACACATGAGCCGCAGCAGTATTACCATCCATCGTTTTCATTTTTTTTGCCATGTAATTCCCTCCTCGAATTTATAACAAAATGTACTTTGTATACACAAAAAAACAACTTTGTTCCTGTTATTTAGTTGGTCACAGTATATTATATCATATTTTTATTTACTAACAAGCAAAATTAAATAATATATTTAAACAGATTACCCGTTGTTCATAAAGAGTTGAAATTGCTTAGATTATCTAAAAAAACCTTTTATATTGTTTGAGTTTCTTTTTGTAATGTTCGATATCCGACTGACTAAGTGAGTTAAGAGGAGTTCGAACACTATTTATAACAATGCTGTTATTGATTCCTTTTTCTAAGCGTTCAAGCAGTATCTCAAGCGTATCACCATCCTCCGGAAATGTAGCACTATAAAGACAGAGTTTTTTATGGATTCCCACCCTCTTTATCTCATTTTTAAAGGCTTCTCTGAATTTTTCCTCGAGTATTGGGACATAGGTCTTCTCAACAAAAGGGAAAATTGTAATAAAGGTATTGCTATCCATTAAGAGTATCTTATCCGTATTCCTTATAAATTCTTTTATGGTATTTATAATATTTTGAACAACTTCAGAACCATGACCGTTTAGATATGCCATAATAATCGAAAGGGAATACTCTCCCCTCACAGCACGGCTAAGTTCAAGGCTTAAAGCTTCCCTGACATTAATATTTTCATAGATCATTTCAGACAGGGGGGCTTCCTGCTTAGGCTTATTCATTTGCTCATAATAATCGGCCATTCTTCTCTGGATTGCTTCTCTGTATGTGTCAGTGTTTTTTGGAAGAAATAATATATCATTGATTCCTAATTTCATAGCGAAACTTACAATATCGTGTGTATCTTTATATACTATTGCCATCACAGGAACCGCCGGGTATGCCGTCTTCAGGCGGATTACAACATCACCGACAGCATTCTTGCCATCATCGGTGATTTCGACCACCGCAAGAGCAACTAATTCTCCAAAGGCTCCAAGTTTTATATTCATATCGTCTATATCGATAACATCCAATACACCTATGCCGGCCTCTGATATAGATTTAAAAAGTATATTTTTAATATAACGGTTTTTAATATTCAACAATATATTCTTATCCATGAGCGATAAGCCATCCCTTGCTTATTTATTAGCCATGTTTCCCTTTAATTATATCATTAACCGATATCTGCTACAATTTCATACATATCGGTTTTTATATATTTACCAGTTTTTTGACGATAATAGCATGAATTTTTAAGATTCTTCCGCATTGTATTATGTTTTGCTTTATATTATACTTTTAAAGAGCAAAGGTTGGATACCTGAGACCTTGTTATAGCATGTTGTTGTTGTGGCAATAATCATGTTATAATGATTTCTAACCAAATTTTACATGCACTTTTTTACATACACTAATTTGTTAAATTAAAATGGAGGTTATAGTATGTCAAAACTTGTCGGGAATTTAATTTTTGGTCAGTCGGGAGGGCCTACATCTGTTATTAATGCTAGTGCGGCAGGTGTTTTTACCGAAGCTCTCAGGACTGATTGCATTCCAAAGGTATATGGAGCCGCAAACGGTATCCGCGGAATACTTGAAGAAAGATTTTTTGATATGTCAATGGAGGATCCAAAAGAACTGGAACTTTTAAAAACGACACCTTCTTCGGCACTGGGTTCAGTAAGATATAAGCTGGCTGACCCTGATAAAGACGACACCGATTATAAAAGAATCCTTGAAGTGTTTAAGAAATACGATATCCGTTATTTCTTCTATAACGGCGGCAATGACTCAATGGACACCTGTAATAAGATTAGCAAATTCATGCAGAAAGCCGGTTATGAATGCCGTGTAATGGGAGTTCCAAAGACAATAGACAACGATCTTTATGCTACCGACCACTGTCCTGGCTTCGCAAGCGCTGCAAAATACGTTGCGACTTCCACCATGGAAGTTTATCACGATGCCCGTGTATATGATACTCCAATGGTTTGTGTTCTTGAGGTAATGGGCAGAAATGCCGGCTGGCTTACCGCAGCTACCGCGTTGGCCGCTTACAAAGGCGCAGGACCTGATCTTATCTATGTTCCTGAATTGGTTTTTGATATGGATAAATTCATTTCGGACTGTAAAAACGCATATGCGAAAAACAACGGTAAGCTAATCGTCGCCGTATCTGAAGGAGTCAAAGATAAGAATGGCAAGTATATTTCTGAATACAGTTCAGATCTTGCCAGCTCAAAAGATTCATTCGGGCATGCCCAATTAGGCGGAACCGGACAAGTGCTTGCTAATGTCCTGAAGGACGAGCTTGGCTGCAAAACCCGAGCCATTGAATTTTCATTGCTCCAAAGATGCGCAGCTCATTGTGCTTCTCAAACCGATGTGGATGAAACCTTTACCGCCGGGCAAAAGGCAGTTCAATTTGCTGTTGAAGGAACAACCGACCACATGGTGGCTTATGAAAGATCTGAAAAGGATGGAAAGTACTTCTGCAATTATGTACTTGTGAACCTTGCAGATGTTGCCAATAAGGAAAAGAAAATCCCAAGGGAATGGATTAACGCTGAAGGCACAGGTGTTACCCAGGAGTTTATCGATTACGCTCTGCCCTTGATCGAGGGTGAGTCCAGACCTCCCATTGAAGACGGCCTGCCCAGATTTGCAAAGCTTAAGAAGGTTTTAGCTACAAAATAACTTGATGCGTAACATACAGAGGGGCTGTTTCAAAATACGGAATGTGTCATTTTAAGGTCATAAATGACCGAAGAATCTGATATGACGGAGCAACCATTGCTTATAAACCAACATGCAATATTGGCTCCGGCATGTCATTGCTATGAATATATCATGTGGAATCTTTAGCCAATGCATGCGTGCCGCTCAGGAATCTCATCCGGAAATTATTCGCGCCGCTACGCAATCCATGCTCCGCTTCACGCATGACATCGGCAACGGTTCCTCCACGTTCTTCCCTACTTGAATTCATTTATCGTGGTGCGGTTAACGCGTGGAAATTCTGAACACAGTAAAAGATCTTTTTATATAATATCCTTCGTTTCGCTCAGGATTACTGCCTATTTGAGACAGCTCCTTAATTATTGTTCAATAATAAGCTCTATACTAATCATAATCAAGAATTGATTGGATCGGAAGATGTTAATGCTTGATTTTTCTTCCGGCTTCTATGTCATTTATTCTGCCCCATGCATATGATGCCATTTCAGATCCTGGCGCAACCTCAGTTACAACTTTAAAGCAACGAAGCGCCTCCGCTTCTGCCTCTTCCTTGGTGGGGTATTCGGATAAAGCTATGGCTTTTCCACCGTAATAATAAACACTTGTCAATATATTGGGTTTTAAACCAAGCTCTTCAATTATACTAATCGCCATTTTATACTCAAAGGCGGCTTCTTTATATACTTCGACCGACTTTGAGTTGGAATTGGATCTATAAATTTCTCTCCCCGCCTCATAAAACTGAGACACTGCTTTTGGCTTACATTCATTATTAAGGGCATTAATCTCGGCCTCGATATCCTCAGGTTTTTCAAGTCCTGACAAATCTCTTTCAATCTGCATAACTACATCTTTATAATGCCCTTCGTCGGCAAGCTTTTGCAGATTCCTGAGGATTTCGCTCCAGTATGAATATTGTTCTATCTGAGAACGCAGCTTTTTTTCATTTTCGGTAGCAGTTTTTAAAGCTTCATTTGCATCCTTCAGTCTCTCGCTCAACTCAGCTTTTTCCTGTTCCAGCTTTTCAATTTGCGGAGATACATTCTCCGTTTTCTTAAAAAGGTTCCCAAAATCAATATTTATAGGGCTTCCGGCGGGAATGATAATCCAAACAAGACATATTGCAAAAACACCTAACAGGAATCCCAGAATATATTTTATGTAATATGGATTGCCCTGCTCTGGAGAAAGGCCGCTTTTAAGCCATGATACTGTTTCTGCGGCAGCTTTTTTCACTTTTTTTTGCTTTTTGGCGGTTTGGATATTATTTTCTTCACCAGTATCCTTACCATCAAGTTTATCCAAATAACTCGAGGCACGTAAGCTGTTGTCTTCCATTTTAATTACTTTGTTGAACATTCTTCTGGCATTTAATTCATCATCCAGACTCAAGTAACAGATTCCCATAAGATTCATTGCCTCATAAAATGCAGGATATATGGCAATGGCTTTTTTTAACGCAATAATAGCGATATCCTCATTCTTGTTCTTTATATCTTCCAAAGCCTTATTATAAAGACTAATTGCATTCTTCATATCATCCGGAATTTTGCCGATTTTTTCTTCAACGCTCTTTACATCAATCAAATCATATTTTAATAACTCTTCATTAATGTTCAGCATAATTCCCCTCCAAGAATCCGATTTATTCAGAAATGCCACAAAAAATACTCCTGATCAATATTATTGTAACACTACTGCAACTAATACATCAAGTAACCGTATTATATAAATGTGATTCACTTTTGATAATGTCACCTTAAGATTCACTTGAGAAAATGTCACATTGTATTAAACTAAAAAGCCATGAAAGAGGGATTAATAACATTGACTCAAAAACAATTGAAAACCTTTAAGGTAATCAACAGTTTCATTGACAAGTCTATCACAAGGCAACAAGCAGTAGAGCTGCTAGGTCTTTCTGCCCGCCGGATTACACGTTTAAAGAAAGAAGTACAGGAATCTGGTGCTGAATCTCTGATTCATAAAAATACAGGCAGAAAGCCTTCACACTCTCTTAAAAATGAAATGAAGGAAGAAATACTAAAAATAAAAAACCCGGCAAATTACCACCGTGATGTAAGATAAATATACTAATATCATTCATTGACCACAGCATTTTTTATATTTTTTGCCGCTCCCGCAGGGGCATGGATCATTGCGGCCTACCTTTGCGACTTCCCTTTTCTTAGGTTTTCTTACTCCGTCATCGCCATGAGAGGCTGTCGTAGGCTTGGCAACCTGCTCCCGTTTAACCACAATATTCTCTTTCTTTATGTGAAGGATCATTTTAATTGTGTCCTGCTGGATATTTCGAATCATTTCTTCGAACATGGCAAAACCTTCACGTTTGTATTCTATTACAGGGTCATGCTGCCCATAAGCTCTCAGACCTATGCCATGCTTCAGCTGATCCATGGCATCAATGTGATCCATCCATTTTTCGTCCACGCTTCTTAGCAATGCCCTTCTTTCAATTTCCCTTATAAGTTCTTCGCCTAATTCAGTTTCCTTGGTTTCATATATAGTATAGGCTTTATCGATTAGAATATCTTTAATATCTTTTGCCGTAACAGTCTCAAGATCAATATCCCTAAAACTCAGCGTGCCTTTGGGCAGAATAATACTCTCTGCATAGGAAGCAAGCCCTTTCAAATCCCAGTTATCCGGAATATCGCTTTCCCCGCAATACATGTTTACGATATTTTCAGCAGTATTATCTATCATCTTTATGATGTATTCTTTAATATTTTCCCCGTTCAATACCTTTGCACGTTCAGAATAAATTATCTCACGTTGCTGGTTCATAACATCATCATATTGGAGCACATTTTTTCGTCTTTGGAAATTGATTCCTTCAATTTTTTTCTGGGCACTTTCTATGGCATTGGATAACAATTTCGCTTCAATTGGTTGATTTTCGTCGAGTCCTAAAGCATTTACCATTTTCTCCATGCGGTCGGATCCGAAAAGGCGCATGAGATCGTCTTCAAGAGAAATATAAAAGCGGGATTCACCCGGATCCCCCTGTCTGCCGGAACGGCCTCTGAGCTGATTGTCTATACGACGGGATTCATGCCGCTCGGTACCTATAATTTTTAAGCCCCCGGCTGCTATAACCTGCACTTTTTCTTTATCTGTTTCTTTCTTGAATTTTGCGTTTAATTCCTTGAAAATTTGGCGGGCCTTAAGAACTTGTTCGTCGTCTGTCTCATCATAGCTTATAGAAGCAAGGATCAACGCCTCGTCCATACCTTGCTTCCTCATTTCCTGTTTAGCTAGAAATTCAGGATTACCCCCCAACATTATGTCGGTACCACGACCGGCCATATTGGTAGAAATAGTCACGGCACCGTATTTACCTGCCTGTGCTACTATCTCGGCTTCCTTTTCATGATACTTGGCATTCAAAACACTATGTTTTATGCCGTGTTTTTTTAGAAGCCCGCTTAGCATTTCGGATGTTTCTATGGATATTGTTCCTACTAAAACCGGTTGTCCTTTCTTATGGCTTTCCTCTATGTCGCGGACTACAGCTGCGAATTTGCCGTTTTTCGACTTATATACGACATCATCATAATCTTTTCTTATAACAGGTAAGTTTGTGGGAATCGGTATAACATCCAATTTATATATGGCTCTGAATTCCTGCTCCTCGGTAATAGCCGTACCTGTCATACCGGCAAGCTTTTTATACATTCTAAAATAATTCTGGAAAGTAATGGTTGCAAGGGTTTTGCTCTCGTGCTCTACCTTGACCCCTTCTTTTGCTTCAATAGCCTGATGCAAGCCGTCCGAATAACGGCGTCCGTACATAAGACGGCCGGTGAATTCATCAACAATAATAACCTCTTCATCCTTGACAACATAATCGACATCGTTCTTCATAAGGCCGTGGGCTTTCAGAGCCTGATTGATATGATGGGATATGGTCATATTCTCAATATCGGAGAGATTTTCCACCCCAAAAAATTTCTCCGCTTTTTCTATGCCCCTGAGGGTCAAAGTAGCCGTATGTGCCTTTTCATCTACTATATAGTCATATTCTCTTTCATCAAGCTGTTCTTTATCATCTGTTTCTTTGACAACTATTTTGGTAAGCCTTCTTGCAAAGGAATCAGCCTGCCGGTATAAATCGGTGGATTTCTCCCCTTGACCGGAAATTATCAGCGGGGTTCTTGCTTCATCAATCAAAATCGAGTCAACCTCGTCAATAATTGCGTAATGTAAGCCGCGCTGAACCATGTTTTCTTTATATACCACCATATTATCACGAAGATAATCAAATCCAAACTCATTATTCGTACCATAGGTAATATCACAATTATAGGCTTTTCTTCTTTCGGTGTTATCCATATCATGGACAATAACACCTACCGTAAGGCCAAGAAAATTATAAATCTTACCCATCAATTCGGACTGATACTTGGCCAAATAATCGTTTACGGTAACCAAATGGGTTCCCTGACCGGTAAGGGCATTGAGATAGAGCGGCAGCGTGGCGACCAAAGTCTTACCCTCACCGGTTTTCATCTCGGCAATACGGCCTTGATGAAGTATTATACCGCCAATAAGCTGTACCCTGAAGTGTCTCATTCCCAATACTCTGACTGAAGCTTCTCTGACAACCGCATAAGCCTCCGGCAGTAAATCTTCAAGAGTTTCTCCGGCGGCCAGGCGATTTTTAAATTCCTGTGTTTTTCCTCTTAATTGAGAGTCGGACAGCTTCTTTATTTCAGGCTCCATAGCCTCTATTTCATCCACTATTGGTTTTATTCTCTTTAACTCTTTATCTGAATAACTGCCAAATATCTTTTCCAATATTCCCATCTTATAGCTCCTTTTTGTTTAGTCGGTCAAGGATAAGGCGATAACCGTCGGCTCCGTAATAAAGCGCTCTGCTTACTCTGCTTATGGTTGCCTCACTTGCACCCGTCATCTCACGTATTTCTTTATATGTTTTTTTCTCTGTTAACATGCCTGCAACGGCAAAACGTTGAGCAAAAGCTTTTATCTCGGTAATTGTACCCAGATCCTCGAAGAAATTATAGCATTCTTCAATAGTTTTCAGCTCTAAAATTGCTTCAAACAATCTGTCGGTATATTCATCCTTGAGTTTACTGTTCATATTGTCAACTCCAGTATCAATATTTGTTTATGCATTTTATACTAAGCGGCGCGGCCACAAAGTATCAATAAAATTATCTCATTTGCAGCAGCCATTTGCAAGTAAATACCAATTCACTATATTATTTGCTTTATTTATATCAAATAAGCGCTTTTTTGCCAATAAACTTTATTCCCTCCAGGCGAAGAAGCTTTTCTTTTATCTCCATTCCCCCGCCATAGCCCACAAGTTCGCCTTTTGAGCCTATTACTCTGTGACAAGGTATAATGATTGCTATTGAGTTGCGGTTATTGGCCATTCCAACAGCCCGGCAGGCTTTGGATTTTCCGATTTGAACTGCAATGTCCTTATAACTTCTTGTTTCACCGAATGGTATGGTTTTGAGAGCATCCCAGACCATTTCCTGAAATGGGGTTCCTTTTGTGAAAACCGGCAAATCAAAAACCTTTCTCCTGCCTTCAAAATATTCATCAAGCTGTTTTGATGCTTCCTTTATTAAGGCTGTTTCTCTCAATCTGTCATCATCGGAGATGATTTCATTTACGAAGAAAACATCTGTAACTGCACCATTCTCTTCACCGATACCTATCTTACCAATCCTTGTTTCATAGTAAAATATATTTTTCAATGAAACACCTCCGTTCACATACTAAGAACAGTATAACAAGCATATCACATATGTGATATGATCTTCAACCGCCATGCTCTAAAGATGTATTATGTCTCATTCCTTAATGCAATAAAAGAATACCCATCATTTTATTGCCTAACTTATTTAATTCGGTTAAAATTAAAACAAAATGGAGGAATATTTATGTTAAATAACGGTATAACGGCGCCAAAAGGTTTTTTAGCCTCAGGAGTCGCCTGCGGATTGAAGAAGAATGGCAATAAAGATCTTGCCATGATTATATCTGAGAATGATGCCATTGCTACCGGCATTTTTACCACTAATGTTGTAAAAGGACATTCTCTTATTTGGACAAGAGATAAGATAAAAAGCGGATATGTGAGAGCCATGGTCATTAACAGCGGCTGCGCCAATGCCTGCTTAGGTTCAAGAGGAGATAATGATGCCGCGAAGATGGCGCTTTTTGCATCTTCCTTAATAAATTGCGAACCTGGACAGGTTTTGCTGGGCTCAACCGGAGTAATCGGCTTTCCGCTTGAAATGGACAGAGTTCAGCAAGGAATTAAAGATGCTTTTGCTTCCTTGTCCGATCAAGGAGGTGATCTTGCAGCCGAAGCCATAATGACCACCGACACTTTTCCGAAGGAAGCGTCAAAAACCTTTGATATAGATGGAAAAGCAGTTACTATCGGAGGTATGGCTAAAGGGTCGGGCATGATTCACCCCAATATGGCGACAATGATTTCACTTATTACCACCGATGCGAACATATCACGTGAGATGCTGGATAAAGCTTTAAGGGATGCTGCCGATAAATCTTTTAACCGTATATCGGTTGATGGCGATACCAGTGTCTGTGACCAACTGGTAATTATGGCAAACGGACAGGCAGGAAATACACCGATCGATTCGGAAAGCCCGTACTATGAACTCTTTGCCTCCGCTTTGCTTGAAGTATCAATAAAGCTTTCAAAAATGCTCGCCAGAGACGGAGAAGGCGCTACCAAACTAATTGAGATAAGGGCGGAACATTGCAAAGACAAAGAATCCGCTCACCTTATACTTAACGCTGTTGCAAAGTCTCCCCTGGTAAAAACAGCTTTTTTCGGGGAGGATGCTAACTGGGGCAGGATTTTTACCGCTGCGGGTTATTCAGGAGTTCATTTCGATCCTGATTTAGTGGATATTTTTATCGGCGGACTACTGGTCTGTAAAAACGGCATCGGTCAGAGATTCGATGAAAAACAAGCCTCCGATATTCTGAAAGAAGATGAGATAATAGTAACCCTTGATTTTAAGAACGGCCAGGTCAATGACCGGATATGGACATGTGATTTCTCTTATGATTATGTAAAGATTAACGGCTCCTATAGAAGTTAAACATTGAAAACACTGTTAAGCCGTCAATATAATGGGTAAAAATTAGAGAGAATAATAATGGAGGGATCTTAATGGCCATTCAACAGCTTGTGAAATTTAATATTGCCGATTTAGACTTCGCAATCGGAATTAAGCAAATTTTCCAGATTCTAAAGCCTCAGGAGATTTTCAAGGTGCCTAACACCCCACCTTTTATTGAGGGCCTTATAAACCTCCGCGGCAAGGTTATGACAGTATTCAATTTAAGAAAACGTTTTAATCTGCCTGAAAAGGAAAACGATGAAAACACTAAAATCCTTATTATTAAGATGAATAATTATCTCCTGGGATTTACCGTAGACAATGTTTCCGAAATCATTCGCATACCTGAAGAAGAAATAGTTGAGACACCGCCATCTTTATCAAATTTAGATAAGCGTTTTTTATCTGGCGTAGCCAAGATGGGTGAAAAGTTGATACTTCTTCTTGACCCGGAGAAGATACTGACACCGGATGAAGAGAATCAGGTAAAAGAAATCGTTGAGGAACATGAAGCTGAGTTAATTGGTTAAAAAGAGAATCGGGTAGGAGGCTACCCATTAATTGAGTAGCCGACCTCCCACACCACCGTACGTACCGTTCGGTGTACGGCGGTTCCCTAGTTTACGCTGTAACTCGTCGATAATAATCTGAAAAGAATAAGTAACCTAACTCCCTCAATTTCGCATTGTTGAGAGATTTGCTGAGTATTGGGCTGTTGGAGATTCTCCAGT
>JBMNTI010000035.1:0-20175 GCA_050945655.1 Acetivibrionales bacterium | reverse complement strand
CTCTTGTTTTCATGCCCGTTTCTTTATGTTTTTTAATTTTACCGCTCGTTATATAGCTAGTGAACGAGCTGGAATTATATTACCAATTTATGTCATAGCTAAAAGGTCACATTTCGCAATCGGCTATAATTTTTTGTACCAAATTAATGAGGCCGACCGATTTTATCTCCGGTTAGCCATTTTTGCAGCAACACTACCCCCTGATACATAAATGCCGCTGCAATAGCCAGTATTATTACACTAGTCATAACAAGGTCCAGTTGAAATACCTGCCCTCCGTAAACGATCAGATATCCTAAACCGGCTTTTGATACAAGGAATTCCCCTGTTATTACCCCTACCCAGGACAATCCCACATTTACTTTTAAAGCGTTTATCATAGCCGGAATATTTGAGGGGAAAACAACCTTGACAAATACTTGTAATCGTTTTGCGCCAAAGGTCTCCACTAATTTGATCTTGTCTTCGTCGGTTTGAAGGAAGGCATTTAAAACCTCCAGAATGGTAACAATAAGTGAAATAGCTAACGCCATAGCAATTATGGACGCGGGGCCGGCTCCGATCCAAATAATAAAAATCGGACCCAATGCTACCTTTGGGAGGCTGTTAAGCACAACCAGATAAGGCTCGAGAACATGAGAGGTAAACTCAGACCACCATAGGATAATTGCAGCAATTGTACCCAGAATCGTGCCTATTACGAACCCGGCCATAGTTTCAAGGCATGTAACCCCTACATGTAAAAAAAGATCTCCTTCTTTATAAAGGGTAATGAGAGTTTTGATCATCCTTGACGGTTGGCTTGTTACGAATGAATCAATAAGTTTCAGTTTAGCCGCAGTTTCCCAAAATGCGAAAAACAGAACTATTATCAGCAGCCGGAGTATCCAGACAGCGATTTTCCTTAACCTTACTTTTCTCAGATAGGCAATTCTTTCGGCAGAAATATATGTATCAGGCTTAAACATGCACATCCAGCTCCTTCCATATCCTATTGAAGTATTCGCGAAATGCGGGATGTTCACGACATTTAAGAGGAGTTCTATTGGGACAGTCAAAGATTATTTCGTGGGTGCTTCTGACAACTGCGGGTCGCTTTGAGAGCACAATTACCCTGTCGGACATACTGATGCTCTCTGAAATATCGTGGGTAACCATAATGGCTGTCTTGTGCTCGCTTTTTATAATACCGTATATATCCTCGGTAACAGCCAGGCGGGTCTGATAGTCCAGTGCGGAAAAAGCCTCGTCCAAAAGAAGTATTTCCGGTTTTACAGCCAGAGTCCTGATTAAGGCCGCACGCTGCCGCATACCGCCTGAAAGCTGGCTGGGGTATTTATCTTTAAAATCATAAAGCCCATAAGTCTTTAGAAGTTCAAGAGCGAAGTCCTTGTTTCCGGAAGTCAGTATTTTTCTGATTTCAAGGCCAAGAATCACGTTCTGGTATATGGTTCGCCAATCAAAAAGGTGATCTTTTTGAAGCATATAACCAACCTTATCCGATGTTTTTGTAACTTCTTCACCTTCAATAAACACCTTGCCACAGGTAGGCTTTAATAAGCCTGATATAATAGAGAGCATAGTCGATTTCCCGCAGCCGCTTGGACCTACAAGACTTACGAAATCCCCTTTTCCAACAGAGAAGGTTATATCCTCAAGGGCGTTTATTTCACCATTTATTGACTGGTATTTCATCCCGACATGCTGAACATCAACAATGCTTTCCGACATATTTTCCTCCTCTTTTGAAACAACCTTTGAAAGGTTTTCTTTTGCCTGCACTATTATCATATTGCGAAGAGAAAAATAAGGTGCAAGTAAGACAAGGGTATACGTTAAGTTGGGCGGGTGCAGGATTCTCGTCCCAATCGTCTCAAAGCACCCTACACTTTCATAACGTTGTTAGGAACCGCTGTCGATGCCATGCGCAAAGCAGAGCAGGATTGCGTAGCGGCCGCGAATAATTTCCGGATGAGATTCCTGAGCGGCACGCATTATATCGCCAGCGGTTCCCATCGACATACTGTGCAAATACTATCAATAGTATTAAATCTATGCAAGTTTAGCGGCTGTAGCTGACATATGTCATCGTGAGCGTCAGCGAAGGATCTTCTACGATTTAGCGCTCCATCTCCAACATCCTGTTTTCAGTCACGCTCGCTACGCAATCCTGCATAGCTTTTAATCGCAGCAACCACGCCGCCTATTTACGAGTGCATAATCAAATATTATAACCTGCATGTTAAAACAGTTTTCGCACAGTTTGTCGATGTTAGAAGTTTGAGTCTTTGGGGAGCAAGATTCTCAAAGGATTTTACATATATAGATGGCGGCTAGCATTCCAATATATGATGAAAGCAAGGATGCGGCTACGGCATGCCGCGTATTTTTGACATTTGTTGCACCGAAGTATACGGCAAGGGTATAGAGAACTGTTTCACTGGAACCCATAATTGTTGACAAAACCCGGCCTATGTATGTATCGGCACCGTAGAGTCTGATTTGTTCGCTGAAAAGTCCTAACGAGGCGCTTCCTGAGAATGGCCGTATTAAAAGAACAGGTACAGTTTCCGGAGGGATCCCGATAAATCCCAATGGCTTTGAAATTAAGCCGGTGAGAATATCAATAAGACCCGACGCATTCACAATCGAGACGGCAGCTATTATGCCGACCATGGTGGGTAAAATGTTAAAGGCAGTTTTTGCGCCTTCACGGGCGCCTTCAATAAATGCGTCAAAGACAGGGATGCCCTTGAGGTAAGCTGCCATAACCACAATGAGGATAACTCCCGGAATTGAAAAGCTTGATATGAAACTCATGAAATCATCCCCTTGAAATCGAATTTTTCCAGTATTTTTGCCGTGATAATTCCGGAGATGGCTGACACAAAAGAAGCAATCCAAATACCCGGTATAACCGAGGATGGGTTAACCGAACCTGCCTGCTGCCGTATAATAAGAACAGTTGAAGGGATAAGCTGAATGCAGGCTGCGTTTACTACTGCGAACATGACCATCGCGTTGCTTGCCACCGGCGAGTTATTATTCACGTTGGAAAGCTCCTTCATAGCCATTATGCCTAAAGGCGTAGCGGCGTTTCCTAAACCAAGAAGGTCTGCGCTTATGCTCATGGCTATGGCGCCGTTTGCGGGATGATCTTTAGGTATCCCCGGAAAAAGGAACCTAAAAACCCTTCTAAGAAGCTTTGCCAAGCCGTCAACGAGACCACCCTCCTGTGCTACTTTCATAATACCTGACCAAAAGCACATGGCTCCAAGTATCGTAATAACCAAATCTACCGAATCAACACAACTTTCTAATACAGCATCGGAGACGTCACTAATCTTGCCTGTTAAAATTCCGGTTATTACTCCGGCCAGAATCATAATTATCCAAATTGTATTTAGCATAAAATCAGTCCTCTTATAGGGACTCTCTCTTAATAAATATAGAGAATAAAATTATTTATTCATAAAAGCAAAACTTTATAGAAGTGCATGTACTAATACTTTTCAAACATAATTTAGCAAAAATCGTAAATAAAGTGATATATTATGTTGACCTACATTACAATTTTATGGTATTATGTCTTATATAAAAAAAACTAGGGGGGAGTTTGGTGAAATCAACCGGTATTGTAAGAAAAGTTGATGAACTTGGTAGAGTAGTTCTGCCAATCGAGCTCAGAAGAACACTTGATATCGCCGAAAAAGATGCTCTTGAAATTTATGTTGACGGAGCAACCATTATCTTGAAAAAATATGAGCCAGCTTGTATTTTCTGCGATAATGCGAAAGATGTCAAGGTTTATAAGGGCAAGAATATTTGTTCAGATTGCTTAGCACAGCTAAAGCAAGAGTAGCAGATATATATAAAAGGTCGTTTCGATTTGAAACGGCCTTTTATGTGTCTATTTTAAAACTTTGAAAATACTTCGGCAAAAATGTCTGCAGCTTCTTCCATAAGTTCCTGGGTATGAGTTGCGGTATAGCTAGTTCTTATCATGCTTTGCCCCTGGGGCACAGCGGGAGAAATTACAGGATTGACATATACCCCTTCATTCAGCAGTTCCTTACAGAGAATGAATGTCCGGGTGTCATCGTAAGTCATAATAGGAATTATGGGAGTTTCAGTTTCGTTAAGAGGAATGTTTCTCTCTCTTAAAAGACATCTCATATAATCGGCTATATTCTTTAAATTGCGAACTCTCTGGGGCTCGTTTTTCAGAATGTTTAAAGCACATAGTGCAGACGCGGCATTTGACGGGGGAATAGATGCGCTGAAAATAAATGGACGAGACGTATGTTTTACATAGGATATAACTTCGGCGCTTGCGGCCATATACCCGCCAAGACTGGCAAGGGATTTGGAGAATGTCCCCATCAATATATCTACTTCATCCTCGAGACCGAAGTATTCGGCAGTACCGCGGCCATGTTCACCAAGCACACCAAGGCCGTGGGCATCATCGACCATAACCCGGGCTCCGTATTTTTTAGCCAGTTCAACTATCTGGGGAAGTTTGCATATCTCTCCTCCCATACTGAAAACACCGTCGGTAACAATAAGTATTCCTTTAGATTCAGGGATTTCCATCAAAGCCTTTTCCAGGTCTTCCATGTCACTGTGCTTATAACGAATCATTGAAGCATAGCTTAAACGGCATGCATCATAGATACTGGCGTGATTTTCCTTATCACAAAGGATAACATCATTACGACCTGCTATAGCCGAGATTATCCCCAAATTAGACTGGAAACCTGTGCTGAAAGTTATACAGGCATCTTTATGAAGAAACTTAGCTAATGCATCTTCAAGTTCAAGATGCAGATCCAAAGTACCATTTAGAAATCTGGAACCACTACAGCCCGAACCATACTTTTCTACAGCCTTTATGGCTGCTTCTTTAACTCTGGGATCAGAAGTAAGCCCCAAATAGTTATTTGATCCGATCATAATAGTTCTGCGTCCCTCCATAGACACGACCGTGTCCTGCCCCGATTGCAGGGCATGGAAATAAGGATAGATTCCCGCGTCGATAGCTTCTTTAACCAATGTAAAGTCGTAGCATTTCTTAAATAGATCCATGGCAACATCTCCCTTTACTAAGGAAATTTATTATTATGACCTAGTTATATTACCAGCATCACAAAATACTATTTTATTGTATCATATTAATGTTAAATATCCAGTATTAATTAATTTGGCTATCTCCTGAAGCTGCGCCTTTGCCATATTGCTCTCATTATAATACAATAAGAAAATGAAATAGTGTAGGACTAATGGAGCGAAAGTCAAAAATTGCAGGTATAAGGTGGTAGAGAAATGGAAAACCAGGTGGTTCTAATAACCGGTGCATCGGCGGGAATAGGCAAGGCTGCTGCAGAATATTTAATGAACAAAGGATTTCATGTTTATGGCACCTCAAGAAAAGCTGTGGGCAATATTGACGAAAATATTGCTGAGGATTCGAAAAGCGGTGGTTTTATTCGATTAATACCTTTGGACGTGACTTGTGAAGATTCGGTAAAGATGGCAGTGGATAATGTTATTTCAGAAGAAGGACATATAGATATTCTTGTTAGTAATGCGGGTACAGGCATAGCAGGGTCTGTTGAGGATGTGGCGATGTCCGAGGCAAGCTTTCAATTTGATACAAATTTTTACGGAGCGCTTAGAGTGATAAAAGGGGTAATTCCGCATATGAGAGAACAGGGTTACGGTAAGATTATCGCCATAAGCTCGGTAGCCGGGATAATATCCATTCCTTATCAAGCCCATTACAGCGCCAGTAAATTTGCCATGGAAGGGCTGATAGAAGCTCTCAGACATGAAGTAGCTCCCTTTGGGATTAAAGCCTGCCTGGTCGAGCCGGGAGATACAAAGACCGATTTTACCAAAAGCCGCATAACAGCAAAAGGGGCAAATGAAAGTTCACCTTATTATAAAAGCTTTACAAAATCTTTAGCCCGCATGGAAAGGGATGAACAAAACGGTGCTTCTCCAATGCTTGTAGCAGCCACCATATATAAAATGATCAAAAAACGTAATCCTCCGGTTCGTACCGCAGTCGGTTTTCAGTATAAGCTGATACTGTTCCTGAAAAGAATAGTGCCTGCCTGTATTGCCGAAAAACTCGTGAGCATGCTATACAGCTGATTGTTCTACAAGAAGTCGACTGTGATTTTTATTACTTTCATAGAATTAGAGAACTAAACTTTTTACAAAATAATTTTTTAATAAAATTGCAGACTATCGTTTTTGATAGCTACAATTGTTTGATATTAAATATTTATTACGGGGATTCAAAAGCAATGTTACTATTTATATACCATAACTTAAATAGCTTCATCATAAACTTCACCGAAATGATTAATATTGCCGAAAAATACTAGTTATGCCATGTCGATTGGACAAAATAAAACTTTAATTAACAATGTTGCTGCGACAATTATTTTCCGGAATATCAATAATGTAATAACTGCGGCTTAAAATGTAATGACTGATGTTATAATTATTTCATTTTAATAATCACTACTTGATTCTATATTCCCGTATGATAAAATGTTTCTGTAAATTTGATTTTTTATCTTGATATTTTTTCTTATTCAATGATTGATTGCCAATTAGAAAGTTTATACTAAGAATAATGTCCAAATCTAAAGGTTGATTTGATAAGGGCTTAACCTGTCGTTTAATATTTCCGGTATGGTTTTGCATACTGAAAAAATTATGCGGAGCCCGCCGCCGATGGAAGTGAAGAATATCATAATTCGTTTTTATGAAAAATGAAACGAACCGGCAGTTCTGTGGGCATTATTATATAATATTATGACTTTTTTCATGGCTTTTAGTGATTGAATGAGGATTAATAAATATGCAGGAGGGGAAAACAAATGGAATTACTTGAAAAACAGTTCCAGCTTAGGAAGAACGGAACTAATGTCAGAACCGAGGCTATCGCCGGTATCACAACGTTTTTTACCATGGCTTACATCATCTTTGTCAACCCGCTTATACTCAGCGGAGCTAACGGAATGCCGGCAGGCGGAGTGTATGTGGCAACTATTTTGGCAGCGGTTATTGGCACACTTGTAATGGGGCTTGTAGCTAATGTCCCATATGCGCAGGCACCGGGTATGGGGCTTAATGCGCTCTTTGTCGCAATCGTCACGGTAGCAGGCGGCTTTACCTGGCAACAGGCTTTAGCCATTGTATTTATCTGCGGTATCATCAATATTATCATAACAGTTACCCAAATCAGGAAAATGATTATCAAAGCTATCCCAAAATCACTGCAATATGCTATTGGCGGCGGTATCGGACTCTTCATAGCATATATTGGATTTAAGAATTCAGGGTTTATCACGTTCTTTCAGGACGGACCGTCTTACGGGCAAACCCTTTCCAACTTTGCGGATGCCAATACCCAGCTGGCATTAATAGGCTTGGTCATTATTACAATCCTTATGGTGATAAAAGTAAAGGGTGCAATATTGATTGGTATTATTGCCACAACATTGATAGGTATTCCTATGGGAGTAACAATTCTGGGAGGAGCCTCCGCCTATAAAGTGTCGGATATTTCCCAAACCTTTTTAGCAATGGATATCGGTGGCCTTTTTAAAGATCCTGCAAAGATTCTATTGGTTATAACCACTATTTTTGCTTTCAGTCTTTCCGATACCTTTGATACTATAGGAACCTTTATAGGAACAGGAAGAAAGAGCGGAATTTTTGATGATAAAGACGAAGCTGATCTTTTTAGCAGCAAAGGCTTTAAGTCCAAAATGGATAAGGCTCTTTTCGCAGACGCTACTGCAACTTCAATTGGCGCATTATTGGGAACATCCAACACTACTACCTATGTAGAGAGCGCAGCAGGAATCGGGGTAGGCGGTAAAACGGGCTTAACATCAGTATTCACCGCAATACTATTCTTGATTTGTCTTGTTTTCGCACCTGTTGCGGGTATTGTACCCGGAGCGGCTACAGCACCGGCATTGATTATAGTAGGTATCCTAATGATGGATTCTTTCGGCAGGATAGAATGGGACAATTTTGATGAAGCCCTTCCCGCATTCTTTACTGCAGTGGGCATGCCTTTCGCCGGCGGAATTACAAATGGTATAGCCATTGGGTTTATATTCTATGTAATTGTGAAGGTATGTAAGGGCAAATTTAAGGAAGTACATCCGATTATGTACATTACAACACTATTATTTGTTTTGAATTTTGTTATAACAGCTTTGCCTAAGTAAGCCGTTGCTTACATCAGCGCTTATTAAGAAAATCTATAAAAAGGGGTTGTCTCAAACATAGGCAGTCATTTTGGGGCAGTCCCTTTTAAATTTACAAAAATTTTACTCTTCATTCATTTTATCAACTTGAATTTTTATGCTATTTAAGCAATAATGGTGACAAATAAAGATTGATTTACGGGGAATAGAGATAATATAGAAGAACGCGATTCTAATTATTGGATAAACGTAGAAAGATAAGGTGTATTAATGAACGCAAGAGCACATGTCCTGGTCGTTGATGATGATATAAATATTTGCGAGCTTGAGAGAATCTATCTTGAAAAGGAAAATTTTCAGGTAACGGTTTGCCATGATGGAAGGAAAGCTGTTGAAGTGTTTAAGGAGCAAGCACCGGACATTGTAATTCTTGATATTATGCTTCCGGGGATGGACGGCTGGGAAGTCTGCCGTGAGATTCGCAAAGTAAGCGCGGTTCCCATTATCATGCTTTCTGCAAAGGATGATACGTTCAATAAGGTACTAGGTCTGGAACTTGGGGCAGATGACTATATGGTAAAGCCTTTTGAGCCAAAAGAGTTAATAGCCCGCATCAGAGCGGTTTTAAGACGTTTCGGCAGGCAGGAGGAAGCTCCCGGGCAGGTTGTTTTCCCCGGTCTTGTTATTAATAAATCCAACTACACCGTAAAATTGAACGGCACCAATATAGATATGCCTCCAAAAGAGCTGGAGCTACTGTTCTTTCTTGCTTCCAACCCTAATAAGGTATTTACGAGGGAGCAGCTTTTGGAAAATGTCTGGGGCTTTGACTTTTACGGGGATACCCGAACCGTGGATGTCCATATAAAAAGGCTAAGAGAAAAGTTTGATTTAGGTGAATACAAGTGGCAAATAAAAACGGTGTGGGGTGTTGGTTACAAATTTGAGGTGAAATGATGATAAGAACAATGTTCGGAAAGGTGCTGGCGTTAGTCATAGCTGTTCTTATTATCAGCTTTACTCTGACAGGCATTATTATGAATGCAGGACTTAACAGGATGGTTACCGACCAAAAAGTCCAACAGCTTCAATTAGTTTCGGAAAAAGTAATCAATGCTCTTGATACTTTGCTAAGAAGCGGGATTAATCCGGATCCATATTTGTTTATCAGCTTTGTGCAGACTCTTGCAAATAATGCCGATTCGCTTATTTGGATAGCTAGAGATGACGGCACCATTATATTCTATTCGGAAATTCCAAGTTATCTTAAAGATAAATTAGAAATTTCTGAAGAGGGTTGGCCTAAGCTACCCGATCCGCGCCAATACCAAAAACAACCTGACGATTATGAAACCGGTGACTTTTATGGCTTATTTAAAGATACCGGGGTGGAGTGGATCACAATTAACCAAAGTTTCGATATAAAAAACATTTCTCCATATAATATGGCGGCAAGAGGAGTTATCCTTATTCATTCAAAGATCCCAGGTATTTATCAGCTCAAAACATCAATATTGATAATCTTTATCATTTCGGGGTTTGCAGGAAGCATAATGGCCTTGCTGTTTGTGGCGTTACTGACCAAGCGTTTAACCAAACCTTTAAATCAAATGAAGAATGCGGCAAGAAGGGTCGCTTCCGGCGAGTTCTCCGACAGAGTTGTTATTAAAGGAAAAGATGAAATTGCGGAACTTTCGGAAAGCTTTAACAATATGATGGGTGCCTTGGAGAATTTAGAAAAAATGCGGAGAGATTTCATCGGCAATGTCAGCCATGAGTTAAGGACCCCTCTTACCACTATAAAAGGTTTTATTGAGGGGATTCTGGATGGTGTTATACCCGCAGAAAAACACGAAAGTTACCTTGCCATAGTTTTGGACGAAACACGAAGAATGCAGGGTTTAGTAGACGATTTATTAAGTCTGGCTAAAATGCAGGCAGGAGAATTGGGTCTTAATATGACCGACTTTGATGTCAATGAATTAATCAGGCGATGTGTTATAAGTCTTCAACAGTTGTTGATTGAGAAACAACTTGAATTGCAGGCTGATTTTGAAACAGAAAGAATTTATGTTCATGCGGATATGGATGCTATCAGGAGAGTTATTATTAATCTTTTGCACAATTCAATCAAATTTACCCATCAGAACGGCAAAATCAAAGTAAAAACCTATACCGACAGAGATAAGGTATATATCGCCGTTGAGGACAACGGAAAAGGAATCCCAAAAGAAGACCTGCCAAATATTTTCGAAAGGTTTTATAAGGCAGACAAATCAAGAAGTTCGGATCGTTGGGGTGTGGGCTTGGGTCTTGCAATAGCAAGAAACATTATAGTTTCGCATAATGAGACCATAAAAGTGGAAAGTGAGGAAGGACAAGGCTCCTGTTTCACTTTTAGTCTGCGTAGCGCATCTGATTCTTGACCATACTAAAGTTAACATTTTATTCATATCTGTGTCAAAATTGAAGACTATAATGATGCTGCAAGGAGATTTGAGAAAGGAGCAGATTATGGACGATTTTAATAATAATGATGATAGAAACTGGAATAGAGAAGAAAATAGATGGGGATATTCGAATCAATATTACCCTAACCAAACATACCAGAGAACATATGAGCAAAGCAGATATCAGGACAGATATGACGATCTAAAAACGTCGGGATTATATAATGAAAGTTATAAGAAACCTACGAAAGGCAGATTAAAAGGCCTAATTGCGCCAATGCTCATTGTTGCCCTTATAAGCTCACTGCTTACAGGGGGCATTGTGGGAGCATATTTTACCTTCGGACTCCCACAAAAATATGACGGCATAAATCCCCCCGGGAACACTTATGTCGGCGACGGAAGCATTAAGCAAATTGAGATTATAGATCAAACTGCGTCGGCCGAATCTGCGGTAGCCGAAAAGGTGAGCCCTTCCATTGTTGGGATAAACATTTCTTATGAATACAGGGACAGTTTCTTTGGCTCAACCCGGAACCAGGGTCAGGGTTCAGGAATCATTTATCGCAGCGACGGCTATATCATCACCAACAATCATGTGATAGAAAACGCCATGTCCGGGACAGGCGGAAACAAAATTGCCCAGAACGCTAAAATTGAGGTCATTCTTCCCAATCAGGTTGATGACCCATATGAAGCCACTGTTATCGGAAGGGATTCTAAAACAGACCTTGCCATTCTTAAGATAAATGTATCTGAATTACCTGCTGCTGAATTCGCCGACTCGGATGAGGTAAAAGTAGGCCAAAAGGCAATTGCCATTGGGAATCCTGCCGGCCTGGAATTCATGGGTTCGGTGACGTCAGGCATAATAAGCGGTTTGAACCGTAAAATTGAATTTGACGATGGTACGGTTTTGAGACTTATCCAGACTGATGCGGCAATAAACCCCGGGAATAGCGGCGGAGCGCTCTTAAACTCAGAAGGTAAAGTAATTGGTATAAACACCTCAAAAATTGGGGGTGCCGGATATGAGGGTTTAGGTTTTGCCATTCCTTCAAACAATGCTGTGGAAATTGCCGAGAACCTCATCCAGAGCGGATATGTCAAAGGAAGGCCGCAGATTGGAATAGTTGTTGATACAAGGTTTAATGCAGATATTGCAAAAAGGAACGGCGTGCCTGAAGGGATTCTGGTTTACGAGGTTCAGCCTCTGAGTGCTGCTTTCAAGGCCGGAATAAAAACGGGAGACATTATCACCAAATTTAACGGTGTGGAGATTAAGAGCTTTGACGAACTTGAAACAGAGAAAAACAAATTTAAAGCAGGAGAAAAAGTCGAAGTAATTATATACAGGATCCCTAAGGAGGGCAATCCAAGCGAAGGAGAGTATCTAACCCTGGAGTTGATTCTTGGAGAAGATAAAGGATAAAATAATGCGCAAAGCGCAATTATATAATAACCGGCTGTAGTGAGAAAATATGGCAGCCGGTTTTTTGATTCGATGTTAAAATAAGTCAAAATAAACGCAGTTATTACATTTAAAGCCGCATTTATTACATTTCGCAACAAAATATAATAAAAATATAGTATATTCATTTTGTACAAACATTATCCCCTAAATCTAATGCCCGGTTTATTTTCCTACCCATCCATAAGCCGGGGAATTTTGAAAATCAGGAACAGAATAATATTGATGCAGTATCTGCACTCCCCCCCCCCGCAGTATGCAAAAATATTATTATAATATACATTCCTGATTTTCAAAATATTATCTTCATTATTTGGAATTGGCATTATGTTACTCGCAATGCTATTTCTAGATAGGGATCTCTGATATACAGGCAGCGTTTCAACAGCATTCTATTTGGTTCTGGGTGTTAAATAAATTAAACGGAGATGAGTAAAATGCTAGAAAAGCTTTCTGAACGATTTACAGATTTCCTTTCGGTGAAGGGAATCATACAAGAGGAAAACCGCGAGATTTACATCTATGGATTTATTGCTTTGCTTTCCACTATCATTAATATTGCTATCGTGCTGACAATTGGTATTACTGCAGGCATATTTCTTGAAACCATAATTTTTTTTCTTATGTTTGGTGTTCTCAGGGTATACTGCGGAGGATATCATGCTGAAACGCATATTTCATGTATACTAATCTTTATTGGGATTTATGGGTTTGCAATGGCTGTGGCAAAATTTTTGCCGGTAGATTATTATGTTGTTTTTTCCCTATTTGCCGGGACCGTATCTTTACTGACAGTATTTTTAATGGCCCCGATTGAGCACAAGAATAAGCCCTTTATAGAAGATGAGTACGTTAAATTCAAGAAAATGTCCAGAATAATTGCGGCTTTACAGTTTTTATTAATTATTGTGTTTAACATATTGTTTCCTGATGCCGCAAAAGTGGCAGTTTTAGTATCGCTTGCCATGCTTGGCGTTAACTTTATACTTATTTTGGCAAGAGTGGTAGATAAAAGGAGGTGAAAGAATGATTGGAATTATAGGTGCATTATTAGGTAAAGCAGTAGCAGCTTTGGCATTTGCAACAGCATTTCTTAGCAACTTTACTAGCTGTGTAGTTGTTCTTAATCAACCAAAGGTACCTGAGAAGGTAAGAATGTTGAAGAAATAGACATAATTACTAATCCATACGGCACAATATCCTGACAATATCTTTCCCCGGCCCTATCTTGGCGGGATTGGGCGGGGGATACTTTTATTTTTTATAGGCCGCCCTATATTAAATTTTGATATCAATTATCTAGAAGGCAGGGAAGACATTTGAAAGAAAACAACGAATTATGGTATGATAATATAAGAGAACGGTATAATTTTCCATTTAATCATACTTGCTGTAACTTAGATAATAATAGAATTGTCACGGGGGATGTCATGCATATAGCCATATGTGATGATGAAAAAAGCTATTTGGAGCTTTTCCTCAATTACATAAAAAACTATCTGGCCTTGCAGGAGAATAATTGTGAGGGCATGGTAATTGATTGCTATACGAGCGGGGAAGAATTAATAGAATCATATGAGGCCGGAAAAACCTATGATTTGATTTATTTGGACATTAAGATGAAAAATATCAGCGGGTTTGATGCGGCAAAGACCATAAGAAGCTACGATACCAAAGCCCTGATTATCTTTATTACTTCTCTCAAAGACTATATATTCAATAGCTTTGAATACCGACCGTTCTGGTTTTTAATTAAACCGGTCAGCGAGGACAGGTTCCGCCATGTTTTTAAAAAAGCAGCCGCTCAGATATATGACTTTAAGAACAGCAGATATTCCTTTTATACCAGAGATCATGGCTTGATGAGCATTGAAATAAACAAAATAATGTATCTGGAAAGTATTCTAAGAAAAATTATTTTGTATACCAAAAATCAACAATACACCTATTATGCAAATCTCAAAGAAGAAGAGGAGAAGTTGACTAAATATAACTTCACAAGAATTCATAAGGGGTATCTGGTTAACATGGAATACATACAAAGAATCAATAAATCAAATATTGTACTTAAAAACAACGTTGTTCTGCCGCTGAGCGAGCACAGGCTTAAAGCTGTATTTGACAGCTTTACCAGTTATCTTGCGAGGTGCTCGGTATGATTCATAATATTGCATGGTATTTTATTGAAGCATTTACTTCATCGTTTGAGATTTTAATAATACTGATGTTTTTGCAGGGGTTTCTTGAAAAAAAAGATACTGCTTTCGGTTTTAAGATACTTGTATGTACGTTTGCTTTTGCCCAATTATTTGTTGTCAGCTCTTTTTTGTATAATATCCCGAATGCGCTGATAGCAAATTTCCTGGTAGTATCAATATTCATTTCCCGGATGCTGTTTAAAGGAAAATTTAATGCCCACATTTTTACCTGTGTTTTGCTTCTTGCCATTCTCGTGGTAACCGAACTTGTTTCCGTATTTATTTTGATGCTAAGCTTTGAATTAGAAGTAGCGATGTTTCAGTCTGATCCGGTTTTTAAGCTGATTGGTGTTACCATAAAAAATATTTTGTCTTTCATAGCAGTTAAGATCATCTGCAATTTTAAAAAATCATATATCACAGAAATCGGCAGGTTATATTTTATTTTACTATTAATGGTTCCTGTAATATGTATCTTTGTAGCTCTGATAATGCTCAATCTCGTTGTGTCGAATAATAACGCCAACACATTTTTTGTTTTGATTGCGTATATTGGGCTGATGTATATTAACGCCATAGTTTTCGGCATTTATGAAGCAACATTGAGGCAGTTGGAAAAAGGGTATAAATACAAATTGATTGAAAAACAACTTGAATTTCAGCTTAGTCATTACAACAAGATTGCCGAAAACCGCGAGGTTTTATCCGAGGTAATCCACGATTTTAAAAACCATCTGAATTGTATCTACAATCTTTACAAATATGAAAAAAAGAACGAATTGGGCAATTATATTGAAAATCTTATCAGTATAACAGATACCGGTAAAATTGTTGACACCGGAAATCCGGTAATCGATGCCGTATTAAGTGAAAAAACCGATATGGCCGAAAAATTGGGAATTAATTTCAGACGGGAGCTTAATCTGCCTGCGAATATTGAAATAAAACACACCGATTTATGCATTGTCCTTGGCAATTCATTGGATAATGCAATCGAAGCCTGCAAACGCATAACTGATAATTCCCTCAAAAAAGAAATCAAGCTGACCATGAACTATCGCGATTCGTATATGGTAATAGTTGTTACTAACACCTGCGATAAACCTCCCGTAAAAAGAGGCAAGTTTTTCCGCTCGTCCAAGCCTTCGCCGGAGCTTCACGGCCTTGGGCTTCAAAGCATAGAGAGAACAGTAAAAAAGTATAACGGCAATATGGTAGTAAAATGCGATAAAAGCATGTTTGAACTTGAAATTGTTATGTCTACAGTTTAGCGTATGCCAATATACGATTCATGAGGTCTTCGCGCAGCAAGGAGATTTCTTCAAAGTCCATGTTTTTAATATATGGCTTCTCCAGCTCGTCATGGAAGGATTTTGCCATAGCAATCGATTCAACGGCTTTTTGGATAATAGTATCCGCGTATAGCCTGTTAAAATCAAGCTGGCGCTTGAAATCACTTAGAATATCACTGCTATAAAACTCGTTCATAAAATATGTCGAATAGTTTTCACTGTTTATTTCGCTAATATCATGGTATTCGTTGGCTGTTATAACCGATAACTTAAGCTCGGGTATTACAATATGTTCAGCTTTTTTCGGAGACATGGGGCAAAAATAGGTCTCGGTTAAGAAGCCCTTGCTTAACGCAGTATTGATCAAAGCTTCAAGTATATTTTTGGTGATGCCCCCGGCGGGAGCGCTCAACCGTATTACTTTATGATTTATACAAAGGCTGTCTAAAAATTCCGAATGGCCTTTCGGAGTGATTGCGCTGGCAAAAAGCAGGCGTTGCCTTCCGGGTATTCTGGCCGGAGGCCCCGATCCAAAAAGTTTAGTTTTCAGATCATGTATAAAAATGGCTTCTTTGCCTCGATCCAATGCATACCCAAAGATATTTTCTGTATCTGATTTAAGTTCGGCAGCGGCTCTTAAATAGCGGTATGCTCTATCAAAACAGCCTTTGATTTTCCTGCTGATTTCAAAAATTTTCTCTCTGTCTTCTACGAAGCCTTCCTTATGCCAGTACTCCCCTAAATTTATTATCTCATCCACTGCCCCGGGATAAGCGGGATCTACTATGTGTGGCGCGGTTCCGTCAATAATTGCTATCAGAAGCTTAGGGATGACAATTCCGTCGAGACTGTTATTATCACTGGAGCAATGCATGAACTCAACATCATATCCCTGTTTGGCCAAGTCAAGCCCGATTTTTTTCATTATTGTGCTTTTGCCTGTTCCGGGACCGCCTTTTAAAATAAAAATGCGGTTTGCGGTGTTATAATCGATTATATATTTATAATAGCTAAAAAAGCCGAGGGGAGTATTGCCTCCCGGATACATATGTCTTATTGTTCCTTCGCTCATATTTCACCTCTGAAGCCAAATTTACGCCTTATAGTGTATTCAAGGTTAAGATGATTTATTACAAAATATTTGATCTGTGCGATTTAGCCCCCCGTTCCAACATCCTGTTTCTAGTCGCGCTCGCTACGCAATCCTGATTCGCTTTAAATTGCAGCAACCACGCCGCTTATTTACGATTGCATAATTAAATATTATAACCTGCATGTTAAAACAGCTTTCGCATATTCTGACGTGCAAGTAAAATGTTACAAGCAATCTATCATACAGAGTTAATCTCTTGTTTGTTTATTAGCTTTTTTTAAAGGTGATAATGCATTATAATTATCATTAAAGATAATTCAATTTATATTGAGAGGGATGGACAATAAAATGGCGGTAAGAAGGGTTTATGTTGAAAAGAAGCAAGGGTTCGACGTAGAAGCTTCAAAACTATATTCTGAATTTACTGAAAACTTGCAGATAAAAGGGCTGGAAAAAGTCAGGGTATTTCAGCGCTATGATATAGAGGGAATAACCGACAGAGACTATGAAAAAGCTAAAATAACTGTTTTTTCCGAACCGCCGGTTGATAACATATATGAAGAAAACCTGGATATTCCCGAAACAGGCAGGATTATTGCCGTTGAATACCTGCCAGGCCAATATGATCAAAGAGCCGATTCCGCAGCTCAATGCGTCCAGTTAATAACTCACGGAGAAAGGCCTGATGTAAGAGTAGCAAAACTTATTGTCCTGTCGGGCGATATCTCCGATACGGATTATAATAAAATTATTGACTTTGTAATTAATCCGGTTGAAACACGTAAAGCTTCACTGGAAAAGCCGGAGTCTCTAAAGGAGGATTACCCCGTTCCTGATGATGTAAAAACTGTTGAAGGCTTTATTGAAATGTCTGCTGAAGAATTAAAAGCCCTGATGGATGAGATGGGTTTTGCCATGTCACCGGATGATTTGAGCTTTTGCCAGGAATATTTCAGGGATATGGAAGAACGTAATCCGACTATAACTGAGCTTCGTATGATAGATACTTATTGGTCGGATCATTGTCGGCATACTACTTTTTTGACCGGGATACAGGATGTGGAGTTTGCAGCAAATCCGATCGCCCGAAGGATAAAAGGAGTATACGAAGATTATATTGATATAAGAAAGCAGGTGTATGGCAAAAGGGAGAAGGATATTAATCTGATGGATATTGCGACACTTGCCATGAAACATCTGAAAAAGACGGGACATCTTGATAACCTTGATGAATCCGATGAAATCAATGCCTGCAGCATCGTGGTTAGGGCTATAGTAGACGATAAGCCTGAAGAATGGCTGGTAATGTTCAAAAATGAAACACATAACCACCCCACAGAAATTGAACCTTTTGGCGGAGCGGCCACCTGTTTGGGCGGGGCTATACGTGATCCTCTGTCGGGACGTGCCTATGTTTACCAGGCTATGCGCATAACCGGTTCGGCAGACCCCAGAACCCCTCTTGACCAGACTTTGCCCGGCAAGCTGCCCCAGCGGGTTATTACCACAAGAGCAGCTCAGGGTTACAGCTCTTATGGCAATCAGATCGGTCTTGCCACAGGTAAAGTTGCTGAGATTTATCATGATGATTATGTTGCAAAAAGAATGGAAATCGGAGCGGTAGTAGGCGCTGTCCCGAAAAATAATGTTGTTAGAAAAATTCCTGAGCCCGGGGACATAATAATCCTTTTGGGAGGCCGCACAGGTAGAGACGGCTGTGGCGGCGCAACCGGTTCTTCTAAAGAGCATACCGTTGATTCGCTGACTACTTGTGGTGCGGAAGTTCAAAAGGGTAATCCCCCTACTGAAAGGAAGATCCAGCGCCTTTTCAGAAAGCCAGTGGTTGCCAGGATGATAAAGAAATGTAATGACTTTGGTGCAGGAGGAGTATCTGTAGCAATAGGTGAGCTGGCAGACAGCCTGGAAATTAATTTGGACGCCATTTTAAAGAAATATGAAGGTTTAGATGGCACAGAACTAGCAATTTCCGAGTCCCAGGAAAGAATGGCGGTTGTAGTTGCCCCCGAAAACGCAGAAAAATTCATTTCCGAAGCCCGCAAAGAGAATTTAGAAGCAACAATGGTTGCTGTCGTTGATGATTCAGGGCATTTGCGCATGAACTGGAGAGGCAAAAGAATAGTTGATTTGAGTCGTGATTTTTTGAATACCAATGGGGTTAAGCAATGCATATCGGTTAAAGTAACAGGCGCCGAAATATCAAATAGTACGATAGAATCCTTGTCTCCTGAATTAGATAATTATAGGAACGATCCTTTAAAGGCATGGACAAAAAACCTGGAGAGATTAAACGTATGCAGTCAGAAGGGTTTGGTAGAGTGCTTTGACAGCACTATCGGAGCAGCTTCCGTTCTGATGCCCTTCGGAGGGAAATACCAGCTTACACCTGCTGAGGGTATGGTGGCAAAGCTGCCTGTAGAGAGCGGAAAAACTACAACCGGTACAATAATGACATTTGGATTCAACCCTGAAATATCAAAATGGAGCCCGTTTCATGGTGCCGTATATGCCATAGTTGAATCTCTTGCCCGTCTTGTTGCAATGGGCGGAGATTACAAACAGGCACGGTTGACGCTTCAGGAATACTTCGAAAAATTGGGGAATGATCCCGAAAAATGGGGTAAACCTTTGTCGGCGCTGCTTGGGGCTTTTCACGCGCAAAATGAACTTAAGATAGCCGCTATAGGCGGCAAGGACAGTATGTCGGGAACATTTAACGATATACATGTTCCCCCGACGCTGGTTTCTTTCGCCCTGGCTCCAACCGACGTGAATAATGTTATATCTCCCGAATTTAAAAAACCGGGGAGCCGCTTGGTGCTTCTGTCAATAAAAAAAGATGAGCTGCTCCTTCCGGATTTTAAAGAAATTGATAAAACATTTACTAAAATATATACCATGATTAAGGATAAGATGATTTTGTCTGCAGCTTCCCTGAAATCCGGAGGTCTGGCTGAGGCAATATGCAAGATGGCTTTTGGAAACGGCATAGGAGCTAAGCTTGAGGAGTTGAGCTTTGACCGCCTGTTTAAGTTGGACTACGGCGCTGTTTTGGTCGAGCTGGACACCGGATTCGACCTGTCGGAGGCATTTGCAGATCTTGATTATATACCTGTGGGAGTGACTATATCCGAGCCGGCCATAAAAACCGTATACGGAACTATTTCTTTAAATGAGCTTCAAGAAGCTTGGGAAGGTACGCTGGAAAAAATATTCCCTACCAAAACAGACGGAAATGTCGATAGGGTTAAGACCATTAGTTATACCCTTGGGAAAAAGTATGTAAAGAGCTTGTATCTAGCAAGGCCGAGAGTTTTTATTCCGGTATTTCCGGGTACAAACTGCGAATATGATATTAAGAGAAAACTTGACCTGGCCGGTGCCATAACTGATGTTATGGTGTTGAAAAATCT
>JBMNTI010000034.1:0-20253 GCA_050945655.1 Acetivibrionales bacterium | reverse complement strand
TTCGAGGAGTCTTCCCAGAGCAAATTTTCCATCGCTTCAACAGATAAAATACTATCCTGAGAAAATCTTCCCATAACTTTATTAGTGAAATTTTCAATGATCCGTGATAATCTAGTATTCATAGAGGTTCCTTCTTTCTTATGTTTTTTGTCTAGTTAACAAAAATTTTATCATAGAAGGTCAACCTCTATATTTTATTCTATTTAGAAACCCAACAATTATTTTACACTAACAGAATCTTTCCAAAGAGAATCCTCCATTTCTTAAACAGATAAAATTTTATCATGAGAGAATCTTTCCATTACTTTGTTAGTGAAATTTTCAATAATTCGTGCATCCCCCTGAAAAGTTTACATTGTATTACTTTCCGGCCTCGATATCAAATTGCACCTGGGTTGAACATGTGCCGCTGTTTCTATGTTTATATGTCATTCTTATTTCCCTTTTCAGTCTCGTTAATATTTTCATATATCGCGATCAATTTGTTGATTGGCGTTCCAAGACTATGAAATTTCATTTCATACTCGGTGGGCATATTTCCCTCCAATAAAACGCTGTTATATAAATCAAAAGTAACTTGTAAGAGATTAAAGCCCGAATTTTTAAATGTTTCAATGGAATAATCAAACAGAGGGCGGTTATCGGTTTTAAATTCTATGACCGAACCGGGCTTTAATACCTTTTTATATAGCTTTAAGAAATCCGGAGACGTGAGGCGTCTTTTAGCATGACGTTTTTTGGGCCACGGATCGGAAAAATTAAGATACAGCTTGTTTATCTCGCCGCTTTCAAATATTTCTTCCAAATCCTCTGCGTCAAACCTGATTACGGCAAGATTTTCAAGGCCTTCATCCGGTAATTTGCGCACAAGCTTTATTAATACCGCAGGGAACTTCTCAAGGGCTATATAATTAATATGGGGGTTTTTTGAGGCTAATTCCGTAATGAATTGACCTTTGCCTGACCCTATTTCCACGTGTATAGGGTTATTATTTTTGAAATATTCGTTCCACTTGCCTCTTTTAATCTCGGGCTCAGGTACGTAATAACTGCATTCTTTCAATCTCTCATAAGCGTTAGGAACATTTCTCAGCCTCATCTTTGCCACCTCCTGGTTTGCCAATATAAATTTTAAAGCATCAGGGCAGAGATAACAATACCAAAAACCGAGATATTTGGCATGTGTTCATTATGGCAAAAATTGAATATATATTTTATGTTGACGCCAGTAGTCTTTTTGCATATAATGTTTACTGTAAAGCAAAAACACTTGACAGATGGGATGCTTATGAACGATAATATAAAAGCTGAAGTAAATCCTTTGGATACTGTTGAGGATATTTATGAAAATGCGGTATTATTGGACTTCTATGGCCAGCTTTTAACCGATAGACAATACGAGATAATGGATCTTTATTATAACAGCGATCTATCGTTGGGAGAAATTGCAGAGAATCTGGGTATAAGCAGGCAAGGGGTTCATGATAGTATCCGCAAGGCCAAGCAAGCTCTCTTGGGTTACGAAAAAAGGCTTGGGCTGGCAGAGCGTTTTAGAGAGCAAGAAAAAATTGTGGAGAAAGCTTTGAATAGTCTGAAGCATATAGGAAAAAAATCTCCCGAGCTGTTGGAGGATTCCGATTACAAACAGGCAATGGCTTTACTGGGAAAAATATTGGAAACATTATAATTAAAATTGTGTTTGGCATAGAGGTAGAAAATGGTTTTTGAGGGATTATCCGAAAAGCTGCAGAACCTTATGAAGAAAATAAAAGGTTCGGCACGTGTAACCGAAAAGGATGTAAAAGAGATGATGCGCGAGGTTAAGCTTGCGCTTCTTGAGGCTGACGTTAACTTTAAGGTAGTTAAGGATTTTGTGAATACTCTAAATGAAAGAGCCGTCGGCCAGAGCGTTTTAGAAAGCCTTACTCCGGGTCAGCAAGTAGTTAAGATAGTTCATGAAGAGCTGATAAAGCTGATGGGGTCGGTGCCCTCAAAGCTGACATTCTCTCCGGCTCCGCCAACCGTATATATGATGGTAGGTCTTCAAGGCTCCGGAAAGACTACCACTACCGGTAAACTTGCCAATATGTTGAGAAAAGAAGGCAAACGTCCGCTATTGGTAGCATGTGACGTTTATCGTCCGGCTGCGGTAAAGCAGCTGCAGGTAGTCGGTGGTCAGCTTAACATTCCTGTATTTGAAATGGGGACCGATGTCGATCCTGTTGAAATAGCGAAAAAAGCTGTAGCACATGCAAAAAGCATGCAATTTGATATGGTTATTATAGATACTGCCGGACGGCTTCATATAGATGAACAGCTTATGGATGAATTGAACCGTCTTAAGAATACGGTGAAGCCCCATGAGATTCTACTGGTAGTGGACGCCATGACTGGCCAGGATGCGGTCAATGTAGCAGGTTCTTTCAATGAAAAGCTTGGTATAGACGGTATTATTTTGACAAAGCTTGACGGTGATACAAGGGGCGGAGCGGCCCTTTCAACCAGGGCGGTTACAGGCAAGCCTATTAAGTATACCGGTATAGGCGAAAAATTAAGCGATCTTGAGCCCTTTTATCCCGATAGAATGGCTTCCAGAATATTAGGTATGGGAGACGTGCTGAGTCTAATTGAGAAAGCCCAGACAGCCTTTGATGAAAAGCAGGCTATTGAGCTTGAAAAGAAGATGAGGACAGCAACCTTTACGCTGGAAGATTTCCTCGACCAGATGCAGCAGATGAAGAAAATGGGGCCTTTGAATCAGATTCTTGGAATGCTGCCGGGTGTGGATGCAAAAGCGTTAAAAGGTATAGATTTGGATGATAGACAGTTTGCCCGTACTGTTGCCATAATTCAGTCGATGACAAAGCAGGAACGTATTAATCCGAGTATTCTTAATGCCAGAAGACGAATACGGATAGCCAATGGCAGCGGTACTACAGTAACTGATGTAAATCGCTTATTAAAGCAGTTTGAGGATATGAAAAAGCTTATGAAACAGTTTTCCGGAGGAAAGGTAAATAAGCTGATGAAAGGAATGGGCGGTCTTAGAAGACCCTTCTGATAATACACTTGAAACGTCAATGGCTAAAGTTATATAGTCTGACGAAAGACAGGATTTATTGACACGGCACATGAAAGGTGGTGAAATCATGGTAAAGATTAGATTAAAGAGAATTGGTGCAAAGAAGAAACCTTTCTACAGAATAATAATCGCAGATGGGAGATCCCCACGTGACGGTAAGTTCATCGAACAAGTAGGCACTTATGATCCTAAGGCGGAACCCTCTGTTATCAATGTAGATGCAGAAAAAGTTAAGAAGTGGTTGAGTAATGGTGCACAGCCTACCGAAACAGTAAAGAAGCTCCTTAAAATAGCGGGAGTTACAGAGTAATCTTATGTTTCTGCAACGAATGGAGGTAGTCCAATGAAAGAGTTGCTGGAAAAAATTGCAAGATCCTTGGTTGACAATCCTGACGAAGTCTCGGTAACAGAAGTAGAAGATGAGCATTCCCTTATCCTGGAGCTTAGAGTAGCCGAAGAAGATATGGGAAAGGTCATCGGAAAGCAAGGCAGAATAGCCAAAGCTATACGCGTCGTTATGAAGGCAGCTGCTGTAAAGGAAAACAAGAGGGTTGTTGTTGAGATAATCTAGCAAGCAAGAAAAGCAGGGAATGGATAGAAAAACCACCGCCTGCTTTTTTGTTACATTTTTTTACTAATGTTTCAGGTCTGCGGATTAATGTTATGGTATAATTAGTAAAAACATTAGGTTGTTAGGAGGCATACCGGAGTGAAAAAAGCATTTTATTATATAATTGCTCATATTTTAGTGCTTTCAATTCTTTTCAGCGGGTGCAACAGAATTAATAACGGCGATGATATGAATTTGCCGGATAAAAAGGCCGACACAATAGAAGATGATTTCCATGGTAAAAAAACTGATGACTCTGCTCTAACGCCCCATCCTTCTGAAGAGCCAGGTGACACACAGCTCAATATTGAGCCGAATCATTCTTTAGGGAACATAAAGGTTATAGTGGATACACTTAACATACGGGAAGACAAAACAATTAATAGCAAGATCATTAATAAAGCACAAAAAAACGATGTATTCAGAGTACTCGATAAAGGCTTAGATTCTGATAATAAAACATGGTATCTGGTAGAATATGATTTTGGTGCCGAAGGGTGGATCGCAGGCTGGTTCTGTGAAAAAACTGATAAAAAGGCATCTGCTTATAAAAGTGAAAAAGGGTGCCTATTAAATCCAAAACTCGATGAAGATCTATATGTTCGTACACTTCGTATGGAGGAATATACCAAAGAATCATTTGAAGAGTGTTTTGGCAGTGATTATACAATAAGGCCGGACGGACCCTGGAGACGCTATGAATATCAAAGTGGGCTCTTTTTTGTACTTAATAAGGATAATGAATTCATCCGATATGGATTTAGCAGTGAATACGACTACATACTTCAAGATTCCATCATCAGAAAAACCTGCGATATATTTTCTGATCCGGGCGACGAGTTGCTTATTTTCTATGAATACGGCGAATACGGCTTTGGCTTATATTATCGTCTCCTTGTTTGTAATGCCGATACCAAGGATGTTCTGCGTGAATATAATATAGGCAATTTTAGATTATACCATTATGAATTTGGAGACTTTATGAATGACGGAAGTCTGCAGATGTACCTGGATGGTTACGCTAACGGTATCCTTAAAAAAGGGATATATAAGGCTGTAGATGATGATTTTGTAGAAGTCTTTAACTATGGTTCATTTGACGTATACAAAGACAAGATCATATCAAAACTCGATAAAGACACATTTACATGTAGTATTCGGATAGATGGTTACAATCAAGATTTCACCTCAGTTTTGCCGGATAAAGTTTTTTATGACACGATAGATGTGAAGGATAAAAATGAGCTTCTCAGTTTAGATAGTAAATGGAACATTATAAAAAAGAACGATAAATGGTTTATTCTGCTCAGGTATAGCGTTAATTACCCCATGATCTATTATTACTGGGGACCGCTGGGAGACGGCTTTGAACCTAATGAGACCATGGATAACGATTTGGCACGTATCGATATAACGATGTCTTTAAAAGGCAATGAACCCGAGCTTGTTGATGTCCATGCCGAAGTAAAGTACAATAACCCCTTGCTTTTAGATATTGAGCCATTGGAACACGATGAAATAAGGCTGGTAGATGGACCGGTTGTAGATGATATAAATATAGCTGTGAATACACAGGATTATGAAACGCCTAGAGGGTTAAGAGTCGGAGATTCAATAGAAAAAGTGGAAAGTCTTTACGGAAAACCGGATAATGGATTTTCAGGGGATGACTGTGTATATTATAAATGCTCAGGTGATGGTTACGTAAATTATTATCGCGGTATAGATATTTGCTATAAAGATAATGTTGTAGAGTCGTTTACTTTGTATCAGTTAATCCTGGATTAAGCAGAGCATTATTAAATAAAGCGGGGAGCAGTTTGATTTGCTCCCCGTACTTTTATCTATTAATTATTTCTTTGTAATATAGCCCTCAGCCTTCAATAGCTCTGCAATCAGCACACTTCCGCCAGCCGCGCCTCTTACCGTGTTGTGGGACAGGCTGACAAACTTGTAGTCGTAAATTATGTCCTCGCGCAGTCTGCCGATAGTTGCGCCCATTCCGTTCTCAATGTCACGGTCCAGTTTTGTCTGAGGCCTGTTATCCTCTTCAAAATAAGTAATGAACTGTTTTGGAGCGGATGGGAGGTTCAACTCCTGCGGTATGCCT
This sequence comes from Acetivibrionales bacterium, assembly GCA_050945655.1. Classification (GTDB taxonomy): domain Bacteria; phylum Bacillota; class Clostridia; order DSM-8532; family DSM-8532; genus DTU059. The sequence goes on along the minus strand of JBMNTI010000034.1, from coordinate 14,451 downwards.
TTAAAGCTTCTCCAAAGAGAAATGATTTCTTCTTTTTCAGGCTTCTTCTTAAAACTAACGAAGGTAGCAGCCAAATGCCCGTCAGTAACAGGAACACGGATGCATTGGGTTGTTATAACCGGGGAATCGGCTTTAACAATAACACCGTTTTCCACCCTGCCCCAGATTCTCAAAGGCTCTTGCTCACTCTTTTCTTCCTCGCCGCCTATATAAGGAATAACATTGTCAATCATTTCAGGCCAGTCATTAAATGTTTTGCCTGCCCCTGAAATAGCCTGATAAGTACAAGCAACAACATTATAGGGCTCATATTGCATCAGGGCGTGAAGAGCGGGAACATAGCTTTGTATGGAGCAGTTGGGCTTTACCGCGATAAAGCCGGTTGATGTTCCTAAACGCTTCCTTTGGTATTTGATTACATCAAGGTGTCCGGGATTGATTTCGGGGATAACCATGGGCACATCGGGAGTCCAGCGGTGGGCAGAGTTATTGGAAACCACAGGGGTTCCTGTCTTTGCATAAGCTTCCTCCAATGCTTTGATTTCATCCTTTTTCATATCAACCGCGCAAAAAATAAAATCCACTTCGGATGAAACATTTTCTACTTGAGAGGCGTCTTTAACAATAATATTTTTAACGGAATCAGGCGTGGGAGTTATAAGCTTCCACCTTCCGCTTGTTGCTTCTTCATAGGTTTTACCTGCCGAATTTGCGCTTGCCGCAATAGAGGTCACTTCAAACCAGGGATGGTTTTCTAGAAGCGCCACAAATCTCTGACCTACCATACCGGTGCCGCCAACGATACCGACTTTTAATTTATTTGGCATAATACCTCTCCTTTCAGTGCGCGTTTATAACTATAATAATACTAAAGCATAAGTATAATCAATTAGTACATTTTATAAATTATTCGGGTTTATTGATAGGATTAATGTATCATTAGCGAAATTCCGGGCTAAAGCTTTCTCAATTCTCGCTCCATTCAAGTGTAGTACCCTTTTTAACACAGATACCGTTGCCCCTGACATAAAAGGTCTCTAAGGTTTTATTGCTTTTATCATACAAAGAGCGTGAAGTAACCCGATTATCATCCAAATCTCGTTTGAAGCTTTCTACAATAATATACTCCGCGTCAGGTTCAGGTGTCAGAGAATCCGGCACCTTACCGGGTGCATACTCTGTTTTTGAAATTATTTCGCTATTTTTATCCATTTGCAGTATAGATATCTGTTCAGAAGGAAGTGTTACGGCCATGGATATTTTAATTGAGGTACTCTTTGACTTACTTTTTCCGTTTTCTGTGACCGTTGTTGTTTCTTCCAGTATTTGTGTGTAAACCGATCCCTCGGTTTGCTCACCGCCTAAACTCATACCGCTGCCTGCGACTACATAAACGCTGCCGTCTGCGCTTTGATAAACAGGGTTAACGAAGCGGCTTTTTCCCATGGAATCCGAAGATATATAAATGGTGCCTTCCAAAGTAGTCTTATCTTCATAATCACTGTAGGAAAAACCCGTATATCTGTCACTTATTGCTTCATCCGAGCCTGTAGTGATATAGCTGTCCTCATTCCCGGTGGCAGGGACTCTTGCGGCAAAATAGGGTATTCCGTTGATTCCCTCAAAAACAAATTCTCTGGTTTTAAAGACTTCGCCCGTATCATCTTTCAGTTCAAGCGTTTTAAGAGTTGCATACAAACGTCCCTGATATTTACTGCTGCTTCTATCCAATTCGATAAGGCCGCCGCCGGATAATTTATTAAGGTTGTCGTTCAGATTACTTTCCATGTCAAAAAGATCGAGATATTCATCTGTTACAAATACACCGATCAGGATGTCTTTACCATCAACTTCTCCTTTATCTTCAATAGCGAGCCGGCAGCCGGTTAGTGCAAATATTATTAAGACAGCCAGAAATACTGCAAATGCCCTATTATTCTTCATCATTATCCTCCAATTTACCATCGAATCTCAAGATATCGTCTACATCACAATCAAGGAAATAACAGATTTTATTTATTGTGCTAAATCGGACACCCTTCGCCTTACCGCTGCGGAGAATGGATAGGTTTGCTTCGGTAATTCCAATAAGAGCACATAATTCCTTAGAGGTCATACCCCGTTCTTTGAGGATATTTTCAAGATAGACTTTAATAGCCATATAATGATCCCCCCCTCAAACGAACATATCATTAGCATCCTTTAACTGCTTGTTTTCTCTGATGTATTGTGCAAGTAAAAGAGCTGCCAGAACAAAGGCAATCGAAAAAAGCGGTATCTGAACCGCACCGTTCACCACCAGCAACATTTTTATCAGTACAAGCTGTAAAAGATTGAACACCATATTTGAAAGTACAGTAATAATTAGAGCTAAACCACAAATATGTGAGAGCTTTTCAGCGGCAACGACTGATTTTTCCGAATACCGGTCTATGGATAGTTCCTTAAGAAGGTTTTGTCCGCCAAAGACAACCAGAATAACTAACGCATAAGGCAGCGCATTGACCAGGTATTCAAGAACGAGGAAAATATAGCTTGTCCCCAGAAGGTACTCGTTTCCTATGTTATCGGTACGGAGCTTCTCAAAGGAGTCCAGCATATGACTGAATTGGGTTCCGAAAATAACAAATACAAGTAAAAATATTATCAGATAAAGAAGCACCATGAGATATTTTTGCAGTTGAAAGGTTTCGGCAGAAAAAAACAGCCGCATGATCCTCAGAAGAACATATCCGACCAACACTGAGTAGACTATCCCACCCAGCAAAGGCTTTGACACACTTTGCCCAGCGGGTATTCCCAGGTAAGTGCCGAGTAAGCCGGGGTTTATCATTAAATAAATTACAATAAAAAGTACCGCGCTTAATACTGCCAACAGGGCATCCTCAGCATACAGTTTACGCTTTTTTCTGAAATAAAACAGCACAAATGCCGGAACAAGGCAAATAGCAGCGTAAAGAATAATCGATATCGCATTACCGAGGCTTCCCGAAAGGGATAGCGTCCGTAATAGCATAGCTATTTGCCTAAAAGGAAACGCTATCACGGTGCCGAATACTTGAGGCAAAGCTTCGCGGGCGAAATACAGCAGAATACAAAGAACCGCCTCACACGCTAGAATAATATATAAAGTCTTTTGTTTCATATTTCCTCCCAAATTATTGTTTAACGATAATTCTATTCTATTATATGCTAAAATTATCGTTTGTCAATAATTTATTTTATGATGAATGGATGTTTACAATCACAAATCTCCATGTTATAATATTACGGCGTGAATAAAGAGCGGTCCGCTGCCTGCATTATCCCGAATTACGGAACAGACAAGAACGCTCTACGATTAGGAGGAAAACACAATGGATATTATTCGTGCACTTGAGCAAGAAGGCATGAAGAAAGACCTTCCGAACCTTAAGATAGGTGACTATGTGAGGGTTAATGTTAAGGTAAAAGAAGGAAGCCGCGAGAGAATTCAAGCTTTTGAAGGAACCATTATTGCCATGCAGGGCGGCGGTATCAGAAAGACTGTTACTGTCAGAAGACTTTCCTTTGGAATAGGCGTTGAGAGAGTTTTTCCGGTTCATTCCCCTAAAGTTGATTCGTTCAAGATCATCAGAAGAGGTAAAGTAAGAAGAGCAAAACTCTATTATCTGCGCGGTCGTGTTGGTAAGAGAGCAAGAGTCAAAGAGAATATCGGGGATTCTAAAGATTAGCAACGAGAGCAAAAGAGGGCGAAGGAGTCCTCTTTTTGTTTATTTGATATATGTTTTAGGTTACAATAGAAAAAAGCTTTCAAAAGATATACGGAGTGGTAAGCAAATGATAATTCAATGGTTTCCCGGTCATATGGCTAAAACAAGGCGCATTATATCCGGACATCTTAAACTGGTTGATGTTGTCATAGAGCTGTTGGATGCCCGAATACCCCAATCCAGCAGAAATCCTGAGATCGACCTGATTTTGAAGGATAAACCCAGAATTATAGCTCTGAATAAAAGTGATTTGTCAGACCCTGTGCAGAACAACAGGTGGAAAAATCACTTCTCAAAACAGGGTATAAGCGTTATATTCACAAACTCCATAACAGGTACAGGTTTAGGTGAGCTTAAAGGAAAGCTGAAACAGCTTACAAGAAAGAAGCTGGAATCGGCTCAGGCAAGAGGACGTCTAAATAGACCTGTAAAAACTATGGTTGTGGGCATTCCAAATGTGGGCAAATCTGCTTTTATCAATAAAATCTCAGGCAAGGCAAGTGCCGAAACCGGGGACAGACCGGGTGTAACCAGGTCACAGCAATGGGTCAGGATTAATCCCGAAATCATGCTTCTTGATACCCCGGGGATTTTATGGCCTAAATTTGAGGATAAACTGACAGGCCTGAATCTGGCTTTCACGGGAGCTATCAAGGATGAGATCATGGATACTACCGAGCTTGCGGCAAAACTTCTTGAAAGACTGGCCGATATTTATCCGGAAAAAATCAAAGAGCGCTATAAGCTTGGAGATTTGGAAGGTAAGAGAGGTTTTGAACTTTTGGAAGAGGCAGGCAAAAGGCGCGGATGTTTGATTTCGGGTGGAGAGGTCGATCTTAACCGAATATCCGTTATCGTTCTTGATGAGTTTAGGGGTGGAAAAATCGGAAAAATTACATTAGAATTTCCTCCCAAGGAGGCAAAGCATGAAGAAACCGACTCTTAAAAGCCTTAAAGAGAAGGCCGATACAATGGAATTAAGCGAAGCCGTGAACTGGTTAACATCATTATCGGAGGAATATGGAGAACCTGTAAAGAAACTTGCCGATAAATATTATAGGCGGATGGAATTAATAAAAAAAGAAGAAGACCGGCTTCTGACAATGTCTTCGATGGAATCTGAAGCATATAAAAATGGGTATATGTTTGTAGGAGGCATTGATGAAGCAGGCAGAGGGCCTTTGGCCGGGCCGGTCGTTGCGGCCTGTGTCATACTTCCGCCCGGTATATTATTACATAAGCTGAATGATTCTAAAAAACTGCAGGCGAAAGTCAGGGACGAGCTCTATATCCGGATAAAGGAGCAGGCCGTATCATATGGCATCGGTATTGTTGAAAATCATATTATCGATAGAATAAATATTTTTGAAGCTACTAAAAAAGCAATGGAGCTGGCGGTTAACTGTATGAAAACCCGACCGGATTTTCTTATAATCGATGCGGTAAGGCTGAAGCTCGATATACCTCAAAAGGCTGTCCCAAAAGCCGATCAAAATTCAATTTCGGCTGCTGCGGCTTCTGTTTTGGCCAAGGTAACGAGGGACAGGATAATGGAAAAACTGGACGGGGTGTATCCCGGTTATGGATTTGCCAGAAATAAAGGCTACGGAACCGCAGAACATATTGCAGCCATAAAGGAAAAGGGGCTTTGCCCTATTCACAGATTAAGCTTTACGGAAAATTTTTTGTAGAGTAAAAGCCAGGTGATTAAATGGATACAATGAATGTAAGCCAAGCAATGTCACAGCAGATTTTTCAGATTCTGACCAAAGCATCTTTAGAGAATTTGAGCGTAGGGGAAATCATTAAAGGAAGGATCCAATCTCTGGAGAATGGTTTGCTTCTGATAAAGCTTTTGGACGGTTCATCCTTTACGGCGAAAGCTCCCGATGGTTTTTTTGCGAATGTCGGCGAATCAATTGCTTTGGAAATCGGCGAACGGCAAAACAACCAGCTGACTGCAAAAATAATCGACCGGAGCCAGATAGCCGTTAGCAAGGCCAATGAGGAAGCCGATCTTATTGAAACAATTAAATCAAGTCTTGATTCTCTGGGGGTCGAGAGTAACCAACGGCTTATCTTAAGCGTGTTGGACCTTATAAAGGCAGAACCAGGAATACAGCCTGAAAAAGCTTCTTTCCTGGTTGCCAACCGGCTTGCCAATGACCCGGAAATGTCAGATATCCTGCAAAAAATATCGGAGCATGGATTTTCTCTTCACAAAAATCTTAATGACCTTGAAGAAGGACTTAGCGAGGCTATTTTCAAGGCCGATGCCGATACGGCTTTGAAGCTTATTAAGCCATTATTGATATCACAGGAAACCGATGAATTATCGGGTGTATTAAAAGACATTCTTCCAAAGAGCCTGTTCCCGGAAGGATCCCAAAAGCTTGCGCATATTATTAATAAAAATGTCCGGGAACTGCTGACAAAAATATTGATGGATGAGCTTTCTGGTCAGGAGACCGGTCATAAGCCGAATATGATTAATAAAGAAGCTTTGGTATCCCTTGTTAAAAGTGCTCTTTTAAGTGTAGAAACCGGAAGTTCAAGCCCGGAAAACATAAAAAGTGACGCAATATTAACTCCTCATAATACCGAGGTTTTATTGAAGGCCATAAATAAAGCTTTGGAGAATATTCTAAAAATAACCGAATCGCTTGACAGGGGCGATAAAACCCCCGAGCTCCAAAAAGAAATAAAAAATATATTGGGAAAGCTGTTTGAAAAAGCTGCTATAAAATTTGAAAACGGTATTGTCAGGGAATTTGACATTAAAGAAAAAACCCAGGCATTAAAGGATATAATGGAGTTTTCACAAGATGCTTTAAGCAGACTGGATAATAATGCAAAAGAGTTAAACATGCCTGCTTTCAAAGAAATTGACAATGCTCTGCGATTTTTTAATCAAGTCACCACCTATGATTCCATACTTCAGCTCCCAATTATGATAAATAAGGAGAATACCACAGGCGAGCTCTATGTTATGAAGAGGAAAAGAGGCAGAAAAAAGATTGATGCCGATAATTTTATACTGTTTTTATCACTTACCACAAACAGCCTGGGCGTTGTGGAATCCTTTTTAAATGCAAGCAGTAAGCGCATTACCATTAGTTTCAGGGTCGAGGATGAAAACCTAGTAAAGCTTGTTAAGGATAATTACAGGATCCTGTACGACGGCCTACTGGAAAAAGGATTCAAACTTGTAGAAATGAAATGCAGAGTATTGGAAGAGGACAGAGTAAACCCGATTAATGCTGTTAATAAAGCTCATGAGTTACTTGGCACTCAGAACAGAGTTGATTTGAAGATATAACCTTAATCCTGCGAACAGACTGACGAAAATTATAGTTTTTCAGAGAGAGGAATTGCTATGGTATCTGAAAAAAAAGAAGAACGTATAATTAAAAAGGCATCGGCGTTAAAGTATACTCCCGGGGAAGATGATGCTCCTAAAGTCATTGCATCAGGCAAAGGCGAAATAGCCGAGAAGTTGGTCGAAAAGGCCAGGGAAGCTAAAATTCCTGTCTATGAGGATAAGCATCTGGCTGAAGCCTTATCGCATATCTCTCTGGGAGAGGAGATTCCTGCCGAGCTTTATGAGGTTGTGGCCGAGGTGCTTTCATTTATCAGTAGGCTTGACGAGTCATATAGCATCGGTAAAAAGCTGCTTGAACATAATAATGGCTGAATCATTGCAGACTGCTTGAAGGACATGTGTTTTAAACAGACTGTGCGAAAACTATCAATAGTATTAAAGCTATGCAAGTTTGGCGGCTGTAGCTGACATATGGCATCCTGAGCGTCAGCGAAGGATCTTCTGCGATTTAGCGCTCCGTTCCAACATCCAGTTTCCAGTCGCGCTCGCTACTAAATCCATGCTTCGCTTTAAATCGCAGCAACCACGCCGCTTATTTACGATTGCATAATCAAATATTATGTCCTGCATGTCAAAACAGTTTCTGCACAGTCTGATTAATGCCGGGTTATTGCATGGCAGGAAGCTGAAAGGAAGGATTCGTGTGAACAATCGTGCCTACGGCACCTTGGGTGAAGAAGAGGCGGGGGCATATTTGAATGAGAAAGGCTATAGAATATTAACACGCAATTTCCGTGTCGGAAGAATGGGGGAAATTGATATAATAGGCAAGGATGGGGATACCCTATGCTTTATAGAGGTTAAAACCCGGAGCAATTACAGCTTCGGAACACCTGCTCAGGCTGTTTCAAAGCAAAAACAGACCACTATGGCACGGATAGCCCAGATTTATATGCAAAACAACGGATACTTAGATGTGCCTGTACGGTTCGATATTGTGGAGCTCATGATGGATAGGGAAGGAAATATCAGCGATATAACGCTTATTAAGAATGCGTTTTAAGGTTTGAATAAAAAAACGGAGGCAGAAATGTTATTCTTCGATGCCCATTGCGATATATTATCAGCTATAAATAAACCGGAAGAGCTTTTTTCCAACAATAATCATTGGGATACGGAAAGAGCTCTGTCCAACGGCCCTTTTATTCAGGTTCTTTCCCTCTTTGCTCAGGGGAAAGATGAGAATGAAATAAAAGGGAAAATGGAGGCACAGCTTGCCAGAGCTCTATCAGCTGAAAAAAATTATCCGGGGAAAATAAAAATCATAAGAATAAGGGAAGATTTATCTTATCGGGATGCTCCGGCTGAATCACAAAGAGTCGGCTGCTTCATTGAGGCTGAGGGTGCTGAAGTCCTTGGCGGCTCCTTGTCGGAGCTGGACAGATTATATGAGGCAGGTCTTCGTATTCTGACCCTTTCCTGGAATTACGACAATGGAGTATGTGACAGCATAGCCGGGGACAACAGACATAACGGCCTTTCGGCCTTTGGGCGGCAGGTCGTGGATAAGGCAGAAAACCTGGGCGTAATAATAGATATATCCCATGCCTCTGATAAGACTTTTTGGGACGTTGCCGAAATATCCCATAAGCCTTTTATAGCATCCCACAGCAACAGCAGGTCGGTCTGCTCGCACAGACGCAATCTGACCGACAGGCAAATATGCGCTATTGCCAAAAGCGGCGGCGTTATAGGAATAAATTTATGCCCGGACTTTCTAAACAACTCGGGAAATGCAGGAATAATGGACATAATCAGACATATAGAGCATATTTCAGCTTTAGCAGGAACTAAATCTATCGGTTTCGGCTGCGATTTTGACGGAATAGATAATCTGCCGGCGGGAATTTCAGGGGTGCAGGATATGGGCAAAATAGCAGAAACACTATTGAGCCTCAACTATAAAGAAGAAGATGTAAAGGGTATAGCAGGGCTTAATTTTACAAGGTTATTGCATCATACACTCACAACTTGAGATGGAATAAAAAATAATGTATAATACGTTAGAGCATCATAACTTTTTATAAAAGGTGACTATGATGTAAAATTCGGAGAAGTAATGGGTAATAAAAAAGACCTGCTGGATATGACCTTCGAAGAGCTTTCAGAAGCTCTGACCGCACTGGGCTTTCCGGCATATAGAGCAAGACAGGTTTATCAATGGTTGTATTCAGGACAGCTTGACATCAACGGTATGAGCAATCTTCCCAAAGAATTACGGGCAAGACTTGCCGACGATTATATAGCTGGCGGTATAAAAATAGCAAAAAAGCTGATTTCCAAGATTGACGGTACAAGAAAATATTTAGTTGAACTTAAAGACGGAAACATTATTGAAAGTGTTCTCATGAAATACTATTATGGTTACTCGGCATGCCTGTCTACCCAGGTGGGGTGCCGCATGGGTTGTGCATTTTGTGCTTCGGCCGGGCTGGGTCTGATTAGAAATTTAACAGTCGGGGAGCTATTGGCTCAAATTCTTACCATAGGCCGTGACATAGGGGAAAGAATAAGTCATATAGTGCTTATGGGGATTGGTGAGCCGTTTGACAACTATAATAATGTGATAGAATTTATGCGGAGGATAAACCGCGAAGATACTTTGAATATTAGTTTCAGAAAAATGACGGTATCTACCTGCGGGATAGTACCGCGTATATTGGAATTCGCACGGGAGGGGATACCCGTAAACTTGTCGGTATCATTGCATGCACCTAATGATGAGATCAGACAAAGGACCATGCCTGTTGCAAAAAGATGGACCATTGACGAGCTTTTAGAGGCTTGTAAAGAATATACCAGGATAACATCACGGCGAATCACCTATGAATACTCATTGATTGAAAACGTAAATGACTCTGCGGAGCATGCGGAAGTTTTGGCAAAAAAGCTTAAAGGAACTCTCTGCCATGTAAATCTAATCCCGGTGAATACTGTTGAAGGGGTAGACTTTGCAAAAAGCTCAAGAGCCAGGATTGAAGCTTTCAAGGAAGTTTTGGAAAGGTACGGTATAGTGGTCACGGTAAGAAGAGAATTAGGATCAGATATAACGGCGGCGTGCGGGCAGCTTAGAAGAAACAACATTACTGAATCCGGGAAGGTGTAGAGTTTGAAATATTCAGCACTAAGCGACATTGGTCTGAAAAGGGAAAAGAATGAAGATAGTTGGAATATAGTTTTAGATAAGGAAGGCAATCCAATCGGTTTTATTATTGCCGACGGGATGGGAGGCTATCTGGCCGGAGAAGAAGCCAGCAGAATAGCTGTGGAGGATATGTCTGCTATGGTGCTGGAATGTGCCTCAAAAAACCTTTCCGATGATTCTATCAGGGAGATTATGGTAAGAGAAATCAATAATATTAATGATAGAATAATGAGTTATTCACTTCAAAACCTTGGCGGATTAAAAAGCGGCACTACACTGTCGGCGGGGATGGTCATAGGGGAAAATCTACATATAATCCATATCGGAGATTGCCGTGTTTACAGAATCCGGGAAAACAGAATCAGCCGATTGACAGAAGACCATTCTCTTGTAGCCCAACTCATTAAAGAAGGTCTTATAAGTGCGGATGAAGCGGATAATCATCCGGACAGAAACCGAATTACACGTGCGCTTGGATTTCAAGAAGATTTCTTTCCTGATATAAATAAAGAACGCATAATGCCCGGGGATATTTATATTTTTTGTACCGATGGGCTTTATGAGGGCATGAAGGACGATGAAATATTGTATACGGTTATAAATGAACCGCGTGAGACTATTGCCAAGAATCTTATTGAAAAGGCAAAGGAATACGGCGGAGCGGACAACATCACTGTAATTGTGGCCTGGATGTAGTCAAAGGGGTGTTATAATGATTGGAACTATTTTAGGAAATAGATATGAGATTCTGTCCGAGGTAGGTTCGGGCGGAATGGCAAAAGTATACAGGGCGAAGGATCGCTACCTTCAAAGGGTTGTTGCAATAAAACTCTTAAAGGAAGAATTCCGTGAGGACAGCGACTTCTTAAAAAGGTTTGATACCGAAGCTCAGGCGGCGGCAAGCCTGACTCATCCGAATATTGTCCAGATTTATGATGTAGGCGTGGACAATAACCGTTACTATATTGTAATGGAGTATGTAGACGGTATTACACTAAAAGAGTATATTCAGCACAAGGGCTCGCTGGACTGGAAGGAAGCTGTCGACATTTCGGTACAGATATGCAATGCTCTTTCAAAAGCCCACAGCAGGAATATTATTCACCGGGACATAAAACCCACCAATATCATTATGACATCTGAAGGAATTCCCAAAGTGGCCGACTTTGGTATTGCCCGTTCGGTATCAAGCGAAACCGATACAATGATAATAGATACTATCGGTTCGGTTCACTATTCTTCACCCGAACAAGCGCGTGGAGGGTATACCGATGAGCAATCCGATATATACTCAATAGGAGTGACAATATTTGAAATGGTCACCGGTACGTTGCCTTTTGAAGGGGAAACGCCGGTAGCCGTTGCTTTAAAGCATATTCAAGACATGCCTCCGGTTCCGTCCGCCATAAAGCACGGTATTCCACATGCTTTGGACGATATTATACTTACGGCCATGGCAAAAAGCAGGCAGGATCGCTACAGCAAGGTATCGGATCTGATAAGCGACCTGGAAAGCATCCGGTTTAATCCCGCAGCGGCAGACGAAATCCAGCTGCCCAATATTAAGCACGAAAGCAAGTATGATACCAGAAAATTAGAAAAACTATCGGAAGAAGATTTGATTATGGGAAAAAAACAACAAAAATCATCAAGAGCAAGCAAAAGCAGCAGTATAAATAATCGAAAATTCCTTATGCCGATACTATACATTATCCTGATCGCAACTATTTTGGGGAGCATGGGCTATTTTGTCACCATGATTATCAAAGATATCGTAGAAGATCCTAACCGTCCCAGAGAGATTACCCTTGACAATTATGTAAACCGGCATATCGATGAAGTTATGCAGGAACTCGAAATAAATGGGATTGAGCCTGTAAGCATTACTAACGAACCCAATGAGACGATACCTGAAGGCTACGTAATCAGTCAGAATCCAACCGCCGACTCCACCATGAAACTGGGCGGCTATACTACATTGAAGCTTGTGGTGAGCTCAGGGATTGAAAAAGTGGAAATTCCCACGGTTGAATGGCAGGATCATAGTGTCATGAAATTTAAGCTTGAGGATGAATATGGGCTGATAGTTGAAGAAGTGCCCGAATATAACGAAACGATCGGCAGCGGAATGGGTATAAGAACTGAGCCTAAGGCAGGAACACAGGTTAAAAAGGGTACCAAGGTAACATTGTATTGGAGCATGGGCCCTGTGAAAAAAATGGTTGTGGTGCCGAATTTGATAGGCGACACTTATGATCAGGCTGTGAAAAAGCTCACCGAAGCGAAGCTTAAGCTGGGTGACGTTTTTCCGGAGGGCAGCGGGGGCCATCAGGGATTAATCGAAAATCAGGCTCCAAAATCAGGCGAGACAGTTGTTGAAGATACACCGGTAGCTATTTACTTTGCAGAAGATATAAACGAGCCGGGGATAAGTACCCCGGGACCCGGAGAAAAGACGAAAACCATTACTATTGGCCTTCCGAGAGGATATAATTTTGGTGAATCTGTGCGGCTTAGAGTATATCTTACCAACATCCGGACAGGGGATGAAAGCTTGCACAAGGATATAGCGAGTGTTCCGGTGGACGAATTCCCGTATTCATTGATAATCCCTGTCGCCACCGGCAGTGAAATTAATGTCAGAGCATATATTAACGATTTGCTTGTATATGACAAAACGTTTTGATCTTATCTTTGCAATAGTGCTGACAGCCCCTGCCTTAAAAGCGGCGGGCTCCGCTTTTTTCAGTTCGCGCAGTATTATTGAAACAGTTGAATTGCCGGGCAAAGTCATTTTTGAATTGGAGTGTGATAATTAGCTTGTCCGAAGGGATTATTTTAAAGGGAGTAGGCGGTTTCTACGATGTACTTGAAGACGGAGGCAAGAATTCGCTTTATACTTGCAAGGTAAGGGGAATTCACCGCAAAGAGGGTGGAATTACGCCCATTGTGGGAGACCGGGTTACTTTTGACGTAATTGACGAGAATAAAAAAGAGGGACGTATAGATCAAATTCTGGATAGGCATAATGCTTTTACAAGGCCTGCGGTGGCTAATATCGATCAATTGGCGATTGTTGTTTCGGTGGCAAGCCCGCACCCTGATTTCATGCTTGTGGATAAACTTCTAATAACATGTATTTCTAAGGATATCAGACCTCTGATCATTATAAATAAAGCGGATTTAGATACCAGCAACAGGATCGAAGAAATAAAAAAGGTATATCAAAACACGGAGTTTCCAATACTGGTTCTGAGCAAGTTTTTTCCTGACCGGTACGACGAGCTTCATAAGGAGCTTGTAGGATTTGTTACGGCGTTTGCCGGGCAATCGGGAGTAGGCAAATCGACTATCCTGAACGCTATTTTGAACAATTGGGTCATGGAAACCGGTGAGGTAAGCGAACGGATTCAAAGGGGGAAGCATACTACCCGACATGTACAGCTTTTTGAGTTGAATAAAGGCGGATTTATTCTTGATACTCCCGGATTTAGTTCTTTTTCGGTGCAGGATGTGAATTACGATGAACTTTCCGGTCTGTATCCTGAATTCGGCGAAGCGACGGGTACATGCCGCTATGCAAGTTGCAGCCACACCGGGGAGCCTGATTGTGCGATAAGAGAGCTGCTTGATCAGGGGAAAATTGACGAAGGCAGGTACAACAGGTATATTGAGCTTTACAAAGAGCTTAAAGAAATATATGATAACAGATATAGGAGATAAGACATGATAAAGGTCGCACCATCTATACTTTCAGCCGATTTTTCCGTTCTTGGGGAAGAAATTAATAAAATAGAGAATGCTAAAGCCGATATGGTTCATGTAGATGTTATGGACGGTCATTTTGTGCCCAATATAACCATCGGCCCTTTGGTTGTGTCGGCTATTCGGCCCTTGACAAAGCTTCCCCTGGATGTGCATTTGATGATCACAGAGCCGGACAAATATCTGGAACCTTTTAAGGATGCGGGAGCAGATATAATTACTGTCCATGCTGAAGTTGCTCATCACCTGGACAGGCTCGTGAGCCAGATTCGAAAGATGGGATTGAAGGCAGGAGTCTCCATAAATCCTTCCACTCCTGAAACGGCTATTGAATATGTATTGGATAAAATCGACATGGTACTGATTATGACCGTGAACCCGGGGTTCGGAGGCCAAAGCTTTATTGA
>JBMNTI010000033.1:0-20438 GCA_050945655.1 Acetivibrionales bacterium | reverse complement strand
TATAGGATATCTTGGCCCTATTCCGCTTCCAATAATATACTCAACTGTTCTTATAATTTTTGTATTAATCCTCCTCAATCGCACAAGGTTTGGAAGGCATGTCTATGCGGTAGGCGGAAATCCGGATGCGGCAAGGTTTTCTGGGATAAATATCGGAAGGGTGCAAATTATAGTATTCACTCTCTTAGGATTTTTAGCCTCAGTGAGCGGTATAGTTCTCTGCTCAAGAATGTACTCCGGACAGCCTACATTGGGACAAGGCTTCGAAATGGATGCAATTGCAGCTACTGTCCTTGGAGGAACGAGTTTTTCCGGAGGCATAGGCAAAATAGGCGGAACAATAATAGGAGTACTTGTAATAGGCGTTCTAAACAATGGACTGAACCTTCTGAACATTAATTCATTCTGGCAACTGATTGCAAAAGGTATTGTTATCTTACTGGCAGTATATATAGACATTATTAAGAAAAAAAGTGGTAAATAACGATATGAATATTAATAATAGATAATTGGGGGTATTTGTTATGTTTGATGTAGTAGCCTTGGGTGAATCGCTCATTGATTTCACACCTGCAGGAAGATCTCCGATCGGGAATGAGTTGTTTGAGAGAAATCCAGGAGGAGCACCCGCAAATGTGCTGGCTGCCCAAAGTTCAAAAACTTAAGGAGTTAACCGGGTAAGGAGCACCCGCAAATGTGCTGGCTGCCCTTGCCAAGCTGGGAAAGTCAGTTGCCTTTCTTGGCATGGTTGGCGATGATCAGTTTGGCATGTATCTAAAAAGAGTCATAGAAGAAAACAGGATTAGTGCAAGGGGCTTGAAAATCTCGCAAAAGGCTAACACCACACTAGCTTTTGTACATCTGAATGAATATGGAGACAGAAATTTCAGTTTCTACCGAAAACCCGGAGCAGATATGATGTTCAGTTGCGAGGATATAGATTATGATATTATAAATGATTCAAAAATCTTTCATTTCGGATCTGTTTCCATGACTGATGAACCTGTGGCAAGTGCGACTTTCAGAGCCGCAGAATACGCTAAACAACATGGCCTTATTATATCCTATGATCCGAATCTCCGCCCCCCCTTATGGAATAGCCTTGATGATGCAAGAAAAAAAATAATGAAGGGACTCGAGTATGCGGATATTCTTAAAATTTCCGAAAATGAACTGGAATTTATAACCGGAACAAAGGATCTGGAAAAAGGTTCGGAAATTTTGTATGACATGGGTATAAAGATCGTTCTCATAACCCTTGGACCTGAAGGATGTTATTATAAATACAAGCAAGGGCAAGGGAAGCTTTCAACATATGATACAAAAGTGGTGGATACTACCGGCTCTGGAGATGCTTTTTTAGGTGGTGTACTTTACTGTCTGAGTGCCGAAACTATTGAAGAATTTGACGATATCAGCAGGGCGGAGTTTGAAAACATAGTTGATTTTGCAAATGCGATGGGTGCACTTGCCGCAACAAAAAAAGGTGCTATACCTTCAATGCCGGGCATTGATGAGATTGAAGCGTGCCGCAAAACTATCCCCCGTTTGATTTTATAGAGTATTATTTTGCTCCGAAGCCGCACCGGTGGCTTTACCCTCCCATGGATGCGCTCTGCGCAGAGCATGCAAAGTAAAAAGCGAGTAATGAAAGTCTCCTAAATGCTTCTTTATAGGGCGTTTGGGAGATTTTTTATGTCTAATTTTCCGGAAGCTGTTCCGAATTTTAACGAACTTTCTTAATCCGCCAACCTTTGTCCAACTTTCGATCTCAAACATATTATGAAATGGATAATAAAATAGATATCTCATATTTTTGCAGTTATCTAAGTCCGAAATTTAAAAACCAGGAGGTTAGATGGGATGAGTTGCCCTACAGCGATTACTGTGTTGGAACAAAGAATGAATGCTGACTTAACCCAGACTCAGGCAGTGACACAAAGCAACAGCAGCTTTCAAGGGGTAGCGGTTGCAATTGCTATTGGTAATGGTTCTGAGGCTGTGGCGAGTCAGGAGGCTGAACAATGTAATAAAAATTTACAGATTATTAATGCAGATGCGACTAATTCAGCCGCCAACCTATGCGGAGGATGCGCCGATAAATCGAAGGCACCTGAGATAAATAGGAATCAGGATCGCAGCGAGTCGCAAGAGAATGACTATATTCAAATAGGATCTGTGGCTATATCAATTGATGGTGGACGAGCCTGTGCAGAACAAACCCTCAGCCAGTTAAATTCGAATGTTCAAAGTGCATTATTACTAGCGAAAAATATAAATCCTTGCGAAGAAGGAAGAAAACCTAATGAAGAAATTAAACCTAACCGGATAGAACACAAAACAAATGATGCTAAAACCCATAAGACCAAAGCGGCAGCATATCCGGGACGCAACGAAAAAGCACGCGTTGTTATTGATTTGGGAAGCTATCATTTAGAGTTTATTATTATGCAAAATGGTGATGTTTACCTGAACAAGAAAAAGATTAAGTCCGGTATTAAGTGTTAAACAGGGGGGAGAAAGGAGTGAAAAGCATGGTAATCAATGATATTAATAATATAAAAAATTGTAATTGTGTTGAATCCCTTTGCTGTTGCGGCAGAGTTGTCGAGCGATCCGCAAGTTCTAATTTAAGTCAGGATCAAGGCGTGCTTCAAGTGAACATGAATTTACAAACTGCGGCAATCGCAATTGCTACAAACGGAGGAACAGCAAAGGCATCACAGCAAAGTTGCCAGACAAATACTGATGTCCGAGCTGCCAATGTCATAGCCACATCCTGTGAGACTTTGACCTGCGACGATATTTGTGCTGACTCTGATACATCCTTTAGTGCTTCCGATCAACAAAACCGGCAAGACATTCAAGTTAATATAAGTGTATTCGGAGTAAATACAGTAACAGCAAATGCAGAAACTGAAATAGACAGAGACTGTGTTGATCAGGACAATACCACCAATGAAATACGGTTTACAGTAGCTACAAATTGTCTTCTTGCGGAGTCGACTCAGCCTGATAAATTGAATCAGGAGGATATTAATACACAGTACAGTACAAACAAAAACCTGGATACGGTTTTAGATAAATCACCTTTATCCTCAATAAACATTAATGGGAAGGAAATCCAGAACAATATTCAGACCAGGAACTCAACCATTAAACAAATTGCTTTTGATGTAAACGATAAAGATGAAACTGATACAAAGCCTTTGGGTTTAAACTTTGATAAATTCCACGTTATCCTTAATTTAGACGGGATATCACTGGATGTCGAAGCAAATTCCGACGGGAATGTTCTGGTGGATGGGAAAGGAGTGAGAAGATGAGCTGCGAAAAAAAGATAAACTTGATAACACCATGCAGCTGCGACTCTGTAATTCAGCAGCTGATTGATTTAAATATTTCACAGAATCAGGCTGCAGACCAGGATAACGAAAATGTTCAACTGGCAGCTATTGCAGTTGCTCTTGGGGGCAGCTTTGCCAAAGCAAGACAAAAATCCTGTCAACTGAATGATAACACTCAATTTGGAGAAGCAGCGGCGAGAAATACGGTTGACTTTGACAGTGAAGATAACAACTGCAAGGAGAATAGCAGAATTACGGCGGACTCGTTGCAGCAGGCAGTTGCAAATCTGACGCAGGAGCAGAATACAGTACAAGTGAATGAAAATGCTCAGCTGATAACCTTAGCTGTTGCCGATGACCGTAAAAGCGCTGCAATTGCAAATGATCTTAACAGTCAGTTTAATACATATATTGAAGGCGGAAATGTAGTAGCAACGAATACACTTGATGTTGAAACCGCCACCGACGTATTGCAGGATAAGCAAGAGAAAAAACAAGTTAATCCTGCCAACACCGGAATCGGTAAAGGTGAAATAAACAGACTAATGCTCTCGGAGCAAAGCTTTGCAGTTAAAGTGGCATTTAATCATGATGGCAGCATAATGGAAATCGTAGCCAATGATAAAGGTGAAGTAAAAGTTGATGAAATAAAATCCGCTGATGTTTCTAATAAGGCAGAATCCGTTAATACGGGCAATATCGTTTCAGTAGCCCTGGATCTTGCCGGAGATCATTTGGATATAAGTACAGATCAAAATGGAAATGTTTTTGTTAACGGAGAAGAAGTATAATATTATAGAATGACCAGTTGCCTAATGAGGACTCTGGTGTGAAAGCCTTGAAGTATTGTATTTACACTATTTCGGGGTTTTCTTATTTTTATCTTTGCCTCATCTAACCTTATCTTTTATCACCAAAAATCATCATAATCGGGGTAATATAGGGTTATTTTACTAAGATGCAAGTTATGTATACGGGAGGTACTGTTTCAAGGTTTTCGATGTCGCTTCTCGCGGTAAAGTTGAGGATACAGCATTAATAGTGGTAAAGTTAAAGAAGAATAATGTTATAGGAAAATTAACATGAAAAAGATCAGTCCTCTACGACGCATGGCATCCATGGTAAGGAATGAGGTCATAGTTCGATTCTGATTGAGGCTCCAAAATAAAAGAAGCCACACAAGGTTGGCTTCTTTTATTTTGGTATCCTTTTCGATTTTCCACCCTTAATTACTTTAATTTCAACTTCTTGGTTCTCCAGCTTTGTTTTAATTTCTTCAATATCAGCCTTTATCTCTTTCTGTGATTCGGATAGCTGCTTATATCCGTCAAGTAAGGCGTCAAGCTTTTCTCCATGATTCTGCTCAATTAATAGAATATTCTGATTTAATTCAGCTTTGGTACTATCAATCTTCTGATTTAATTCAGCTTTGGTACTATCAATCTTCTGATTTAATTCAGCTTTGGTACTATCAATCTTCTGTGACAAATCCACATACATATTCTCGATTAAATCATACAGTTTATCAATTTTATCACTCATTTTGCATTTTCCCTTCGGTTATTTTAGCTTACTAGATACTATTCCATTTATTTAAACTCTTCTTCTGTCAGACTAGCATCATTGCTGGCTGTGGCGTTATAGACCTCCAGAGTTTCTGCTGCCTTAAGATATATTGGTCAAATAGTTTCTTTTGGGGAAGCGTGCTGCTCTCTCGAAAGGGTGTATTCTGCGAAATTCATTACACTAGATTTTCCTTCTGGTGTTAACTGGCGATATGTAAGTAAGAGAGAGGTTTCGTCAGTGAGCATATTAGTAGGTATAGAAGAATCATTTAAGTCATCAAGTTTACATTCTAATGCTGCAGCAATTGATCTAACTGTTTCTAAGGTTGGATTCGTAGTTATACCAGCAGTTATCTTACTAAGCGTTCCTATGGGCACACCAGATAATTTTGATAGTTCTTCTATGCTTAGTCCCTTTTGTTTTCTAAGCAAATTTATTTTTTCTAATCCCACATCTCTTCACCTTATATTAATTTTATAGTACAAATCATATCAGAAGAAAAAGTACATGTCAAGAAGAAAAATTCCATATGCGGAATAATATTTTTAAAAAAGTCATTGAGAATTTCTAATGATGGAATGATAAATTGTTGGCATAGTTTTAATAAAGGAAAAAGATACCGCCAAAGCTATAAGAGTACTGATTGGTGAAAACATTGATTTTATCTCTTAATAAAGAGATTATTGCAGTATCGACAATCAAAACATTTTTATTATTGCCTCATATACAAATCTGCCGCCAAAAAACACCAAAAGTGCGCCAAGCACGGCAATTAAGGTGCGGTAAATTTTGTGATTGAGGAATTTACGGGTAGTCCCGACAATTACGGATACAAAACCATACCATATAAAGTCGGCCATAATGTGGCCTATATAATATATAATAACGCCCAAGAAGCCTAGAGAGTTATATGACTGCATAATGAAGCCCAGTCCGACAACCGCCCACCATAAAATGAAGTAAGGATTTGCAGCACTGATTATAAAGCCTGATACCAGCATGCCGCTTCTGCCGGTGCTGCCGTCATCCAGTGTAATTGAGACTTTATCCCGTAATGAGTTTATAATCATGCCAAAGCCCATATAAACCAGCATCAATCCTCCCGCAATGCCTATGGCGATTTGAGCAGCGTCGGTTTTAAGGATGGTGTCAAAACCCATAAAGATAAGCAATATCAAAACCATTTCCAAAACAGCGTGTCCGGTGGCAATGATAAAACCTGCCCTGGCTCCATTGGACATCGATTTTCGGATTGTATATGTAAGCAGCGACCCGGGCATCATTGCGCCGGAGAAGCCAACCGCAAGCGCGGATAAAAATATAACAAGCATAAAGTTATCGGTATACCTCTTTTAATACGATAATTATCTGTGATTTCCTGTGCTCTATCATATCACAAAAAATCCGGAGAAACATGGAAATTAGTTTATTATTTATGATGTAGGCAGAAAAGCTAAAAATAAGCAGCTATTCATCACTGATTCCTTCAATAAGAGTCTTTTTCCAAACTAATAAGAAACTTGTTTCATCGATTATATTCACAAGTTTTCTAAAATTTAAAGCAAAATACTTCGAGAGATGCAAAATATAAAATTCTTTTTTTAACTGTCAAATACTCGTGGTGCGGATTATATGAATTCGACTTATAGTCTAGATGAAGAATAAAATTTAATTAAAGTTGCTATTGACAAATGACAAAACATATGATTAGATAAAAATGTATACAGTTTGTATACAACCTGTATACGGAAGGAGGATATCTATGTCATCCTACAATCTAAAGATCAAAAAGAACATTACACGTCCGAAAAAAGAGCTTCTTGAGTTGTTCCGCGATATTCCTGTTGCAAATATTGCAGATTGCATGAATCGTATGAGTTGCCTGGATTCAAAAATATTTCCACTTAACAGGGCTAAGCTACTTGGTACTGCTTTTACCGTTAAGGCCACAAATGGGGATAATCTTTTATTTCATAAAGCCCTGGACATGGCTCAGCCTGGTGATGTTATCGTTGTCGCCGGCGGCGGAACCATTACCCGTTCTTATGCGGGAGAGATTATGGTTCGCTACGCCATGATGAAAGGATTGGCCGGATTTATAGTTGACGGCTGTATGCGCGACAGAGACAGTATCGCAGAAATCAATGAATTCCCTGTTTACTGTATTGGAGTAACGCCTAATGGCCCATATAAAAACGGACCCGGTGAAATTGGGTATCCTGTTTCTTGTGCCGGCCAGGTTATATGTCCGGGAGATATACTTGTGGGAGATGGGGACGGTGTTGTCGTCATTCATCCTGATGAGGCCGAGAAGCTTGCTGCTGAAGCAAGAGCTGTCTCAATAAAAGAGGAGAAGGATATTGCGGATATTATTAATCGCAAATATGTTAAGCGAGACTGGATCGATGCTAAAATAAACGCTTTGGGGTTCATATATGAGGACTGACATTATATAGCTCCGTTATAAATCTTTTATTGACAAAATTCAATGCAGAATGATACTGTAGTATTGATAAAAGCAAGTGTTGATCTTTTTATTAGTTTCTAAAAAGTGTTGATTAACATTTCTGGCAGGACATAACATAACAAAAGAGTAATTTTTAATTCACATTAATTGAAGGAGTTTTCCGTTCTTTTATATTCTTAATAAAAATTTTCCCTTATTCTCAATCCGTACTGTTACAGTTATTTAACCTATAACATATGTACCTGGAAAACAGAATAGCGGTATACTTTTCCCTCTAAAACTAATGATTTTTCAAATGTACGAACCAGTTATTGCTAAAAAGTTAAATAAGGAAGTGTGTGATTATGCCAATGAAACTAACTGACCATGAAAAACGTATGTTAGACGGTGAGGAAGGCTGGGCTACTCAGAAGGCCATGGAGATTCAGCTTCAAATGGGCGAAATCTACGGCGCCGAGAAAATGATCCCGGTCACCAGCGTCCATATGCCGGGGGTTTCATCTACCGTCACAGGCGAACCTGCATGTATGTTTGTTGAAAAAATGCGGGATACCGGCGGTAAGTTCAAGGTGTTGACTACAATGAATCCCTGTGCGGTGGATATTTGTAACTGGAAGCAGTTCGGATTCAGTCAGGAAACCTATGATTTCCAAATGCGCCTTGTTAATGCTTACCTGGCCATGGGAGCTATACCCACGCTGACCTGCACTCCATTTTTTGAAGGAAACGCTCCCCGTTTCGGTGAGCACGTAGCCTGGGGAGAATCTTCTGCAATAGTGTATTGCAACTCCATCATAGGTGCAAGGACAAACCGTGAAGGTGGTCCCGGAGCATTAGCCGCAGCTTTGACCGGTGTAGTTCCTGCTTACGGTTATCACCTGGATGAAAACCGGTATGGTCAAGTCCTTGTACATATTGACTGCAAGTTAAATACGCTGCAGGAGTATGGCGCTATGGGTCATGCCATCGGAATTCATACCGGAAACCGGGTTCCCGTAGTTACGGGGCTGGATCCTAATATTTCTGTTGACAATCTAAGAAGTTTTGCTGCAGCTATGGCTACCGGCGGCTCTACGGCTCTGTTCCATGCCGTAGGTATTACCCCGGAAGCTCCGACTCTTGAAATAGCATTTGGCTCAAATAAGCCTGAGGAAGAAATTGTTGTTAGTGAAGAAGAGATGCGCTCTGTCATGGCTAGCTTAAGTATCCATCATGGCGAACCAATCGATTTGGTAGCGCTGGGCTGTCCTTTTCTTTCCCTCAAAGAGATAGCCGAATTAGCAGAAAGACTCAAAGGTAAGAAGTTGGCTGATGGTGTGGAGCTATGGCTTATGGCCGGCCATGCCGTGGTTCAAACTGCGAAGAGAAAGGGTTATGTTGATGCCATTGAAGCGACTGGCGCGAAATTTATGGTCGATACATGCCCGGACTTGGGACATCTGGCTGATTGTATAAAGGCATTGGGACTCCGCAGTATGGCAACAAATTCAGCAAAGCTTTCACATTATATTCCTCATTTGTGGAACTTGCCGACTGTTTTTAAGTCTACAGATGAATGCCTTGACATTGCGCTTAACGGCAATAAGTAAAGGAGAAGGAAAATGGAAGAGATTATTTTGAAAGGTCATAAATGTGTAAAAGGAAAAGCTTCAGGAATTGCTATGGTATGTGACGAGGCTGTTTGCTTTGTTGGCGGTATTGATATCAAAACCGGTGATTTTGTAGAAAAGGATCATCCGTTTTTTGGGGAGAATATCAAAGGCCGTGTTATGGTATATCCAACCGGTAAAGGCTCGACAGGCGGTGCATATTGTCTTTATGCCGCAGCAACAAACAATGTCGGTCCTGCAGCCATCATAAATCGCCAAATAGAGCAGGTCACGGCAGTTGGTGCAATTATTGCCGACGTACCTGTAGTGGATCGTGTAGACCCTGATCCCATTGAGACAATTCGTACAGGTGATTTTGTTGAAGTAGACGCTGATAACGCTACCATCAGAGTTATCCGAAAATAAATTCGAACAATACCGTTTAAGGAGGGGGAAGAATGGCTGAAGAGCGAAAATTCAAGTTTATTACCGATCGCCCGCCAAAAGAAATTATTGAAAAATTCTATGAGTTAACGACTTGCATGGTATCTGACGCCCTTGATAAATTAGGGATCCCTGGAGGCGTATATGGTATAGATCCGATGCACAGAAACTGCAAGCCAATTGTTGGTCCCGCTATAACCATGAAGATGGTGCCTTATGGTTCGCATAATCCTCCGGGTCATACGGGTTCCGATCCAATGCATGTTGCTGAGCCCGGAGACATACTCGTATATGATAACGGTGGTAACCTTGAACAGAATTGCTGGGGTGATATTGTAACCTACAACGCCATGAAGCAGGGAATTATCGGCACAATTGCCTATGGTGCTGTTCGTGATATGGGTGAGGTCGAAAAACTAAACTATCCGGTATATGCCATGGGTCACACCCCATTGACAGCACGCGGCCGAAATGTACAGGCCGACTACAATTGTGTCGTGCAAATACGCAATGTGCAGGTTAATCCCGGTGATCTTGTAATGGCCGACATCAACGGTGTAGCAGTTATTCCTAAAGACAGAGCGGAAGAAGTCCTTAAAGTTGCCATGGAAATCAAACAGTTTGAAGAAAACATGATAGAAGAAATAAAGCAGGGCAAGTCATTCCGCGATGTTGACAAGAAGTCGGGTTATGACAATTTTCTCCTGAAAAATAAGTAAAATATTTAGAAAAGAGGAACAGAATATGACTTCGGAAGTTAAAAAACTTTGTGATGCTTTTATGGAATTAAGTACTCCATCAGTCTCTGACGCAATGGATAAGCTGCAAATCAAGTGTGGATGCCATGGCCTTGTGCCGATTGTCATGGGCAAAAAGTTTGTAGGTCCGGCATTCACCGTGCGTTATGAAGTTGCAGGACAATTCAAGACTCAAGCAGGAGATTATATTGATGATGCTGAGGAAGGCGATGTAATCGTAATAGACAATGGTGGGCGTACCTATTATACTTCCTGGGGCGATATTTTAACAAATGTTGCTGTTCAGAAGAAGCTGGCCGGCACAGTCATTGACGGAGTATGCCGTGATGTCGACGGAATACGCATATTGGACTATCCGATGTATACGAGAGGCCATTTCATGGTAACAGGTAAGGACAGAAGCATGATGGTCGAGGTAGGCGGCGTTGTTTCTATTTGCGGTGTTCAGTGCCGCAAAGGCGATCTGGTCATGGCGGACGGATCCGGTGTTCTGATTATTCCACAGGAAGTGGCTCCAAAGGTTCTGGAACTCGCCCGCAGCATCCATGAAGCGGAACAGAAAATTATTGATTCTGTAATGGAAGGGTCTACTCTGCTTGAAGCGCGTAAAAAATATAAATACGATTCGCTGCAGCGTCCGGAAAATAAGTAATGGAGAGTATGTTATGGCACTAAAATTAACAAGGTATGAACAGGAAATGCTGGACGGCAAACACGGCTGGCCGAAGCAAAAGGGCATGGAGATATTGTTTCAGATGGGCCAGTTGTATGGTGCAACCCATATGATTCCCGTCCAGAATGTACATATGGTCAATGCATCCATTATGCTTGCGGGATCCGCCGCCATTAAGCTCGCGGAAAGAATGGTGGCCGAAGGTGCCCGTTTCGTAACCCGTACAACTCTTAATCCCGCTTCTGTGGATCTTGACAATTGGGAACGCTATGGATTTATAAAAGAGGATTATGAAGCCCAAAAAAAGTTGACCGACCTCTTGGCCAGAATGGGTGCTATCCCGGTACATTGCTGTACGCCATATCTTGTGGGACAAGTCCCCAGCTTTGGAGAGGATATCTGCTGGGGTGAATCCTCTGCCGTAATATATGCCAATTCCGTTCTGGGCGCCCGTACTAATCGTAACGGAGGTCCGGTATCTTTGGCGGCATCTCTTACAGGAGTAGTACCTGCATATGGCTATCATCTGGTTGAAAACCGATACGGAACTTTACAGGTTAATGTTAATGTCCCTCTCAAGGACATTTATGATTACGGACTTCTGGGTTTTTGCATCGGAGAACTGGTAGAGGATGGTGTACCTGTTTTCAACGGAATTGAAAAATCTGTAACCCCGGATGAGCTTAAACAGTTGGGATCTTCACTTGCGACATCGGGTGCGGTAGCTTTATTCCATGCGGTAGGCATCACACCTGAGGCACCTACATTGGAAGCAGCCTTTGGGCCGAAAAAGCCGGATCGTGTCATTGATATTGGCATCCAGGAGATGAAGGCAACGGCAGAAAAACTTAAACAGGTAACAGAAAGTGATTATTCCATTGTTTACATAGGCTGCCCACATGCTTCCCTGGAAGAGATCGCAGAAGTCGCAGAACTTATCAAGGGCAAGAAGTTGAAACGCGGAATAGAATTTTGGGTTCAGACGGGTCAGCCCATCAAGGCTCTGGCTGAGCGGTGCGGATATGTTAAGACAATTGAAGATGCAGGAGCGTTCGTTGTATGCGACACCTGCCCTTCTCATTGTTTCACAAAAAACCTGCTGGCGTCAAAAAAATACAAATCTATGGCAACCAATTCTCCTAAGATGTGTCATTACGGCTGGAACAACGGTAAAATTCCAACAGCCGTATACAGTGTCAGTGAATGCGTTGAGATTGCACTTAACGGGAAATGCGAGGTTGAACGATGGAAATGATTTTTTCAGGACGTACAGTCGTAAAAGGAAAAGCTTCGGGAATAGCGATGGTTACCGACAAGCCCGTATGCTACGTGGGCGGAATCGATACCGATACAGGAGAATTTACGGAGCATGATCATCCCTGGTTCAAGCAGTCGGTGAAGGGTAAGATTCTGGTTTACCCTACCGGAAAAGGATCAACCGGAGGGTCTTACGTTATCTACGAAGCAGCCTGCAATGGTGTTGGTCCCGCCGCAATTATCAATAACCGTATTGAACAGGTTACGGCAGTTGGGGTTATTCTTGGCGAAATACCCACTATCGATCAGGTACAACCTGATCCGATCGCCTTTATCAAGGATGGCGACTTTTTGGAAGTGGATGCTACAAACGGCATAGTCAGGGTAATCCGTGACGACCATCATCCCACATGAATCAAGTGGGGTGAACAGATGTTACAAAATTAATAAGGAGGCATGAAAAACATGGCAGGAGAAACCCGTATCCTAAGTGATTTTGTCGCAAATCTCAAGTATGAACAGCTCCCGCCGGAGGTTATAAAAGAGGCAAAGAGAAGAATTGCCGATACTATCGCCTGTGGTGTTTATAGCAGTGGAGAAATCACAGGAAAAAAGATTTCGGACTATATTTGTTCAATTGGTGGCAGCGGAAATGCCACAGTATGGAAATCCGGCAAGAAAATCAGTACTGCATTTGCGGTAATGGCGAATTCTGCAATAATTTTTCATATGGAACTGGATGATGTGCATAGATTTTCTCACGCCCACTGTGCATTGAGTGTAATTCCACCTGCTTTGTCTGTAGGCGAGGTGGAAGGCTCTAACGGGAAACAGCTGATAGAAGCTGTTGTAGGAGGATATGAAGTAATAAACCGAGTTGGACGCTGTATAAGTCCGTCAATTTTCCTGGACAGAAGATGCATGCCTTGTACCGTAATGGGTAATCTCGGCACTTCTGCAGCTTGCGGAAAGCTGCTCGGATTTGATGGAGACCTTCTGGCAAGAACATTTGGAAGCACTTGTTTTATTACACCGATGGCTCCTGTTGAGTCTTATCGCCTTGGAACCACGATCAAGGAATTTTCTATGGGCTGGGCCGGTTACTCCGGAGTAATGGCTGTTGAGCTGGCCAAAAATGGTTTCAGCGGTTCACCTTTCATGATTGAAAGTGAATTCGGCTTCTGTGTAAATGCTTGCAACGATTACGACCTGTCCAAAATTACAGATACTCTGGGCAAGGAATATGAAATCATGTACGCCGGTATAAAACCGTATGCCCATTGCAGACAGGCTCATTCAACCATTGATTGCGCTTTGGAGCTTCGTAATAAATTCGGTCTTGATAAGCTTGTGAATGACATCAAGCATATCCAGGTCCGTACGTTTAGTGTGGCAACTCGTGGCGCCAGCAAAGAATTTGCTAGTATTTCTGCTGCAAAATATAGCATCCCGTTTGCCGTAGCAGTCAGTATCGTATATGGTGATGCATGGATTGACCAATATGTATCCGAAAATCTCACTGATCCGACAATTGTTGCTCTGGCCCAGAAAGTAGACACTTGCTGTGATCCGGAATTGGAGGCGCTCTATGACGAGAAATGGCCTGCAATTGTGGAAATAGAGATGAATGACGGTCAGGTATTTAGTGCCCGGCGCGATCTAATGAAGGGCGAGCCGGAGCATCCGCTTTCAGACGATGAACTGTATAAGAAGTTTTCTTCGCTTACTGCCAGAGGTCTGCAGAAAGAAAAGGCTCAGAAACTTTGGGATTTGATATTTAACATTGAAAAACTTGATAATGTTGCAGATATCTCTGCAGAACTTATCTAATTGTTTTAGGAGGCCACGATGAACGAAGAAAGAGAATGGAAATATCTCAAGAAGCGCCCTCCGCGTGAGGTGACAGAAAGATTCTATGAGCTGACTACTCCGATGGTTTCTGATGCACTTGATAAATTGGGCTTGCCTGCCGGAGCAGGAGGCATTGTACCAATGTATCCAGGATGCAAAAAAATTGTTGGTCCGGCCATCACCATGAAGGTAGTACCTTTTGGCAAGTATAATCCGAAAGGACATATGGGAGGCGATATCATTAAGGTAGCGGAACCGGGTGATATCCTTGTGTATGATAACGGCGGCAGACTTGACCAGAATTGTTGGGGAGACATATTGGCATGGTCTGCAATTAAACGTGGGATTGCCGGAACCATTGCATTCGGAGCCATGCGGGATATTGAGGAATGCGAGGCTATAGGTTATCCAATATATGCCATGGGCAGTGTTCCTACGACCGGCCGTGGAAGAGTAGTGCAATTGGATTACAACTGCCCGATAAATTTGTGCGGAATACAGTGCTGCCCGGGGGATCTGGTTATGGCTGACCGAAACGGCATTGCAGTTATTCCATGTGATCGGGCGGCCGAGGTTTTGGAGGTGGCGTTGGATATCAAGAGCCGTGAAGAAGCGATGATAGCTGAAATCAAAGCTGGCATTGATTTTACTACAGTCGATGAAAAATCTGGTTATGATACGTTCCTAAGACGTGACAAAGGGCGTTGATTATTACTCTATTTTCTAACTCTGTCCTAATTTTGTATAAACCATAATTAAGGTTTATAGATGTTAATATTAAAAGGGAGGAACTAAAAATGAAAAGACTGATAACAGTTTTATTAGTCACAATCTTAGCTCTCTCAGTGGCTGCCTGTGGAACGCAAGCACCGACGACGTCAGCCACTCCGGAACCAGCTGCCACACCCCCAGCAACAGGTGAGCCTACTACAGCACCCTCACCGCAGGCAACTTCATCTGTAGACACCAATAACTTCTATCACGGCAAAATCATAACATGGATCGTTCCCTGGGCTGCCGGAGGTGCGACTGACGTTATGAGCCGCGAATTAGCTAACTTATTGAGTAAAGAGCTGGGCGTTACCTGCGTAATTTTGAATACCGACGGCGGAGGCGGCCTGGTTGGCTTCAACACTCTTATTGCTTCTCCAAAGGATGGGTTTACAATCGGTTCTATTTCACCGTCCATGCTTCTCTTCAAGCCTACCGGCAAGGCTAACATATCATACGATGCCGCCGATTTCCTGTGTATGTCCCAGACGGTTCCTACCTGTCTGGTGGTTAAAGGAGATTCCCAGTTCAAATCACTGGATGAGATTATTGCATATGCAAAAGATCATCCAGGTGAGCTGCGCTACGGAAACTCGGGCATCGGTGCCATTTACCACCTTGTTGGCGAGGCTATGGCTAAAAAGGCCGGTGTGAAATTTACCGCAGTTCCTTATGAAAGTGGTACCGCGGGCGCAACCGCTGCAGCAGGCGGTCACGTCGAATTCGCAATTTGCAGTATCAGTGAAGCCGCCGCTATGATTGATGCCGGAGAACTGAGTCCTCTTGCAGTTTTCGGAGACTCTCCAAGTGCCAAGTATCCTGATGTTCCCACTACCACTAAGTTAGGTTATGAAGGCCTTATGGGAACCTGGACCGGCGTTGCTGCTCCTCAGGGTATTCCGGCGGAAGCCAGAGAACTGCTGATGAAAACCTTTGAAGAGATAATTAAAGGCGAAGAGTGGGCGGCATTTGAAGAGAGGACCGGAAATAACCCGTACTTTATGGGTGGAGAAGAATTTACTAAGTTCCTTAAGGAACAAGACGATACTTTTGCTCAGATTTTGGCAAAATAACCCGCCTGAGGAAAATACATTGGTTTGGAGAGCTGTTTTACAGCAGCTCTCCCCACTCATATTACCAATGGTTTAAGTTTTTACTGTTTCAATTAATGAGGTGTGGACGATGAATAAAACAAAAAAAATTACGTCTTATGCAGTTGTTATAGCTCTACTTATATTTGCAGCAGCCATATTTTTTTTGACAAAGGATTGGGCGCCGGGGACATATGAAATTGGTTATGGAGCCGGTTATTATCCACGGATGCTGACCATTGTTCTAATTGTTCTGACAGCCCTGCTTTTTATTGAGGACAGGGTCAAAGAAAGGAAGAACCAAAAAGCTTCGGAGATATCTGTTTCAGCGGAAGACTCACGATCAGAAGAGATTGAGCCTTATTCTGAAACAACGGTTAGTTCGGAAGATGAACAACAGTTCAGCTGGAGCAATCTTAAATATCCTGCCATATTTTTGGGTATGATGGTTTTATATACTGCACTTTTGAATACTCTGGGCTTCATTGTCGATACAATTCTATTCCTTGTTTCCGGCATGATGGTTTTAAAAGGAAAGCTGCATTATGCAATCATCATATCAGTATTATTCACTTTAGTTATCTACTTTTTATTCGCTAATCTGTTAAAAGTTCAACTTCCGACTGGAATTATTTGGAGGTAAACATGAGTACTTCAATTTTTGATCTCTATACTGCCGGGCTTTCCAATGTATTACAGTGGGATACTCTGCTGCTGCTGTTTCTTGGTGTTGTTGCAGGAACATTGATCGGCGCCATGCCGGGTCTGTCTGCTACCATGGGATTAGCAGTAGTGACACCCCTCACATATGCTATGAGTACCGGTGCCGGATGGGGGCTGCTACTGGGTGTATATGCCGGAGCTGTGTATGGTGGATGTATTACCGCTATTGTAGCAAACATACCCGGAACTCCCAATGCCATAATGACAACCATGGACGGCCATGCTCTGGCAAAAAAAGGAAAGGCCGGTCTAGCGATAGGTATATCTACTTTCTGTTCGCTGATAGGCGGACTGTTTAGCATTGTAATTCTGACTATTGCAGCGTTACCGCTGGCAAAAATAGCCCTGGCTTTCAGTGCCCAGGAATATTTCGCTTGTGCACTGGTAGGTATTTCGACTATAGCTATCATTTCTGATGATGAGTCCTCAGGAGGATCGGTTATTCGTGGCCTGATCAGTGGTGTTATCGGGCTGCTGCTGGCGACAGTTGGATTGGATCCAATGATCGGCTCAGCCAGATTCACTTTCGGGAACTATTACCTGTTGGACGGCCTGCAGATGGTTCCGGTGCTTATTGGTTTCTTTGGCCTGGTTTCCTGTATCGAAATGCTGGAGAAAAAGCAGGAGAAATATGAGATAGTTGAAAACTTCGGCAGGGTATTACCCACATGGAAAGAATTAAAAAGTATTATTCCTACCATAACACGCAGTTCAATAATCGGTGTCATTGTAGGAGCTATACCTGCCGCCGGTGGTACGATTGCTTCCATTGTGGCATATGGTGCCGAAAAAAGAGTTTCAAAGCACCCGGAAGAGTTCGGTAAGGGTAGTCTTGAAGGTCTTGCTGCTTCAGAAACAGCAAATAATGCAGTTACAGGCGGCGATATGATCCCAATGCTCGCTTTAGGTGTTCCAGGTGATGCTGCTACTGCGGTTCTTCTGGGTGCCCTAACCATCAAGGGACTTACTGCCGGACCTACTCTTTTCACGAAACATATTGACGTAGTATCATCCATTTATATCATGCTGGTAATCTCCAACTTCTTGTTCTTCTTTGTAGGCCTCTTTGGTGCAAAGTACATCAGCAAGGTTGTTAATATTCCGACGGAATATTTTGCACCACTTGTCCTGGTGTTCTGTCTACTTGGCGCTTTTGCTCCCCGCGGAGCCATATTTGATGTGTGGACCCTGCTGGTGATCGGAGTGTTCGGCTATATTTTCGTCAAGGTTCGTTTGCCTGCGGCGCCTGTTATTCTGGGATTTGTCCTTGGCAAGCTTTTTGAGACAGGATTCCGACGAGGTATGATGCTTTCCCGGGGCGATTTTCTGCAGTTCCTTACCCGTCCTATTTCCGGAATCTGTATAGCATTCTCAGTTTTGATAGTTTTCACCCCTCAGTTAAAAACGCTTTTCAAACGGGTTTCTAGAAAAAAGTCGATAGCATAAAATTAGAATTGAGGAGGAACTGTCAATGATTATCGATATTTTGGATAACTGGGAACAGTATGCCAGCCTGGGTGATAGATTTAATAAGGCTTTTAAGTTTTTAGCCGAGAGCGATCCGGATAAAATTGCAATAGGCAGACATGATATAGTTTCCGGCGAGGTCTATGCTAATGTCCGGGAATATGATGTTCAGGAAGGCGGGGATATAAAACTGGAATCCCACCGTCGCTATGCAGATATTCAATATGTATTCAAAGGAACTGAAATTATCGGTTATGCTGTTACCGGAGAAGGGGAAACGATAGAAGAATACAACTCAGAAAAAGATGTTATCTTTTACAAAGGTCCTTTTGAAGCACTTACACTAAGAGAAGGAAAATTCGCAGTGTTTTTTCCAGGGGATGCCCATGCGGTTCGCATATCACCTTCTGGCGGTTCCCATATAAAGAAAGCTGTTGTGAAAGTTCTTCTTGACTGATTCTATAATTGGGGGGAAATATGGATCGAGAGAAATTGTTTTTGGCTTTAGCCGGCCGAAAAATAGAGCCCTTCTGGTTCGAAACTGGAAGCGAAGCGGCGGCCTTCCTGGCTTCAGAGCTGAGGAAAAAGAAAATCGTTTTTGGAGGATCCCAAACACTTAAAGAACTGGGACTTTATGAGCTGCTGAGCGAAGAAAACGACGTTTTTTGGCACTGGATTAAAAAAGATATTGTGGCCCGGCGACAGGCAGAGATTGAAGCCGGCGTGTACATTGCTTCTGCAAATGCCATCAGTGAAACCGGAGAAATCGTTAATATGGACGGATCATGTAATCGTGTGGCAAATCTGGCTTACGGACATGAGCATGTCATTTATGTGGCCGGAGTGAACAAGGTTGTGCCGACTCTTGAAGACGCTATAGACAGAGTCAGAAATATAGCCGCCCCTTTGAATTCAAAGCGCGGAGGCTCGAATACGCCTTGTACCGGCACCGATGAAATACGGTGCAATGATTGCCGTTCTGAAGACCGAAGCTGCAGGGTAATGACTATAACAATGTTTCGACCTCGTTTAGTTAAATCCATGCAGTTAATTTTGATAAATCAGAACTTAGGGCTTTGAATGATAATATAGACTACAATTTATAGAATGTACGGATCGGTAACATACATAATACTTTTAAATAACTCAACTAAGGTGCGACCGGGAGTACGTCTGCATTTGGTAGACTGCTCATTTTATGCGGTAAATGTCCGATCCGTACGTCATGTTTATTTATTATAAACTCACACAACAACGTTTAAACTTGCACAGGAAAGCTATATAAGCTATAATAAATGTAAAAAGTCGTGGAAGATATTAGAATAATTTGTAATGAAAGTATTAACTATGAAAAAGAAAAAAAGCAATAGTGAAAAAGCATACGAATATCTAAAGAATGAGATTGTTTCAATGAAGATGCCGCAAGGCACTCAAGTTAACGAACAAGAGATTGCCAATAAACTGGGCATTAGCCGTACGCCTGTTCGTGAAGCTATGCGTAAACTGGAGGCGCAGGGGCTGCTGACCAGTTTTCCGTTTCATGGAACAATTGTATCAAAAATTACATTGGAAGATATTACGGAAATATGTGAGTTAAGGGAACTAATAGAATTATGGGCTATCAGGAAGAGTATCAATCGCTTTAAAGACTCTGAACTAAATGAAATAGAAGATTGCATGAAAAACTCTATTGAGTGTAAAAACTGGAAACAGTACCATGATGCCGATAAAGAGCTACATACCCTTATAGTGGAGAAAACCGGTAGCTCAAGAGCTATGCATATATTAGATATGTTGAATACGCCCCTTGAGCGGTTCAGAAAAGAAGCACAAAATGATTTCTTATCCTGGAATACTTCATTAAATGAACATCTAAAAATAATTGAATTAATCCGCAACAGGAATTATGAGGAATGCGTTCCCGTGCTGGAAAAGCATTTAAAAAGAGTAAAGAATCTTTTTATTGAAGCAATGTATACAATGAAAGTATCAAATAGATAGAGTGGTTATTTGCCAATAAATCATTCGAATAACGACGTAATTTCATAACGGCGTAATTTCTTCAGAATTAAAATAGTAACTCGTATTATGCCATATACCGTGAGGCTTTTTCACTTTTCAAAAAAGCAGTCCCTTAATACCGTTATTTGTGCTATCGTGTTATGTAGATAATTCTATTTTTCATTTTTAATCTTTTGATAACGCTTTCACAATCATCATTTTTTTCTCGCGATCAGACAAGAAAATGCGTTGGCCGTCGTTTATAGTCCGTTGAATTTTTTATAAAGGAATTCAAGCTATAAATACTGGTCAATTGAAAAAGTAACTTCCGTTTTGTAGAAGTAAATTCCGCAGAATCCGTATCATAGAACAAATGTATGTTTGATTAATTTTTTATTTGTTTATTTTTAATGTTTTTTACTCTTTAATAGGT
>JBMNTI010000032.1:0-20663 GCA_050945655.1 Acetivibrionales bacterium | reverse complement strand
TAAGACGAACGGACACATCACCAGAAAGAAAATGTCGCAGGAGGAAATCCGCAGAGAAGTTGTCGCACTTCAGGATATGGGCCACAAGCGTCTTGCGATAGAATCCGGCGAAGATCCGGTAAACAATTCTATTGAGTATATACTTGAGAGCATTGATACCATATACGGCATCAAGCATAAAAACGGCGCGATTCGCCGTGTTAATGTCAATATTGCCGCAACCACGGTTGAAAATTACAAAAGGCTTAAAGCCGCGGGCATAGGAACATATATTCTATTTCAGGAAACTTACCATAAGGAAAGCTATGAAAAATTGCATCCCACAGGTCCGAAGCATGATTACGCCTATCACACCGAAGCAATGGACAGAGCCATGCTCGGCGGCATTGATGATGTGGGCCTGGGCGTATTGTTTGGACTGGAATTGTACCGCTATGAATTTGCGGCCTTGCTGATGCATGCGGAGCACCTTGAAGCGGTATTCGGCGTTGGTCCGCATACCATCAGCGTGCCGAGAATCCGCCCTGCTGATGGTATTGATCCGTCGGCATTTAATAACGAAATAAATGATGATATATTCGCAAAGATCGTAGCGTGCATTCGTATTTCTGTACCATATACGGGAATGATCGTATCTACCAGGGAAAGCAAGGCAACCAGGGAACGCGTGCTTCATCTGGGTATTTCCCAAATCAGCGGCGGTTCCAAAACAAGTGTCGGGGGATATTGCGAGCCCGAACCGGAAGATGAAAATTCAGCTCAATTCGATGTAAGCGACACAAGAACCCTTGATGAAGTTATTAAGTGGCTGATGGAGCTTGGTTATGTCCCCAGCTTTTGTACTGCCTGCTACAGGGAAGGCAGGACCGGCGACAGGTTTATGAGGCTCTGCAAAAGCGGGCAGATTCAAAACTGCTGCCATCCAAACGCCCTGATGACACTGAAGGAGTATCTCGAGGATTACGCTTCGCCGGGAACAAAAGCGGTTGGCGAGGCGCTTATTCAAAACGAGATAGGGAACATTCCAAGTGCTAAGGTCAAGAAGATCGTAGAAGAGAACCTGATAAAAATCAGTAACGGAACCCGTGATTTCAGGTTTTAAGGGGGTGAAGAGGAATGGGACTGAATGAAACACCGTCAGCAAATCGTATACATATAGGCTTTTTCGGGAAAAGAAACTCAGGCAAATCAAGCATTGTAAATGCCGTTACCGGTCAGGACCTTGCGGTCGTTTCCGATGTAAAAGGCACAACGACCGACCCGGTGTACAAATCCATGGAACTGCTTCCTCTTGGACCCATTATGCTTATCGATACACCAGGAATTGATGATGAAGGAGCTTTGGGGGAGCTGCGCGTAAAAAAGACCCGCCAGGTGCTTAATAAAACCGACGTTGCCGTACTGGTAATAGATTCAGAGTTTGGTAAAACAAAAGAAGACGAAGAACTGATTGCACTTTTCAAGGAAAAGAAAATCAATTATATCATCGTTTACAATAAGTCTGATTTACTGGTGCAGGAACCGCCTGAAAGCGATAATGCAATCCTTGCCAGCGCAAAAACAGGATACAACATTGATGCCTTGAAGAAAAAAATCGCAGCGTTGTCCGTCGCCAGGGAACCCCAACAGAAAATAGTGGGTGATCTAATCAACCCATCGGATTTTGTTGTGCTTGTTACACCGATTGACAAGGCCGCTCCAAAGGGGCGGCTGATACTGCCTCAGCAGCAGACTATCCGCGATATTCTGGATATCGGAGCTGTTGCCATTGTCGTAAAAGAGACCGAATTGCGCGAAACAATTGAAAGCCTCTGCAAGAAGCCAAAGCTTGTTATTACCGATAGTCAGGTGTTCGCAAAGGTGTCGGCCGATACTCCTGAGGATATTTTTCTTACTTCGTTTTCAATCCTTTTTACCAGATATAAAGGCAACCTTAAAACTGCCGTAAAAGGAGTGAAAGCGCTGGAATCCCTGCAGGATGGAGATACTGTTCTCATTTCGGAAGGGTGTACGCATCACAGGCAGTGTGACGACATAGGCACGGTAAAGCTGCCGCGCTGGATACATAATTATACCAAAAAGCAGCTTGATTTTAGATTTACATCCGGTACCGAATTCCCTGATGATCTGTCGGAATATAAGCTTGTTGTTCACTGCGGAGGCTGCATGCTCAACGAAAGAGAGATGAAGTACCGACAAAAATGCACTGTGGACCAGCATGTGCCGATAACCAATTATGGAATTCTGATTTCACATATACAGGGTATATTAAAGAGAAGCATCGCCATGTTCCCGGATATATTGGCGGAAATCGAAAAGGATGGCAATCGTTAAGATAGAATAAGTATTAATATAGAAAGCTCCATAAAGCAAAAAACGTCGAGAAATCCCCTTTCAAAGTTTATATAATGAAATCGCCGGAGGGTGATACAGATGACAGAAAAAGTACTTTTTAACTCTCTCACTTTGCTCGACAGACTGTACGAGACTTATGCATTTCTGTGCGACCGTAAAACAGCGCCGGACGGATTACATTATAATCTTTAGAAAAGAGAAGAAATACAGTAGACAGGTAATTCCCTGTTCGCTGTATATTTAATTTGATATAATTGTCTATGATATTTATTAGAGAACGGGGAGCTGCCCTTAGTGAAATTATTTGATATTATTCCGCAAAATCTATTCACCGTTTTGGCATCACCCAACAGGGAGGTATACGTAAGCTCTCTGTTTGTAATTCGTAAAGCATTCAAACAGGAAATGTCAATCAGGAAAGATGATCTAGTATCCATGCTTATTTCAAACATGGAAAATGAAATACTGGAGATGGAAATTCTTAGCGATATGCAATCCGAGGATGAGGAAGCAATAGAAACAGCCGAAAGCAGCCTTTCAGGCAGGGCGCATTTTATTATCCGGCGCTTAATAGAAACAGGCTGGATAGATACCGAGTATCAGATGGACTCATTTGAAGAGAATATTACGCTGCCCGAATATACAGTGAAGATAATTAATCTGCTGCATTCCCTGACAGAGGAACAGGCTAAAGAATACAACTCCTTTGTTTATAACACTTACGCAGCCATCAGGGTAGCGGATCAGGAACGGGATGATTTCATGATAAACGCACTTTTTACTGCTTACAATAATACAATACAGCTTGTGGATGAATTGAAAACATTGCATAATAATATACGCCGATATCATCAGCAATTAAATGAATATATTGCGGTAAATGATATATTGAGAGGTCACTTCGATGAGTATAAAAATCTTATTATGGACAAGATTTATCACCCATTAAAAACCATGGATTCGGTACCTCGTTTCAAAGCTCCAATACGTAAAATACTCAACTCATGGCTGGCTGACTATCATTTGAGAGAGCGTATGGCCGAACAGGCTGTACTTCGGGGAAAATACAAAAGCAGTGAAGAAGCGGTAGAAGATATAACTATAAAAATAGGTGATATATTGGACATCTATGAGAAACTTGATGTCATGCTGGAGGAAATCGACAGGAAAAATTCGGCGTATACCCGGGCATCGGTTGAAAAAATGCAATACTTACTGAATACCGATCGCAGTATTAAAGGCAAACTGGTTGAGCTGTTGTCCAAATGTGCGCCTGAAAACATTAAAAATGAGGATACAATAACGCTTCTTTCAGATGCTATTAACTTATATTCACAGGGCTATGTAGAAGAGAAATCCCTTTATATCAGAACCTCAAGAATTCGAGACAAAAATGAAGAACGTATGGAAATCCGAGAGGAAGAAGAAAACGAGCAGGAGATAGTCTATCTAAGGCAATTAATAGACCATATTAATAATAGCTACAGCCATTCAAGGGTAATGGCATACATCAGGAGCCTGATAGGGGATGCGGATGTTATTTCGAGCAGAGAAATCTGCCTTGAAAATGATGAGGATTTTATTCTTCTGATTCTCGGCGCCCTCAAGTCCGCCGAAAAAAATGTATTCTATCGTGTGGAATTCCTTAACGGCACCGTTGATTGCAATGGCTATAAAATACCGGAAATGAGGTTTATCAATAGAAAGGGCTTATAATATGTGGTATGAGGAATATGAAAAACTAACGAATTCCGAAAAGGAAGAGTTCAGGCGATTGGTGAATCTTGTGCTCTCCCGGACATTCATCATTAGGGATGTTTATTCTTCAAAGGAGGGAATGATTAAGGTCAATACCGATTACCGCTTTATTGAAAGACATTTTAATTGTTTTTTGGATTATCTCTCTTTCGGTGGCTGGATCTTGGACAAGGATAATAACTATGGGGTTATATCCCTTTCAAGTTCATATGAATACAATCGCGTGAGGTTTGATAAAAT
Source organism: Acetivibrionales bacterium (assembly GCA_050945655.1). GTDB lineage: Bacteria > Bacillota > Clostridia > DSM-8532 > DSM-8532 > DTU059. The sequence continues at coordinate 16,310 of JBMNTI010000032.1, read as the reverse complement.
TACAACGCTTATGCTGTATACCATAAGATTGATTTTCGAAGAAGAGCGCGAGAAGGTAGCATTGAGAAAAGAAGTTTTGGTCACGACCAGCCAGATTGTTCAGAAAATGATGGCCTTAGGATTAGTTAAGAAAAAACCGTCTAACAAGGATCTTATTGACTCACTTCGCTTACTTTCTCAATACAACATTATACAGAAGCTGGAAGGCTCCTGGGAAGAGCCGGGAACTAAAATACTGATACTTCCCTCCATACTTTTTATCGTAACTAATGAGAAAATCAGTCGCATGTATGAGATGCTGGATGCCGAGGATGAAACAATTTCCGAAGAAGAGCAGGAGCAGGAAGTTATCCGGGGAGATGATGACATATGAAAAAGCTGAAAAGAGTATTACTTATAAACTGGCATTATTTTTGGAATGAAACAATTGAACTGGACGGAATCAATTTTCTTACCGGACGGAATGCGTCGGGAAAGTCCACCTTGATTGACGCGCTGCAGCTTTTGATGCTGGGTGATACCAGCGGCCATTTCTTTAATAAGGCGGCCAATGAAAAATCAAAGAGAACACTAAAAGGTTACCTGCGCGGTGAGCTTGGTGACGACGGTGGCACCGGATACAGATATCTTAGAAATGGCCGATTTTCCAGCTATATTGCCTGTGAATTCCATGATACGGTAAAAAATTCCTACTTTACACTTGGTGTGGTATTTGACTGTTACAGCGACAGTACGGAGGAGCATAGGTTTTTTGTGCTTGATTCAGCTATTCCCGATAATCGGTTTACCCATAATAGTATTCCTATGTCATTTACTGAGTTGCGAGTGTATGTGAACAAAAACTATAAAAAGGGCAAGTTTGAATTTCCTGATACCAACCGCAGATATCAGGAAATTATAAAGGGGAAATTAGGAGGTCTGAAGAACAAGTATTTCGGTTTGTTTAAGAAGGCGGTGCCCTTTACTCCAATAACCGATATTGAAACCTTTATCACTGAATATGTCTGCGACGTAAAAGCTCATGTTGATATTAGCATAATGCAGGACAATATCCGATACTACAAAAGGCTGGAACATGATGCGGAAATGATGGAAGCCCGTGTAAAAGCATTGGAAGAAATATCTCAAAGATATATTTTGTGGACTGAAGAAAAACAAAAGCTTGAGATGCAAACATATATCATTGAGAGGGCACAGCACCAAACAGCGCTGGATAATCTGGCAGCGCTTACAGACCAAAAGACGAAAAATGAAGATGAAATAATACGCCTTACATCGAAACAAAGCCGCTGCATTGCTGAGATAGCCGAAATGGGAAAAGAAAAGGACAGGCTAACGACAGATAAAATGCAATCGGATATATACAGGAAAATGGATGAGCTTGAAAAGAAGAAAGCGGATTTATATAATACAATCAAGCAATTGAATGAAGCTTTGAGGAAAACAATAAACTGCATGAAAAGGTACGGCCTGGTCTGGAGAAGCAGCATCCAAAAGCTGTATGAACAGAACCGGGAAGAGAGTAATCAGGTAATTGCTGTAGAATCCAAAAAATCAGATTATATGCTGAACTCAGTATTAAGCACAATTGAAGCGACAATAAAAGAAACAGAACAAGCATGGACTGAAACTTTGAAACTTGCAGATCCTGCCCTTAAATACGCTGAAGCTTTCCTTGACATGAACATTGATACAATATCCATCTTAGGAGAAGATGGCTTCAATAAAATCAAAGAGTGTATAAATTTATTAAAAGAAGAGGCCGGCAGGCTGAAAGGAGCATATCAGAGAGCAGTCCGGGAAACCGGGCAAAAGGTTGATGTCCTGAGGGAAGAAATTGCAGGTCTTGAAAAAGGGATTAAACCTTATAATAAAAAATTGCTGGGGTTGAAGCAAGCTATTGAGGATTCGCTGGAAAAAATCCATCATAAAAGAGTTGAGGTATTCATTCTTGCAGATCTTTTGGAAGTAAAGGATGCACGCTGGAGCAATGCGGTGGAGGCTTATCTTCATACTCAGAAATTCTATTTGATTTTGGAACCTCAGTACTTCCAGGATGCGCTGCGAGTATATGACAAATTAAAGTTTGAAGAAGGATTTTATGATATAGGTCTTGTGGACACAGGAAAACTACTGGAGAAGAAATTTAACAGCCAAGCCGGAAGCCTTGCAGATGAGATCATAACCGAAAACCAGCATGCCAGGAATTTTATTGATTATGTAATGGGGCAGGTTATGAAATGTGATAGGGTAGAGGAGCTTAGAAATTATAAAAAAGCCATTACAGACAGTTGCATGCTTTATCAGGGTTTTGTCGCACGCCAGTTAAACCCTGAACGTTGGCAAACCCCATATATTGGACGTAAATCCATTGAAGCTCAGATAAAAATAAAAAAGTTCGCCTTCGAAAAATTGAAGCAAATCAAAACCATATTCACCGATAGGGTGAGTGTATTGGAAAGCACGGAAAAAATGGAGTCGATGAATACAAATGAAACCGACAATGTTTTGTCTGTATTGGAAAAGGCTTCCTGCATCCCGGAGCTGGAACAGGAATTGGAAGAAGTGACCAGTAATTTATCCAAAATAGATTTGACCTGGCTAAATCAACTGGATGACAAGATAAAAGCTCTTGAATCTCAAATTATTAAGCTCAACGAAACCGAAAGAAAGTTGAACAACGAAATTGTTAAAATAGATACATTAAATCAAACCATTCAGGAAGAAAAAATCCCCAATGCACAGGCTGAAGTTAAGCGTCGACGGGAACATATTGACAGCCGTTTTGACGCCAATTGGATTAATGAGAAAGGAGAACCTCGTTTTATCCGTGAATGGGAATCACGCTCATCAGCCCAGGAGGTATACAATAATTTCTTTAGTCAGGTATCCCGAACCGAAAGCCAGGCTGCCAAGAAGAAGGAAGCATTAAGCTCCTGCCGTGCACAGTATAATTCGGACTATAAGATGTCTTGGGATATCCATGCGTCCGACAATAATGCTTTTGACCGGGAACTGGCGGAAATGTCCGAGATAAAGCTTCCGCAGTACAGGAAACAGATTGAGGATGCTAAGGAAAAGGCATTTGAACAGTTCCAGGACGATTTTATTGCCAAGCTGAAATCAAGCATTGATACGGTAAAAGGGCAAATTAGTGAACTCAATGACGCTCTAAAAATGAGCAGCTTCGGAAATGACAAGTACCGCTTCGTTTTAAACCCTAAACCCGAATATAGAAGGTATTATGACATGATAACCGACGAGATGCTTCTTGAAGGCTATAATCTGGCTTCCCACCAGTTCAGGGAGAAACACAGGGAAGCTATCGATGAGCTGTTCCGCCAGATTATCGATGTTGATACCGAGCTGAATGCCGACGCAAGGGCTGAACTGGAGCAGAATATCAAACGCTTCACAAATTTTAAAACCTATCTGTCCTTCGACCTAATCGTTACCGATCCGGACGACCACAGCCAGCGTTTGTCACGCACATTGAATAAAAAGTCAGGAGGGGAAACACAGACACCCTTTTATATCTCGGTTCTGGCATCCTTTGCCCAACTATACAGGATTGGGCAGAAAAACGAATCAGGCAATACAATTAGATTCATTATTTTTGATGAAGCTTTCAGCAAAATGGACAGCGAAAGGATACAAGAGAGCATAAAGCTATTGCGGCGGTTCGGCCTTCAGGCTATACTGTCTGCACCTCCTGAAAAAATCGGAGACATAGCTCCCCTTGTGGACAGGAATATTTGTATATTCCGGGAGGGTGACAACGCTATCGCCAAAGCGTTTGACTCTAAAAAGCTGATAGAGGTATAAAATGATGAATTATAAGAAACTATTGCTTGACAGGCTTTTGGATAAGTACGAGAAAAGCAGAAGCTATACCGGGCAGACCGTTAGCAATAGAAGAATTCTGCTGAAGCTTTTGAAGGGAGACTTTCCAGAATATAATGTGGAAAAGACAGAGATCAGAGAAACGATAAATTCTGTCATACAGGAATATGCCGCAAAGGAATTGGTGGCATACAGCTGGCTGAAGCACGAAAAAGACAATATTATTGAGAAGGTATGGCTGAGGCTGGATTTTCTGGGAAAAGCATATTCGGAGATTTGCCGAACCCCAAAAGGAGATATTGTCGGGGATATACTGGATATGGTTCTTGAAACCCAGAAAAAAATAAAGTCGGAATGGATAGGTAAGTATTTAAGTGATTTGCGCGCCGGTATTGAACAAAAGAGAAGCGCACGCCCTTTTCTTCCTGATGATGCGGGATATGCACAGGCTTTGTTAACCGCTCTGGAATCAATAGATAAAATTGGACAGGAAGAGTGTTTGGAACGGGTGTTCAGTCAAAAATGTTTTGGGGATTCCAAGTTCTTTGAAAAAACAATCAGAAAAAAGGTAGCAGTTATTATCAAAAAGTACCTAAGTCATAATTCATCAGAGATGGAATGCTTAACTGATGATGAGGCGTTGTGTAGCGTCGGCATAGTAAAGGCCCCGGAATTATTTGATTTTTGCGGAAGTTTGACAGCAGAGATGCACAATCAAAGGTTTGATTTTTCACCGTTCATATATGGCGCCACCATCAATGCTAAAACCGCAGCGGGAATGAAAATCATTAATTTTGACTCTGTTAAAAGAATATTGTTTATTGAGAACAAGGCTAATTATCTGGACTATATTAATAAAAGAGAGCCCCATGAATTGATTGTATATCATGGAGGCTTCTACAGCCCTGCAAAAGGAAATTTTTTCAGAAAGCTTCATCAAGCCGGACTAAATGCGGGTGTGAAATTTCTCCACTGGAGTGATATAGATCTGGGAGGTTTTCATATATTCGTCAGACTCCGTGAAAATATTATCCCCGAATTGGAGCCTTACTTAATGGACGAAGAAGCTTACGCATTAAAAGCGCAAATGGGAATGAGTTTTGATTCCGGATACGCATTGTTGTTGGAAGAGTTATTAGAAAAACCTGAATATAAGATATTCCATACGGTAATAAAACTAATGCTTGATAAAAGACTTAGAATTGAACAGGAAGTATTTATCTACTAATGTTATTACCCATATTTGTTTGTTCCGGCTGGAACGCTGGAATTTTGGGACGCATGGTTGTTAATGAGAATACTTCTTATTCAAATGCCATGGCAGCGGGGATTAGAGTTGCTGTTAATATACTGTCTTCGTTGCACGGGGCAAAGGACAAAAGTTCCGCCAGGTTGGTTATTGTATATACGTTAATATACTGTCTTCGTTGCACGGGGCAAAGGCATCCAAAAGATTGCTTTAACCCACGGGTTGATTTATTGATAATAGGCTAGAAAAAATATAAAATAGTAGTATATTCTGGTGAGACAATTCCGTTTCATACTGAATTTGATTTTGCCCTGTTTTGTTATAGGATTTACCTGGATTTAGAAATTTAAACAGAGGTTGAATGGAGATGAAAGTGTATGACATACGAAGAATATGAACAAAAATGCGGTGAAATTCGGGCGATTGTTTTATGGTATTTGCAAATGGTCGGGTGGAATGAAATCTATGCAAGTATCCTATAAAAAGATACTGCGGATTAGAATAAGTTACGCAAATCAATTGGCAGAACAAGTATATCTGAGAAATACTTGACGCGAAAGTTGTTAGGTGGTATATTTACGGATATTATTAATTATATAACTTAATAAATATTACTTCAGGGATAGGTGTAATTCCTTACCGGCGGTAAAGCCCGCGAGCCTTAATTGGCAGATCCGGTTAGTTTCCGGGGCCGACAGTATAGTCTGGATGAGAGAAGAGTATGTATTCATATTATGTCTGTAATGGATGTATAATCTCTGGAGGTTTTTCTTCAGGGATTTTTTGCCGATTTTTTGATGAACCCTGAACTAGTCTGAAAGAAAACCAAAGAATAATTAGGGGCCAAAAATAACGGGTTAAGATAAAATATAAACTGTTTTGAGTTGAGGGATGAATATGCATGAAAGCTATATGCAAAGAACATTGGAGCTGGCTAAGCTCGGATGGGGGAAAACAAATCCGAATCCGCTGGTTGGTGCGGTTATAGTCAAAAATGAGAAGATTATAGCTGAAGGATATCATGAGAAGTATGGATGTTCGCATGCAGAAGTGAATGCGTTTAATAATGCCAAGGAAGATGTTCGCGGAGGTACGCTGTATGTCAATCTGGAGCCATGTTCCCACTATGGAAGGACACCCCCGTGTGCAAAGACAATCATAGAAAAAGGAATCAGCAAAGTAGTAATAGCAATGGTCGATCCAAATCCTAAAGTTGCGGGCAGAGGGATTGAGATTCTTAAAGAGGCTGGTATTCAGGTGGTTTGTGGCATTCTTGAAAAGGAAGCTAAAAAGCTTAACGAGATATTTATAAAATATATAACCAGGAAAAGGCCTTTTGTGATTATGAAAACCGCAATGACACTGGATGGCAAAATAGCTACTGTCTGCGGCGGTTCAAAGTGGATATCGGGAGAAGCCTCGAGAAATCATGTACATACTTTACGCAACAGGGTTGCCGCTATAATGGTGGGCATAAATACAGTTCTTGCTGATGATCCGTCTCTTACCACGAGGCTTGACTCCGGAAAAGGCAGAGATCCTGTCAGAATCGTTATAGACAGTAAAGGGGTAATACCTTTAGACAGCAGAGTTATCAATGTGGAATCTTCAGCAGACGTGATACTTGCAACAACTACAGCACTTAAACATGAAAAAGAAAGGCGGCTCATGGATAAAGGCGTACAGATTCTAAAAGTAGATGGCTCCGGAGGGCATGTCGATCTGGTAAAGCTTATGGATGGGCTATATAAGCTTGAGATTGACAGCGTGCTTTTAGAAGGAGGGGGAGGACTTAATGCAGCTGCACTTGATTCGGGACTTGTTGATAAGGTTATGACTTTTATTGCACCTAAAATTATCGGAGGAAAAGATGCCAAAACTCCTGTTGAGGGCGTAGGGATAGAAATTATGGAACATGCTGTTCTATTGCAGGATATAACCGTAAGCAGGTTTGATGAAGACATACTTGTTGAAGGATATGTGAAAGGAGAATTATGTTTACAGGAATAGTTGAGGAGATAGGCACCATAGAGGACATTGCCCGGGGAAGTAAATCCATTAAACTTTTTATCAATTGTTCAAGGATCATGGATGATGTGAAAATAGGGGACAGCATTGCTGTAAACGGGATTTGCCTTACAGTTACCGATATGGGCGGCAGTTGGTTTTCAGCTGATGTGATGCCTGAAACCATGAGAAAGACAGCACTAGAAAAGTTGAGCATATCCAGCAGGGTGAACCTTGAGAGAGCTATGAGGCTGTCCGACAGGCTTGGAGGTCATTTTGTAACTGGACATATAGACGGGACAGGAATAGTAGCATCAAGGGTTGAAGAGGAGAAAGCAATATGGCTTACGATCGAAGCTCATGACGATATTCTTAAATATATTGTAATGAAAGGTTCGGTTGCATTGGATGGCACGAGCCTGACTGTCGCCCACATTGATAAAATCTGCTTTAAAGTATCGTTAATACCTCTTACTGTATGCACAACAATACTTGGCACAAAAAAGGCAGGCGATCAGTTGAATATTGAGTGCGATGTGATAGGAAAGTATGTAGAAAAGCTTTTAAAAAGCAATACACAGGAATCAAAGCCTAAAAAGGATATATCTTTAGAATTTCTCAGGAGTAATGGATTTGCATAAATTTTGGCCGTTAATCGGGCCTGAATATACCTGAAGGGAGGTATAAGAATTGAAGTTCAATACTATTGAAGAAGCCCTGGAAGATATAAGACAGGGTAGGATGATCGTGGTTGTAGATGATGAAGACCGCGAAAATGAAGGGGATCTTTTGATGGCAGCCGAAAAGGCGACGCCTGAAAGTGTAAACTTTATGGCCACCTATGGAAAAGGGATGATATGTGTTCCTCTGACTGAGGAACGTGCAGGCCGGCTGGATTTAGGCTTAATGGTGGAAAGAAATACCGAGAGTATGAAGACGGCATTTACCGTAACAGTAGATCACAAAAGTTCAACTACAGGCATATCAGCATATGAAAGGGCGAAAACAATAAAGGAATTGACTAACGCTGATTCGGTAAGTAGCGATTTTGCCAGACCCGGACACATCTTTCCCCTGATTGCGAAAGACGGAGGTGTGCTGAAACGTTCCGGTCATACGGAAGCAGCTGTTGATCTTGCAAAAATGGCGGGTTTGTATCCGGCGGGAGTCATATGCGAAATCATGAATGAAGACGGTACCATGGCAAGGGTGCCTCAATTAATGGAATTTTCAAAGAAGCATGGTCTTAAGATCATTACTATAGAAGAACTGATAAAATACAGGAGGAAAAATGAAAAGCTTGTAACAGCAGCCGCAAGAGCCAAGCTCCCGACCGAATACGGTGAATTTACGATCATAGCTTATGAGAATATGATTAATGGCGAACACCATATTGCTCTGGTAAAAGGAGATCTGAGCCATCCTGGTGAGCCGGTGCTGGTACGTGTGCACTCCGAATGCCTGACAGGAGATGCCTTCCATTCCTTAAGATGTGATTGCGGAGAACAGTTGGATGCTGCATTAAGGCAAATAAGAGACGAAGGCAAGGGAGTATTGCTTTATATGCGCCAGGAAGGACGTGGAATAGGCCTTGTGAATAAAATACGCGCTTATGAGCTTCAGGATAAAGGAAAAGATACGGTAGAAGCAAACGAACTGCTTGGTTTCGCTCCTGACCTTAGAGAGTATGGTATAGGAGCGCAAATACTGTATGACTTGGGTATTAGAAAGATCAGGCTTTTGACCAACAACCCCAAGAAAATAATTGGTTTGAAGGGTTACGGGCTTGAAATTGCAGAGCGGGTACCAATTCAGATAGAAGCTAATGAAGTAAACAAATTCTATATGAAGACTAAGAAAGAAAAGATGGGACATATGTTGAGTAATTCAAGTATTGAAATAAATAAAATATAACGTCAGGAGGGCTAAAATAATGCCAATTAAAACACTTGAAGGAAACTTGATAGCAAAGGATTTAAGAATTGGAGTAGTTATTGGACGTTTTAACGAGTTCATTGGCAGCAAACTTTTAAGCGGGGCAATCGACGCATTTATCAGACATGGCGGAAATGAGGCCGACATTGAAGTGGCATGGGTACCTGGAGTGTTTGAAATTCCTCTTGTTGCACAAAAAATGGCCGGGGTCAAAAAGTATGATGCAGTAATTTGCCTGGGTGCTGTTATCAGGGGAGCAACACCGCATTTTGACTATGTTGCCGGTGAAGTTTCCAAAGGTATTGCAAAGGTGTCACTAGATGCCGGTATACCTGTGATATTCGGAGTTCTGACTACAGATACCATAGAGCAGGCGATTGAAAGGGCAGGTACAAAAGCCGGTAACAAGGGGTATGATGCCGCAGTTTCAGCTATAGAAATGGCAAACCTGTTGAAACAGGTCTAACTTAAGTTGCAGATTATGGTATTATAAAGTCAAGGGGGATGGAGTATGAAGAAGTTGAAAATTGCAGGTGGAATACATATGCTTACTATGAATGCTGAGGACATACTATGGAAGAAGACCTTATAAAACTGGAAAATAGAATATTAGAGCTCATAGAAAGGGTGAGGGAGAGCTCTTAACAAATCTACTTGCAGGATGTGGATTACTTAACAATGAAGAGAAACGCAACTTACATATCATATAGCAAAAGAAGGATATGGGCATCCGTTGTACTGATGATGTCTTTTTTAATTGCGCTTGCCATTTCAGGGCTTAATCCAATTGAGAAGAAAGTGCTTCCGCTTGCCCCGATTGACGAATTTATTTTATATCTTGATAAGCGAATTCCTGCCCTTATGGACTTTTATGATATCCCAGGGAGTAGCATTGCCCTTGTCAAAGAAGGTAAGCTTGCCTGGTCAGAAGCGTATGGCATAGCTGACGCGCAAACCGGTAGAAAACTGACAAAGGATACACCTATGAGGGTGCAATCTATTTCAAAATCTATTACCGCCTGGGGCATAATGAAGCTGGTGGAGCAAGGAAAAATTGAATTGGATGCTCCCGTTTTTCAATACCTTAAGAGTTGGCATTTTCCAAAGTCGGAGTTTTCAGATAAACGGGTAACGGTACGGCAGCTGTTAAGCCACACTGGGGGACTACCTTTGGGGGATGTATTTACCATTTACTCTCCCCATGATGAAATGCCCTCCCTTAGAGAGAAGCTCACAAAGGAAGCTGTGCTTGTCGGAGAACCAGGCAGCGCCTTTTCCTATTCTAATACAGGCTACAATCTGTTGGAACTGCTTATTGAGGAAGTAACAGGTCAGGCATTCAATGACTATATGAGAAGAGAGATTCTGATTCCTCTGGGAATGAATCGTTCAACCTTTATCTGGGATGAAAGGTTTGATCCCACAATTCCGGCAGGATATGATTTGAGCGGAAAGCCTGTCCCCGTTTATGTGTACCCGGAGAAGGCATCGGGAGGCCTGTTTTCAACTGCAGAGGAAATCGCCACTTTTGCCATGACCGGGATGAAGGATGTACCCCAGGACAAACAGATACTTAGCTCTGATAACATAGAAGCTCTGTATACTCCGGAAAGTAAAGAACTCGGCATTTATAGCCTGGTGTTTGACGCCTATGGCTTAGGTCACTACATTGAAATACTGCCTAACGGTGAACGGGCAATTTCGCATGGGGGACAGGGCACAGGCATTATGACGCATTTCCACGCTATTCCCGAAACAGGTGATGCCATAGTGATTCTGACCAACAGCCAAAGAAGCTGGCCTTTTATATCCTATCTTCTGAGGGATTGGGCACGGTGGCGAGGATTTGAATCCATCGGGATGGGTAGGATCATTTGGGGCAAATATGGATTATGGGCTGTCATTGCCTTGACCTGGTCAGCAGTTATCCTTCAGGTTCTGAATATAACGGCATGGATTATGAAAAGAGAACGTAAAGAAATGACAAAAGCGAAGTGCTCAAAGCTGCATACAATTGCTCAGACAGCCGTAGCAATTATCATAATTATTGGACTTATATGGTGTATTAACCAGAAGTATTTGTTTATTTCATCAGTATTCCCGATAGCCTCACTATGGTTGGGTATTTCGGCGTTTGTCATGTCAATCAGCTTGCTTTTTTGTGCATGGAAAAGGAGAAAGGAAAATTCATTTTAAACTCGAATACAATATAGACTATGGAGCCGACCGTATTGGAATTTTGACGGAGAATAAATATGCAATTAAAAGTTTCTTCGAAATATTAGAATTTTGTAACCAACGGCATTAATGTTCCTAAACCTATATCTGAGAAGACTCATAAATAAATGATATAATAGTTTTTGTGCAAGGATTGACAAAAGGAGGTCATTAAGTGTGAAGCCTAATTGGTCGCAAAGCGGCCATTGGTGCAAAGGGTGATTTTTTTATGATTGGTATTCCCAAGCCCAAGGTTGTATGGTCAGGTTAGATGTTGATATAATATGTTGTAAAATAAGCTCATTGACTTGAATGAAAATTTTTATTATCCCTGATCCCAAATGTAAATATAGCCCAGGGCAGGCTGATGATATGTGCCGATTTTTTTAGAATTGACATGTTTTAAGAGATTTTCCGGAGGTACTGCTATGAACACATTAAAAACATTACTTAGTCTTTATCTGGTTCTTGCGGTTATATTAGCTCAGTTTTTCGCCGCCTATTTCTTTTCAAAGGGCAGAACTAGTTATCGAAAGGCATTCTCTGCCATGGTTTTATGTATCAGTGTTTATTTATTTGGTTATTTAATGATTATTAACAATAGCAATCTACAAGAAATGATTTTTTGGAATCAGATTCAATATTTGGGATTGCCCTTTATTTCCGTACTATGGCTGATTGTGGCTCTTCTTTATACAAAAACTATCTATACCTTAAAAATACGTATGGCATTGTTACTTTTTTCTGTACCTGTAATAACCTTTTTTATGCGGATCACCAATTTCTTGCATCACCTTTTCTATACAAAATGGGAAGTGAGGCAGTTCTCAGGATATTATTCCTTGTATATGGAAAGAGGTTTCTGGTACTATGTTAACATTTCTTATACCATATCGTGTCTGCTTCTTACCATTATCATTTACTTCATTGGATACCTGAAGAATAATGTCGGCTATACAAAACCTCACTTGTTAGTTTTTTTATTTGCTTCTTTAATACCTATGATTGGTATAATGATAATCCTTTTCGCTTTCGATGAGCGAAGCGTTGATTATTCCGCTTTAATAATGCCCATTTCTCTTCTTATTATTAGTTATGGCATATTAAAATACGATTTTTTGGAAATAAGGACTCTGGCACGGGAAACAATCTTTGAGAACAACTTTGCAGGCATGGTGGTATTGGGACCGGGGAAAAGGATAATAGACTACAATAAGGCCGCCAAGAAGTTTTTTGAAGCAATAAACATTTCATTGAATAATTGTCCAATAGATCATATTCTTGATCGAGAGCCAGAGTTGTTAGAAATTTTTGAAAGTGATAATAACCGTGATTTTTCTTTGGTGATAGATGGGGAAGAACGGTTTTTTGAGATTGACGTGGTGTCGTTGGGAGATCCCCATGATGGAAACACGAGAATGCTTAAATCTATCCGTGATGTTACAGAAGAACGAAAAATTAAGGAAAAACTAAAGTATTTGGCTACTATAGATTCTTTAAGCGGCCTTTATAATCGGGCAGAATTTATGAATTTGGCAAAAAGGGAGTTTGACTGGGCCAAAAGTAATAATGAGGAACTATCATTGTTGATTATGGATGTGGATAATTTCAAGGCCATCAACGATACCTTTGGGCATGCGGCAGGAGATGAAATTATTCGTGAAATTGGAAGCATTATAATGACCAGTTTCAGGAAAACCGATATTACCGGGCGCATAGGAGGAGAAGAATTTGCTGTAGTTTTAAAGGATGCTACTTTGGATGAAGCAAAACAGGTAGCGGAAAAATTTCGGGAGACTGTAGCCGAGAGAAAAGTGATTTACAGGGGGCAGGAAATCACTTTTACGGTAAGTATCGGAGTGGCGGCATTCTGTGGTAATATTGGTAGTATCAAAGATATTGAAGATACTTTAAAAATGGCAGATGATGCCCTGTATAAGGCAAAAGCCAAGGGGCGAAACTGTGTGCAACTTAAATTCCAAATATAGAAAAGCAATCGCCAACCAGCGGTACAGTTTAAGCTTTGAACCGTTGTTATCACTTTAGCGATTGCAATTACTGTATTACTGACATATATTAATCGAGGCATCAGAACAAAAAAAAGAAGGGTGATTTAAACGTTCTTTTTGTAATCGGCATATAAATTTTCAATTGATCTATCATATGTTTTTTCAGCAGCTACGGAAAAGAAGCATCCGGGCACCTCACCAAATTTACGGTGATAAGCCACACACTCACAGCATTTCCCATGACGTGAGCAAGGATATGTACAGGTACAATTTGCTTTTGAACTACAGGTCATTTTTAAAACCTCCAGGATATAGAGTTAACATATTTATTATAGAAAAAAACAAGTAATATTTCAATGAAAAACCCTCTGTTTTACTTGATTTAATGTGATTTTCGGGTACAATAGAGGTTTGGGAGGGAGCATTAACAAGTGACACTTTTTTTTAGAGAATGTGTGATGGACGATCTGGCCGCACTTCGGGAATTATCCTGCAAGACATTCAACGTGATATCTAAAGATATTATACTGCCATAGGATGGCGGACACAACAGAAATACCACGAAGGATAGCAATAGAAAGTGGAAATAATATGGCGTAGAAAGGAGAAAACCTCATGAACTCAACAACCAAACATGTGAATAGTAATAGCCGAACTAACATAGCTAAAATACTGCTGATAAGTATTCTGATCATCGCCATAACATTTTTTGTTTATATAACAGGTGGAACTAAAAAGGTTTTCGTTCACTTGATGTACATTCCAACAATTCTATCTTCATTATTTTGGGGACCTTATGTCGGTCTGGGAGCGGGAATAGTCTGTGGTATACTTGCAGGTCCTTTAATGCCTCTTGATGTTTCTCTTGGTATTATGCAGGATCCAATAAATTGGATCTCACGTTTACTTATGTTCTCATTAATAGGCCTTTTAACAGGATATATGATTGACAGAATACATAAATTAAATGAAGAAAAAGAAGAAAGGAACCTAAAAAGTCCTTTTTATAATCTTCCCAATGAAAAAAAGCTTTTTAATGATATTGAAAACATCATTGAATCAGGGAAACATTTCAAACTTATATCAATTAAATTGACAAACTTACATGATATTGAAAAATACGTCGATAATAAACTGGCATTTGATATTGTTGATGATTTGGCAAAAAAGCTAATGCATTATTGTGGAAAAAAACGAGTTTATTCATATGAAAAAGATGAGTTGATTGTACTTGCGTGTGAAAATTGTGTGGAAGACTATGAAGAAAAAATAAAGAAAGAATTGAACCATTATTCTTCTTTCCCTGTTTCAATGAATGGCTATAAAATCAGAGTATCGTTGAAATTAGGGATTTATGAATACCAAGGGGGGAATACTTCGCCAATTGAAATATACAACAAATCCCGGATTGCTTATGAACAGGGGGAAGTAAAGGAATCAGGCATATATTATTACGATGCCGGCTTTGAAAATAAAAGCAGAGAAATACAACAGATCACCGGAGCTATATTGGAATGTATTAATAGAAATGAATTGTTTGTAGTGTACCAGCCCAAAATCGATATCATAAACAATAAGATTTCAGGGGCCGAAGCATTGGTAAGATGGAAAAGAAACGGTAAAGACTTAATCGGACCAAATATCTTTATTCCCATCGCAGAAGAGATAGGGTTCATTGATAAGATCTCCAAATTTGTTTTTAATAATGTAGTATCGCAGGTGGAAATCTGGAAGAGTAAAGGGATGAACATAAAGTGTGCTGTTAATGCATCCGTGAACGAATTGATACATGATGAATATACTCTATGGGCGAGTGATATAATTACCGGTAAAAATGCCTATCGGTGTGACTATGAAATTGAGATAACAGAAAGAGCCATAGCCTACAACGATAAAAGATTGATAGAAAAAATGCACTATTTAAAAGAATTAGGATATCAATTGTCTATCGATGATTTTGGAACCGGGTATAACTCATTAATGAGTGTTGGTGAAATACCGTTTGATAAATTAAAAATCGATAAATACTTTATTGATAGGATCAATAAATTTGAAATAGCAGAACTGGTTCGGCTTTTTATAGAATACGTACATACACTTGGCAAAACTGTTATAGCTGAAGGAGTCGAGACCGGGGAACAATTAAATACACTAAAAAAGCTTAAGTGTGACGAAGTTCAAGGATATTACTATAGCAAGCCCTTATTACCGGAGGAATTTGAAGCTTTTTACATGGAATTTAATCGGGCCAATAAATAGAGAGCAAATGCCGACTTTATTTGTAAAAAATAACTTATTATCATTTTACCATTTTGCTGCGGCGGAATACGGAAAGAATATTTTAGGAGGTTGAAAAACATGGCAAAAAAATCGCATAATGAAAAATTGCATGATAGTAAGGATATGCCGAAGATTGTTGAGGTCACAGACCCTAAAGCAGCTTCAAGATATGGTGGCACAAGAATGCTTATTGCTCCGCCGCTTGCTTATGATGAAATCATGAAAAAAGTACCGCAGGGGAAAGTTATTACATCGGATTATATAAGAAATTATCTGGCACAAAACTACGGTGCCGATTATACCTGCCAACTGACCGCAGGAATATTTATTAACATAGCCGCACACGCGTCGGCTGAAAGAAAAGCTGATGAAACACCCTACTGGAGAACACTTAAAAAAGATGGTGAACTGAATGAAAAGTACCCGGAAGGTATTGACGGCCAAAAACTACGACTGGAGATGGAAGGCCACACCATAATTCAAAAGGGTAAAAAATATTTTGTGAAGGATTATCAGGATAAGTTATTTATAACCAGTGGGTAAGGAAATATGATAAAGTCTCTGATCACCATTTTAATTCCGACAGTTATTATAACTGTTATAACGTTTGTTGCCGGGGGAAGCGGTCTTGTACTAAGGGGGTTTTCCACTTCAATAAATACGGCAGTCAAAACCGCCCTTATGCTATTTGTTTCATTTGTATTGATTGGACAGTTACAGGTTCTCATAACAAAGGATGCTCTTGAAAGATGGCTGCAAAAACTCAGCGG
>JBMNTI010000031.1:0-21315 GCA_050945655.1 Acetivibrionales bacterium | reverse complement strand
AAAACTGGTTGTCCAAAGAAGCAGGAATGAAAGGGATATTCCTGGGTGCCTTTGGGGGGATGCTGCTGGCCACAGGGCCATACGCCGCTTTTCCCATCATTGCCGCCGTAATGGTTTCTGGTGCGGGGTTGGGAACGGTCGTAGCCCTTATTACAGGCTGGTGCCTGCTGGGATTGAGCAAGGCACCCTTTGAGACAGCTTTTTACGGAGCCAAATTTTTCACTTATAAGCTGGTTATTAGTATTCCTTTCTGTCTGGCAGCGGGCATTTTGGCTCATATTGCGGAAATGGTTCTGATGGTCAATTGATAAGTTAAATTCCGGTTTGCAAAAGTAAATTCTACCCTCAAATGAGGCTCTTTTTAATCAATAAAAATAATTTAAAATAGTTATTGACATATGTCGGAAACGTAGTATAATTAGAAATGTAAATGACATATGTCATAAATCCTATGGAGGTGAAGGGTATGCCAGGAAGAGATAGAACCGGCCCAATGGGTGCTGGGCCAAATACCGGAAGAGGTTTGGGCTTTTGCACGGGTGCCAATACTGTAAAATATGGCGCCGGCCTCGGATTAGGCATGGGACTTGCATGCAGACGCGGTTTTGGAAGGTGGTTTAGCAGAGATGTTGCAATTGGTGAGGTAAATTCAAAAACACAAAAAGAATTGCTTCAAAACCAAAAAGATATATTGGAAAAGCGTCTGGAAGCTATCAACAAACGATTAGAGGATCTATAACGGGCAACGGAGATAATCGGAGGACGCTCCGGTTATCTCTGTATAGGAACGAGGTGAAAAGATTATGCCAAGACCAATGAAATGGAGAAAAGTATGTTGCTTACCCGAAAGAAACAGGTTTGGGCCTCTTGATGCAAATACGGATGAAAAAAATTATATAAAAATGACGGTCGATGAATATGAAGCGATAAGACTTATCGACTTGGTGGGGTTTACACAGGAAGAATGTGCAAAACAAATGAATGTTGCCCGAACTACCGTTCAAGGTATTTATATAGAAGCCAGGAAGAAACTGGCCGAATCGTTGGTGAACGGTAAGGTTCTTCTGATTGAAGGCGGAGAATACCGTCTATGCGATGGGTTAGGCAACGGGTGCGGACAAGGTTGCCATAGGCGTAGGCGTAGCCGCTTTACAGGCAACCAAGAATGAAGTGTCTGATTATAGAAAACAAATAGAACGGAGGATTTCAGTATGCCCGTCAGGTGAGGCAGTGAAAGAAGTTTATAATAAAACAATGGAACTCTTATTTGAACAAGGTGGTGACTAAGGTTATGATTATAAAAACATTGGTGGAAAACACATCCATATCGAAGGACTTTGGCAGTGAACACGGACTTAGCTTTTATATAGAAACTAATGCTCATAAAATTTTATTTGATGTTGGAGCAAGCGAGTTATTTTTGAAAAATGCTAAAAAGTTGAATGTAGATATTTCCGACATTGATTATCTTATTATTTCCCATGGACATTATGACCATGGTGGAGGTCTAAGAGCATTCTTGAGAGAAAATACAAAAGCCGAGGTGTTTTTACAGCATCTAGCTTTTGAGAATTACTATGCTTTACGCTCGAATGATAAATTTGATTATATCGGTCTGGATGAAAACCTGAAACATAATAGGCAAATTGTGCTCACGTCGGATCGATTCTTTATCGGCAAGGGCATTCAAGTGTTTTCAAACATCATTCAAAAAGAATCTCTTCCGATATCAAACAGAAGTTTATTTATGGAGCAGAATGGGCAAATGGTGCGGGATACCTTTGCTCACGAACAAAATCTCATAATTGAGGAAGCTGGAAAGATGTTTTTGGTAACAGGCTGTGCCCACAATGGCATTGTAAATATTCTTGAACAATTTAATTATTTAAAAGGGCGCATGCCTGATTATGTGACAGGCGGATTTCACCTTTCCGGCCGTTCATCGGAAAGCTGTGAAAACCTTGAGACAATAGACAGGATAAGTAAGTACTTGATAGATACAAATGCAAAATATTATACCTGTCATTGCACAGGTGTGGAACCCTATAACAGCCTTAAAGCCATTATGGGTGATAGAATTGATTATCTATCGGCAGGCAGTATAATAAATCTAAAATAAAGGAGCTAAGATTATGAGCGAAAATTGCAACCAAAACTGTAGCAGTTGTTCGGAGGACTGTACAGAAAGAAAGAAAAATGATTTTTCCGAGCAACCAAATGAAATGAGCAGCATCAAAAAGGTTATTGGTGTTGTTAGCGGTAAAGGAGGAGTCGGCAAGTCGCTGGTGACCTCCATGCTTGCAGTTACCATGAATAGAATGGGTTATCATGCCGCTATTCTGGATGCAGACGTTACCGGACCTTCTATCCCGAAAGCCTTTGGTATCAGTGAAAAAGCTTCAGGAAATGAATTTGGTCTATTCCCGGTTAGAACCAAGACGGGTATTGATATCATGTCGGTAAATCTGCTTTTGGAGAATGACACCGATCCTGTTGTGTGGAGAGGGCCTATAATCGGGAATACGGTAAAGCAGTTCTGGACGGATGTTATCTGGAGTGATGTAGATATTATGTTCATCGATATGCCCCCGGGTACCGGTGATGTTCCTCTTACGGTGTTTCAATCAATTGCTGTTGATGGGATTATCGTTGTTACCTCCCCCCAGGAGCTGGTGTCCATGATTGTATCAAAAGCGGTCAAGATGGCTGAAATGATGAATATCCCCATCATTGGCCTGGTAGAAAATATGTCATATTTTAAGTGCCCTGATAACGGTAAAGACTATCAGATTTTCGGCGATAGTCACATTGATGAAATAGCTGGTAAACATAATCTGAAAGTTCTTGCAAAATTGCCTGTTGACCCGAAGATTTCAGCTGCATGTGATAAGGGTATGATAGAACTCTTTGACGGCGATTGGCTTGATCCTGTGGCTAAAATACTTGCAGAAAGAGTGGAAGGTGATATTAATTGAGTACACATTCTGAGTTGGCAAGAGAATTGTTTGGAAAACGTTATAATTGCGCTCAATCTGTCTTTGCTGCTTTTTGCGATGAAACAGGGATGGATTTTAATAAGGCGTTGAAAATTGCGGCTCCTTTCGGAGGCGGTATAGGCAGATTGCAGGAAGTATGCGGAGCCGTCAGCGGAATGGCTATGGTAATCGGCATGATATATGGTTATACAGATCCGTCCGATGACGAATCAAAAACAGAACATTACGAACTTGTTAAAGGACTGGTAAAGCAATTCGAAAAAGAAAACAGTTCAATCATATGCAGGGAACTGTTAAGTCTTTCAGAAAAGAATAATAATCCTTTACCCGGGGACGGACATGGAGGCTATTATGAGAAACGTCCCTGTGCAGGGATTGTTGAGCATGCCGCAAGGATACTTGATGAGTATATTCTAAGTAAGAAAAGGGAGGAAAAGGAAATCCATGCGTGAAGTAATGGCTAAGAAAATGATAAAAAAGAGCTTAAGTTGAATATTGAATTAGTTTTGCTGTAATAAGGGTATGGTAAAATAACATAGGGAATAAAAATAGGAGGAATAGCAATGACCAAACATCGAATTTATGCAATGAGTTTTGCGAGTGTATACCCTCTTTATATTTCAAAGGCTGAGAAAAAAGAACGTATTAAATCGGAGGTTGATGAGATTATCCGCTGGTTGACCGGATATACCCAGGATGAGTTGGAAGAACAGTTAAGAAAACAAACGGACTTTGAGACATTCTTTAAAGATGCTCCCGGTCTAAATCCGTCAAGAACTCTGATAAAGGGCGTTGTTTGCGGGGTAAGAGTGGAAGATATAGAAGAGCCGACCATGCGTGAAATTCGATATCTGGACAAGCTGATTGATGAGTTGGCAAAGGGCAAACCTATGGATAAAATACTTCGCAAGCCATAATTATAGCTTCGCAGCGATTACCTTTTATTGAATCAAATCCAAAGGTAAGGAGATAAATCATGAACCCCAAAATCTATGAATTTGAAGCCACCATCCGAAAAGAGTAAACAGCCTGATTGAGATTTATCAATCAGGCTGTTTACTCTTTTGCCCGGGTTCATCTCTTCCTAACAGGAGCCCAGACTTCACTATAAGCATACTCTTTTTTTTCTTTATCCATTTTAGTAAAAGAAAAAGTAGGTGCATTGATTACTTCGTAATTAGAAGATGGAAGCCATTCTGAATATATTTTTGCCATTGTTTCTTGCAACGTTGAAGGAAATGGTCCCTCATTCGGGAATACTGCCCAGGTATGTGCATCAACCGGCACCTTCTCCAATAAACTGCTTACTTGATTTTCAGTTGTTAATACTCCTATTAGATGTGTTAAGTCGCCTTCTTCCCTTAAGAAATTTGCGTCGGCTTCATAAGAAGCATTGACGATTTCAAAAGGCTCGATATTTTGAAGTGAATGCATTTCCTTTCTTTGTTCGTCGGTTATGCTTTCTGCCAGCTTAACAATTTCTTGATTAACACCTCTAAATTGCATAGGGACACGCTTTGTTACCCCAACTAAATTAAACGCCGGTTTATCAACAATTCTGAATTCCAAATTAATTCCCCCTTTAATAGTTATTACAAATGAAAGTTTTGGAAAAGATTTGCTAATGCCTTTTTTAATTACATCTGAGGGCAAGAATCCACTCCACTTTTTGAATGCTCGAGTAAACCCGTCCATTGACTGATAACCATATTTAAAAGCAATGTCCGTTACTTTTTCACCATTTAACAATTCCATACTTGCTTCGGATAGCCGCCGACTTTTTATATATTCACTTAGAGTCATTCCGGAAAGATAAAAGAATATCTTTCTAAAATGGTAATCGGAAACCCCGGCATATTCAGAGATTATTTCAAGTGACAGATCATCGGTCAAATTATCCTCAATATAATCAATTACATGATTTAATTCTTTTAACAATGTTTTTCCCCTTTCAATGTCTATATAATATCAAAGCGGCTTTTTGTACTGCTCGACATTTTTAGCTAAAAAAATGTCGGAAGAAACTCTTTATTCCTCTTTCCTGACAAACAGTAAAAAAATAACCCTAATAATGTATAGGAGGTGAGGTTCACTTAAATATTTAGTATGTACAACCATACTAAAAGCTATTGTATCACGGGCAAAGCTCAAATTGAAATAGTGCCGAACTACAGCCGTTAAACTCGCACAATTCTATACTATTATTAGTTTTAGCACAATCTGTACGAAGACTATTTTATATAAATTAGATAAGGTGTTATAGCAGATTGAATGCTATAATAAACATGAGTTGCTTATGCGGCGATTATACCTGTTTGTCGGCAATTTGGCATCTCTATGTTTCCTTATAAAAAGAAAGTAGTTATGAAAACTCGGAGAATACTCTTATGAATAGAATTCAACAGAATAAGTGGAAGCGTGATTTCCTTACCATAGCCAGCGGGCAGACGGTATCGCTCATAAGCAGCGCCGCCGTGCAGTTTTCCCTGATATGGCTTCTGGCCAGTGAAACAGGTTCGCCTATAATGATGTCCATTGCAGGTTTGGTCGCATTTTTGCCCCAACTAATTTTAGGTCCTTTTGCAGGGGTTTGGGTAGACCGCCTCAACAGGAAAACCGTCATTATAGCGGCAGATCTTTTTCTAGGTTTATACTCAGGATCGATAAGGAAGAAAAAATCATAAGTTAAACACCAGGGGGTGATTTTTTGGAAAGCTATGCAAAGGAAGAATTAGATGAAACTCTCTATATTATCGAGTCAACAATCAGCAAATGTGAAAGAATGCAGTTAAAATTTGCGAAAGGCACATCACAGTACACCCTCCTTGAAAACAGGATAAAATCGTTGAAAATTTCAAAATCCTTGATGACCGGTGAAGGTACTCTTGGAAAATTCTCAAAACAGGAATTGATAGATGCGCTGACTCCAATATCTTCAATTATCAGCAAATGTGAAAAAGCCCAGGAAAAACATTCGGAGGGGACTGCTCATTATACCCGCCTAAAGAAAATCATCAAAGCGATGTATATTTCGAAGGCACTTATAACCGATGAGATTGGCAAAAGAGGCTAAATACTTTAATACCACCTCTTAATAAAACCTTAAGATTTTATTAAGATAAATAATATTATTTATGACTTGTTTTGATTTACCATAATAATGGGATAGTTTTGCGGGCAGGAAGAAGGAAAGTACTTATGAATAATATATTGGTTGTAGATGATGAAAAGTCCATCGCAGATCTGATTGAAGTTTATTTAAAAAACGAGGGTTTTACGGTAAATAAGTTTTATTGCGGTCGTGACGCACTTAAATGTGTTGAATCCGAACAGCACGTATTAGCCATACTTGATGTCATGCTGCCGGATATTGACGGCTTTACTCTATGCAGGGAAATCAGAGAAAATCATAACTTTCCTGTTATAATGCTGACTGCTAAAGACGAAGAAATTGATAAAATTACAGGACTGACGCTGGGTGCAGATGACTATATGACAAAACCGTTTCGGCCTTTGGAACTTGTTGCACGTGTCAAAGCTCAGCTGCGAAGATTTACTAAATATAATTCAACCGAATCAGTCCGCGAGGAGAAGCTGATTGAATTCTCAGGTTTAGTTTTAAACAAGGATACTCATGAGTGTATTTTGAATGAAAGACCTCTAGCACTGACACCTACGGAATTCTCAATACTGTGGGTGCTATGTTCAAACCGGGGACGTGTCGTCAGTTCGGAAGAATTATTCCATGAAGTATGGGGAGACAAATATTTTACTAACAGCAATAATACGGTAATGGTTCATATTCGCCATTTAAGAGAAAAAATGAATGACAGAACAGAGCATCCTAAATACATTAAAACGGTGTGGGGGGTTGGCTATAAAATTGAGAAATAACAGTAAAGGCTTTAAAAGGGTTCTTTTCATAACCATTATTTTATCTTTGAGTATTATATGGATGGTAGACCGTGGGTTCCATGGAGCAATTAAAGAATGGTTTACCAGTATATTTTATCTTAATCCTGGTTATCAGGAACAAGGTAGAATAGGAGTAATATTTAAAAGCTGGGAGGAAATAAAACTATTTTTCATTTATGCATTTATTATATTTATTATTACTATCGTATTTTTCATGTATGTTTCATATTTATACGCACGACGTATTAATAAAAAAGAGATAGCATATATAGCAGAGGTAATGAACTCATTTACTGCTGCAAATACTGATGATCTAACATTATCCAAAGAATATTCCGAAATAGAAACACAGTTAATAAAGATTAAATCGGTTGCACAAGAGCATCAACATCTTATGCAAATGGAAATGCAGAGGAAAAGCGACTTGATTACATATCTTGCGCATGACTTAAAAACTCCCCTTGCTTCAGTAATCGGGTATTTAAGTCTTCTCAATGAGGTCACGGACATGCCTCCGGAACAAAAATCGAAATATACCGGAATTGCATTAGACAAAGCATACAGGCTTGAAGAATTGATCAGTGAGTTCTTCGAGATTACAAGATTTAATCTTCAGTCCATTGTTTTGAACAAAAATAAAATTAAGTTGGCATTTATGCTTCAGCAGTTGGCCGACGAGTTTTATCCAATGCTTATGCCTCCGGGGAAACAGGTTGCCGTTGATGCTCCCGATGGTCTGATTCTGGTAGGAGATGCGGACAAGCTTGCAAGGGTCTTCAATAATATTTTGAAAAATGCAGTTTCATATAGCTATGAAAACAGCATTATAAGCATTAAAGCAGCCCAGCAGTCGGATGATGTGATTATTACTTTCACAAATCAGGGTGATCCCATTCCTTCTCATAAGCTTGAGACGATTTTCGAGAAGTTCTATAGGTTGGATTCTGCTCGTTCAACAGATACGGGGGGAGCAGGGCTTGGTCTGGCAATCGCACAAGAAATTGTAACAGCTCACGGAGGAACTATATTAGTGGAAAGCAGCTTGGAAAATACTACATTTACAGTAAAGCTTCCAATGCTTTAAGATAATCTTAAGAAATAAATAAGATAGATTTCAAAAACAGCTCTTTGCATTATGTTTAAATATTAAAAGAAAAAAAGGAGCTGTTTTATTATGCAAGGAAACACGAGAAGGATAAGACTAAAGGTAAGAGTGATACCATTTTTTTTACTAATAGTTATTATGATTGTTCTAAGTTATAAAGTATTGACCGGAGGCCGACATTTGGCCGAACCAAATGATAGTGAAAAAATCAGCTCGGTTCAAACGTTAAATCCTGCAAAAGAGCATTCTGTTCTACTATCATCCAAAACCTTGCATAGTCCTTATGTCATTTTATTAGATATAGATAACAATACTATTTTAATGGAGAAAAATAGTAAAGACAAAATTTATCCTGCGTCTTTGACAAAAATGATGACTGCAATTACCTCAATAGAAAATTTACAGGATTTTAAAAAAGAAATTAAGCTTACTCATTATACCTTCAATGGTTTGTATGCGGCAGATGCTTCATTGGCAGGTTTCCAGCCTGGTGAGGGGGTAAGGGCTCTTGACCTGTTGTATGGGGTTATGCTTCCAAGCGGTGCGGAGGCTTGTATTGGGCTTGCAGATGAAATTGCCGGGTCAGAAAAGGACTTTGTACAAATAATGAATCAAAAAGCAATAGATCTGGGTATGAATAATACCCACTTTGAAAATGCGACTGGTCTTCATAATGAAAACCATTACACAACAGTAAAAGATTTAGCTATTCTATTAAGATATGCTTTACAGAATGATACTTTTCGGGAGATTTTCACTTCGTCCAGTCATTCCACCCAACCTACAAATACGCATAGGGGAATAACTTTTTATAATACCATGTTTGAAAAGTTAAGCAATAAAAGCATTGCAGGCGGGGAAATCATAGGCGGAAAAACCGGATATACCCGTGAAGCAGGTTTATGTCTCGCAAGCCTGGCCATAGTAGGCAATAAAGAGTATATTTTGATTACAGCAGGCGCAAAAGGAGATCATTTCTCGGAACAATATAATATAACCGATGCATTAACCGTGTACAATAGTATAGAAAATAAATAATGCAGATGACTTCTAAATTATACAATAAAGTAACAGCAGTATGCCGACAGGAAGTATCTTCAGGCATGCTGATAGAATATGAATTGTAAGCTTAAGTATCTAATAACTCTTGACAAATGGGAATTAGTTACATATAATTAACTATATAGTTAGTTAATTAACTTGTGATTTAAGAATCTGAAAGAATATTATAGCTGAAATAAGATTTCAAAAATTTTTTATCTTTGATTAACTAAATAGTTAGTTTAATAGGAGGTCAAAATGGAATCAAATGAAAGAATCAATAGGCTTCTGAAGGAAGCAGAACAAGTGGTTGACCCGCACAGACAGTTTTACAGGATAAAATTTGAAGATACCGCTATGGATTTTGCTTTTCAATGGATGTTAGGCTCTATTCGAAACGGTTGTGGAGAAATAGGGGAGATGTTTTATACCGCCGCACAAATTGAAGATCACAACCCGGATAGTTGGGCGGCTGAATGGCCAAAGATGGCAGAACGTGTCGAAAGGCGGGCTGAAACTGCAGAATCCGGCAATCATTTGGTAAGCGCCAGAGAATATTATTTAAGAGCGGCTTGTTATTACCGGGCAGCCCTTACGTCAATGCTTCCACATAAACCGGAGTTTAAACAATTATACGAAAAATCGATAGTTTGCTTTTCAAAGGCGGGAACTATGTTTACACCTGAAATTGAGATGATTAGGATACCTTTTGAAGATACATATCTTACCGGATGCTACATCAAGGCAGAAGAAAACGGGAATAAGGCAAAAACCATTATTGCAATCGGCGGGGCTGAGACATTTTTTATTGATCTTTATTTCCATATTGCTCCATCGGCGTTAAAGAGGGGATATAACTTTGTAACAGCCGACATACCCGGCCAGGGCGTTTTACCTTTTGAAGGCCAATTTTTCAGGTTCGATACTGAAAAACCCATAAGCGCAATAATAGATTTCATCCAAAACAGGCCGGAGGTTGATTTACAAAGTATTGCTGCTTATGGAATCAGTGGAGGCGGTTACTATGTACCGCGTGCGGCAGCTTATGACAAAAGGATCAAGGCGTGCATCACAAATTGTGCGGTAACCGACATCGGGAAGATCATGGGGAAAATGGCAATAAGAAATCAAAAAGCAACAGAATCCGGAAATATTACATCACCTTTCAATACTCGTATGTTTATGAATATGGCATGGAGACACGGTGTTTCAGCTATAAACTTTCAGGGACTGCTGGAGAAAACACAGAATTTTAAGTTCGACCCCTCATTAATATCTTGCCCGGCACTAAATATTTGCAGCAACGGTGAATACCTGAATCCGGCAAGCAAGGCAATGGAGGAGTATTATATGCAGGCTTTGTCCAGTTCAAATAAGAAAATGATTGTAGCCCCATTTGAAGATGGCGGAGGAACCCACTGCCTTGGTGAAAACCCGGGTCTCTTAAGCGCACTAGTATTTGACTGGCTTGATGAGGTATTTGTATGAAAGGGGCAGGGGCAATACAGTTATCATCCGGTATGTTAAAAAACTATATTATTTGACTGTTTGACCGACCTTTTAAGATTCTGTCATTCGGATTTTCTGTTCAGGTTAGATTCAGACTATTAATAGTTTTCACTCAGTATAATACTGAAGGGGGTGCATGAAAATAAATAAACAACTTCAATTGAAAATGCCGGTAGGGTATTTTCACTTTCATGATGACATCGGCCTGAATTTTCAGTTTAACAGGGCACTTATAAACCAGTGCCCCATGGATGAAATGATGGAAGCAGCCCAAAGAATCAGTAAATACTCGGACGTAAAAAAAGTGATGAAGGATTTGGCAGAAAAGGCTCTTAGTGAAGGACGAACCTTAAATGCGGCATTTTACTATCGATTTGCTGAGTTTTTTTGCTTTAGTGACAAAGATGAAAAGAAACGACTGTATGATGTATTTATAACGCTCTTTTATAAAGCCCTGGAAAGGGATAATATTGAACGGCATGAAATTAAGTATGATAATGGTTTCTTAAAAGCTATTCGTGTAGAATGCAACTATCAGAAAAAAGGTACTGTTGTCGTTCATGGAGGCGGCGATTCATTTATCGAGGAATTTTATCTTTCCGTAAGAGGTCTTGTTAATGAAGGCTTTGAAGTAATTCTGTTTGAAGGGCCGGGTCAGGGCGAACCTTTGCAAAAATATAATCTAAAAATGACCCATGAATGGGAAAAGCCAACTAAGGAAATATTGGACTATTACAAACTTGATAACGTAACTTTAATTGGAATTTCCCTTGGAGGGTATTTCGCATTACGGGCGGCAGCTTTTGAAAAAAGGATAAAACGCGTTGTTGCATGGGATGTGGTATATGATTTCTTTAAGTGTATCACGGGCCGCGAAGGAATGCTTAAATATCATTTGGTTAATTTGCTTGTTTCATTGAATATAAAATGCTTAGTCAATGCTATAGCCAGAAGGCAAATGAAGGATAAAGACATTGAGAAATGGATTTATAATCAGATGATGTATGCTTACGGTGTTGATACGATTTTTGATTATATGAAGACCCTTAAAAGGTATAATACAAAAAATATTTCACAAATGATCACACAGGATGTGCTTTTATTGGCGGGAAGCGAGGATCATATCATACCGCTCCGGATGTATGAACTCCAGTATAATGCTTTAAAAAATTCCCGAAGTGTAGAAGGCCGAATTTTTAAAAGGGAAGAACATGCTTCAAATCATTGTCAGGTCGGCAACATAAATCTTGCTTTAAACTATATCATTGATTGGATAAAGAAAAAGAGCAAAAGCATTGAATAAAATTAATGCGACTCTTGATGGACTGAGCGGATAATTAACGATTTTTTTATGATACATATTGGTTTTTGGTTACGATGGCATAATCATTGTACATTTAATCGGAACTTCTCAGAAAAAGTTTAAAAAAATTTATTATTAATAGTTGACAATAGGTAACTGGTTACGTATAATATAAACGTAACCAGTTACCTATTATTTATGACTGAAAGGAGGCAGGCATAATGACAAATTCAAAGAAAAATGATTTAAGTGAAAAGGCTTATGTTTTTGGTTCTATATTCACTCTGGCCAACAAGCTCCAATCCATTGGAGATAAGTTCGACAGTAACCTTACTGTAAAGCAATGGCTCTTATTGGCGGGAATAGTTAAGAGCGGCAGTGATTCACCGACGATCAGCGAGGTTGCCGGCCTTATTGAAAACTCGAGGCAGAACGTGAAAAAAATGATTGTCATACTCGAAAAGGAAGGGTTTGTAACCATAAAGAAAGATTCAAAAGATGCGAGGGCATTGAGAATCAGCCTTACAAAAAAGTGTCGGGATTATTTACAGCAGAGGGAACCGAAGGAAGTCGAATTTTTACTGCGATTATTTGATGGTTTTGACTCTGCCGGGATGGAAGCTTTGGTTAAAGGATTATCAAAGCTGGAAAAAAACATTGATCGAATGGAAAGGATAATTCAATCATGAAGAAAAGAGGTAGAAAGATCGTGTTTATAATTGCAATGACAATACTTGCCCTGATAGCGGCTTTATTTATTTTCTTCCGGCTGCCCGGTTCAAGGACGAAGACCGAATTTTCTGATGTTGTGAACAGCAAGATTTCTAACGCTGAAAAAAACTCGGATATTTTTACCGAGAACGATATTAAAGATCTGCCCTTGCCGGTTAAGAAGTATTTCAGGCATTGCGGATATCTGGGAACTCCAAAAATGTCTTACATGAAGGCATCCTTTGCCGATGTAGATTTTAAGATGTCCGAAAGTAAAACAATAAAAATAGACTATATACAGTACAATTTTGTGGAAAGACCCGAAAGATTTGCATATATAGATTCGTCCATATTCGGGATACCCTTTGAGGGATTGGATTCTTACCAAAATGGAACAGGAAGTATGAAGGGTAGGCTGGCCAAGGTTATAAACCTTTTTGACCAACGGGGCGAGACCATGGATAAGGCCTGTCTTGTCACTATACTTGCCGAGTGCTTCCTTTACCCCAACGCGGTCTTGCAGGATTATATCAAATGGGAAGAAATCGATGATACCCATGTAAAGGCAACAATTACATACTACGGAATATCCGCCTCCGGCGTTTTTACATTTGATGAAAACGGAGAGGTATTGTCATTCGAAACTAATGACAGAGTAGCAACCGCCATGGACGGTTCTTCCAGAGAAATCAAGTGGTCGGCGATTTACAGTGATTATAGAGATGTAAATGGGCTTAAACAGCCCCAGGTATTGCAGTCAATCTGGCATTACCCCGAAGGAGACAGCGTCTATTTCAATGAAAACAAAACGGGCGTTACGATTGAGTACTATTATACAAGGAAAATAAGGCAGACCGTACAAAAACTGTTTTGACATGCAGGCTATAATATTTGATTATGCAATCATAAATAAGCGGCGTGGTTGCTGCGATTTAAAGCGAAGCAAGGATTGCGTAGCGAGCGCGACTGGAAACAGGATGTTGGAGATGGAGCGCTAAATCGCAGCAATCTACAGCCGCTATTTATTATTATCGATAGTTTTTGCACAGTCCGAATAAGGAACAGTGACAGTTTATAGACTCAGGTTGGTTTATTCTTTTGCGCAGGCAATCCGTCATCACCGCTGCCCCTGTATTCCTTAGGGCTGATTCCGGTATATTTAACAAACACGTGAGTAAAATAGGTGGGGTCATCAATCCCCACTTCTGAAGCTACTTCGAAAATTTTTGTTTTTGGATTCATAAGAAGCTGTTTTGCCTTTTCAATTCTCAGCTTGTTAAGGGTATCAATAATGGACATTCCGGTTTCCTTTTTAAAAAGACGGCTCAGGTAGCTGCTGTTTACATGCACATGATCTGCAAGGGACTGCAGGCTGATATTTTTATTATAATTCTCATGAAGATACGTATTTACTTCTCTGACAATTAAGCTGTATTGTTTTTTGTTTTCGATAATAAGTCTGGAAATTGAATTAATAACACTAGTTAATATGTTAAGTAAACTTTGTATGGATCTGCATTGCTGAATCTGCTTGTAAATGTCGGCTTCATTTATTTCGATGTTTTCCATATCCGGGCTGATATTTGCAAGTAGTCTGAAACAAAGTGAACACAATAGCATATTCGAAACCTTGATTTGTTCTATAGGTTCCTTGTTTTTCCGGAATTTTTCAAAAAGTTCGTTTATCCCTTCTAAGGCGGTTTTAGTGTGGCCATACTTAATATTGTTCACTATTGCATCATGATATTCGTGGATTTGAATAGTAATGCTGTCTCGGGGAGTACCGGCCAAAGATGAATAAACAGATACGCTATTTCTTTGATAAAAATTAGAGGCTGATGCTTCCAGTGCTTCATTATAAGCCAGGGAGATCTCATTGCCCGAACTGTGCATGTTACTGATTCCTATGGAAATAGTGAATTTCACAAAGCTGTCAAGCATTGCCAGGACTTCATTGCAGGTGATGAGCAGGGATTGGGTACATACGGAGGGATTGAGGTTTTCGAACGAGACAAGTGTGTAAAGAATATTTTT
This sequence comes from Acetivibrionales bacterium, assembly GCA_050945655.1. Taxonomy (GTDB): domain Bacteria; phylum Bacillota; class Clostridia; order DSM-8532; family DSM-8532; genus DTU059. The sequence continues at coordinate 6,701 of JBMNTI010000031.1, read as the reverse complement.
GCTCATCACAAAAGTATAATGTCTGTGGTTCTTAAATGCCAACTGCAGAAAATTTTTCACAGAAGAAATGAATTTATTTTGTTCTTCCGGATTTTCATTGCTATCAAAAGATGGATTTGAAATCTCAAATACTATAAGGAAGTAATTATCAAGATGTATTCCGTTTTGTTTAAGCTTTTCGTCAATAAGTTCCGGGTCAAACACAATGCCGTTTATTATATCATTCACAAATTTTTCGCTTATTTCGCTGCTGTTTTCTTTCAGCTTACTTTCAAGTAGCTTTAGATGTTTTTCCTTTTCCTTCTCTTGTATAATTAGATCCTTAGCTTTGTTGACGGCTTCCGGGATTCTTTCGGAAGGGTTTGTTTTTATTACAAAATCGACTACATTGTACTTTATTGCGGACTGAGCATAGGAAAAATCCGCGAAAGCGGTAAGAATAATGGTCTTAATATCAGGGTAATTGATATTTATATATTTAGAAAGCTCAAGCCCGTCAAGGCCCGGCATTTTTATGTCTGCTATAACAATGTCTATATCATAGTTTTCAAGACACTCTATAGCCTCAATACCGTTGGTGGCCTCACATACTATTAGGCAGTCCAAAGCGCTCCAATCTACAAAGCATTGAAGTCCTTTTCTTATTACAGATTCATCATCTACGATCATAACATTATACATCCCCGCTATCTCCCAAATCAACCGGAATTCGTATGACAACCTTTGTACCCTTGCCGGGCTCGCTCTTAATCGTTAAACCATACTGCTCCCCGTAAATCAGCTTGATTCTTTTATCAGTATTGCTTAAACCTATGTTGTGATGTCCTTCTTTACGGACAAACGATGGATTTGAGTTTTTTAGTCGGATTGTACCGGGCTCAAAGCCTAAACCATCATCTATAACTTCCAGCAACACTACTTTGGAGCTTTCAGTAATATTTACGGTTACCGTGCCCTTACCCATCTTTCTCTCGATTCCATGAACAACGGCATTTTCTACGATTGGCTCCAGACTAAGCCTGGGAAGATAATAATCAAGTACATTTTTGCCTTTAACATTAATATTGTATTCCAATTTATCTTCAAATCGTATTTTTTGCAAGTACAGATAAATCTTTGCCAGCTCCAGTTCCTCACGTATGGGAATTTTAGCATGTGTATTTGAATAGATACTTGCCTGCAAGAGCTCACTTAAAGAGGTAACCATTTTGTATATAGTTTCATCCTGGGACAACTTTGCTTTATAGCTGATAGTTACCAGGGTATTGAATAAAAAATGAGGATTTATTTGCGATTGAAGGAATTTTAACTCCATCTCCTTGGATAACAGCTGTTTTTCATATACCTGGTCGATAAGATATTTGATTCCCGTTGTCATATTATTAAAAGTTTCGCTCAGCATATTGAGTTCCACATCTTTATACTCCGGCATCTTTATATCATAATTGCCATTCCTCACCATGTTTATACCGGACATCATAGTTTTGATAAACTGTGTGAAACCCAGGGTAATAAATACACTGACAGTCAGGCAAATTAATACTATTAGGGAAGTAATAATAAGATAACTCCTTATGCTGCCGTATAACTCCGCAAGTATTTGATGCTTTGGTATGCCTGCCACAAAAGTCAGGTTGCTGTCGTTTATTTCTTTTGAGGCTACATAGTATATCTGCTTATTTAGTTCCGTCTCCGTAATACTATTCTTGTTTTTCAAGTCAAGAATTGATTTATCAACTTTTTTACCAAGCATGCTTTTATCCTGAGTTGAAAAGATCACTCCATTGTCGTCAATTATGTATGCTATTGAATCGGGGAATTCCAGAAGCTTTTTATATTTTTTAAAAAATTCGTCCTCGCTTGTTCCTATAATGAGAATCAATCGGTGTTCGGGACTGTTTATATTGGATATGATACGTGTGAAATAGACCGTAGCATCATCTTGTGATGGAGGCATAATTAAAAAACCTTTTTTTATATCCGGGTCTATTTCCTTGAATATCTTCACATTGTTTTCGGTTACGGTTTGTATGGTCTTGTCCGACCTGGAAATAGAAAAATAGGTTGTTTCATTCAGGAAAGTAAATGCGGTCGTAATCAATTTCATGTCCCAGGCATTGTTGAATAATAGGCTGTATTTAAGCTCTTCCTCCATTTTGCTTTTGTTGATGAACATGCTGTAGTAATCATCTTCGGTAGGTATGCCGTCCAGTATCCGTGATCTTATAGTGCTGTTTGAAATAAAATGCAGAGAAGTATTATTGATTATCTGATATGTTCCTTCTATATTCTCATTTATCTGCAGGATGAGTTTATCCAGATTATCAAAGGCGTTTTCTGTAAGCATGCGAGACAAATTGGTGTAATAGTAAAAACCGGCTAGGAGCATAGGGATAAGTATCATAAGTATAATTAACAGAAGAATCTTATTTCTGATTGGCAGAGTGTAAAATCGCCTGGAAACATTTGCGCCGATATGTGAAAAGAACTTCTTTGTTTTTTTAATTGGCATGATGTCACTCCCTCGTCTGACTCTGCGAAAATTAAGCAGGTTTAGCGGCTATAGCTGCAACGGTCGGCGCTCCGGGAAAAGATCCGGTTTATAGCCGTGCTTGCCGCACAATCCTGCGAATTTGTAGATCGCGTCAGGCATGCGGCTTAATATGATTTGTACAAACAAATATTAATATTTGCCGAATGGACATCACACGTCTGTGTGAAATACCCGTCCTTTTATAAATTCGACAAACACAAAGTATTTCCCTTTTAATAAAAAATGAAGTAAAAATATTTAAACAAAAGTAAAAATATCACACTAAAGCGGAGAAAGGCAAGCCAACGCCGCATTGTTAAAAAGTCAAGATTATGCAAGAACAAGTCATGATATCCCATTAACATAGTAATATGCAAATCCTATAATGATTTTGACAAAAGCAAAAAAGTAAAGGGGCGAACCGGTTTGCGCAAAAATAAAGGTTTTATACCACTGTTTATTTTACCCACAGTTATTTTGTTCTGCATAGTGTATGCAGCTTCACTGGTGATCATGGTCGGCTCTTCCTTTACAGATTGGAGCATAGGATCAAAAATTTCTTTTATAGGACTTAGCAATTATATAAAAATTATCACAGAAGATGCTGATTTTCGACGAAGCCTGATTAATACTATCATTTGGATTGTATTGCAATCTACAATACATATTGTGATCGGTGTAGCTTTCGCGCTTATCCTGGCCAAGAAGGAGTTTTACTGGAAGTTTGCCAGGACGTCTTATATGGTTCCGAATATAATTTCGGGCGCTGCCATGGGGATGTTGTTTCTTTGCATATTAAACCCTGAATTCGGTGCGGTGAATAAATTTATTGAATCATTAGGGTTCGTAGATTTCTCAAAAAACTGGTTTATGGATTACAGCACCGCATTTTTCTCGGTTACCATGACGTGGCTTCCATATGCTGCGGTAATAACACTATTAGTTCTGGCAGAAATAGCATCAATGTCCGAAAGCATATTTGAATCCGCAAGAATTGACGGGGCTACCGAAATGCAGATTAACCTTTATATAACGATCCCGATGCTTCGGAACATACTTGGCACATGTGTAATAATTGCAGGGACAAGTATGGTTCAAAAGTTGGACATTATTATGATGACTACAGGAGGAGGACCGGGAAATACGACAATGAATCTTCCTGTGTATATATATAAATCTGCATTAATGGATAATAACTTCGGATACGCCAATACACTGGGAGTAATACTTGTTGTTATTGGAATCTGTTTTGTAATTCTGACACAAAAGCTGTTTAAATTCGGAAAATCGGACGTATGAAAGAGTGGTCAAAATGAAGGGAACCAATATTTTCATGAATATAATAAAGTATTTGTTTGTGATATTTATTATTCTAATTTCGCTGGGGCCTTTTGTGTGGGTATTTATCTCATCGTTTAAAACAAATGCGGAGATACTGTCAACCAGCGGGCTGCCGACTAAACTGGAGCTTTCGAACTATGTAAACGCATTTAAAATAGCTCCGTTGGCTCAATTTTATCTCAATAGCATAATTGTTGCCGTATTCGGAACATTACTCAATATCGGAATCCTAAGCATGGCGGCCTATGTTATTGCCAGGTTCAATTTTAAATTCAAAAAGCTGCTGGTATCTGTTTTTTCCCTGGCTCTTCTTATTCCGGGGGCAGCATTGCTGCAGCCGCTTTATCTTACCACGACAAAACTTGGACTATATGACAAGCTGTTGGGCTTAATAATTGTATATGCAGGATTCGGATTGCCTACGACTCTGTATATATTGACAAGCTATTTCCTTACCGTTCCAAAAGAGCTGGAAGAATCGGCATATTTGGATGGAGCAGGCTTTATCAGAACATTTGTAAACATTATCCTGCCGGTTTCAAAGCCTGGGATTGTTACGGCTGCTGTTCTTCAATTCCTTTTATGCTGGAGTGAATTCCAGTTTGCACTTACTCTTACAACAGGCAACAAAAGCAGGACTCTTCCATTGGCATTGTATTATTTTAAGAGCCAGTTCGGAACCAATTATGGTGTTATGTTTGCAGCTTCTATAGTTGTAATTGTACCAAGCATTATAGTATTTGTACTATTGCAGAAGCATGTTATTTCGGGCTTGACTGCCGGTGCTGTAAAAGGATAGTTGTGTTTGGCCTTTATAAGTAAAAATAATTATGAAAAAGTAAAAACTTTTTCAGACGTTGTTATATGGTTATATATAAAGCATTGAACATAAATCAAAATACCACAACAACAGGTAATAATATTACATTAACATAAAAATAAATAAAAGTTAGAATTAAGTCTATAATCAAGATTTAATAAAGGGAGGAAGTTTAAGTAAAAAAAGCGTTTATGAAAATTGCGGCTTGCACCATTGCGGCAACAATGATTATGTCACTCTTCGGTGGCTGCGGAAATACCAACACCAATACCGGTGCTAACACAAGTACTGAAACCAGTACCGCACCGACAGAACAAGCAAAAAAAGAACCCGTTAAAGTAACGTATCCTTCTTACAGGGTAGGTACCCACGTATCTGCAGCGGCAGAAAAGAAAATAATCGAAGAGTTCAACAAGCTTTATGGCGATGAAATTGAATTGGTTATTGAAGAAATACCAAGCGATCAGACATATGTGGACAAGATGAAAGTCCTTGCAGCTTCAGGAGCCTTGCCGGACATAGTCGAGGGCAAGAATGGAATCAACAACATACTTATCAGCGGGGGCTTGGCAGTTCCGCTTAACGAGTACTTAGACGCTGATCCCCAATGGAAAGCTGAAATAGGCGAAAAGGCCATTGAAGCAAATTCAAGGGATGGCCAGTGCTGGTCAATTAGTACCGCACGCCAAATTGTCGGATATTTCTATAATAAAGAGATATTCGAAGAAGTTGGAATAAAGCCTGCAGAAACCTGGGAAGAATTCGAATCCAATTGTGAGAAAATCCTTAATGCAGGGTATGTGCCATTAGCTCTGATGACAGGTGAAAACGCTTGGACAACCAATCTTATACTTGCTTCCATAGTCGGAACCAGTGGAGATGCAGGAAATGAGTTTATGAATACTGCATTCCCGAGGAATTTTGAAACTCCTGAAATGATTGAAGCGCTAAAAAAAGTTCAGGTAATGCTTCAGAAGTATACAACAAAAGATGCCCTCGGAGCAGCGTATGTAAATGCCGCAAATAATTTCTGCCAGGGCAAGGCTGCTATTATAGCAAACGGTCCTTGGATGATTCCGGATTTCAGCAACCCGGAAAAAGCTCCCGAAGGCTTTGACAAAAAAGTTGGGGTGGCTATGTATCCTAATGCAGGAATATTCTCATCTTTTGAAGAAGGATTTATGCTTTGCTCAAAAGACGAGGTCCAAAGAGAAGCTGCTCTTAAATTCCTAAAATTCCGGACAGGTGCCTTCGCACAAAGCGTAATGCTCGAAATGAACAGTGTAACTCCGCTGACTGAGAATGTAGCACCAAGCGAAGAGTTTAAGGAAAAATTCCCGTTATTCATGGAAATAAATGATTTTGCAGGAAAAGCAAAATACAATTATAAATTCTTTGATACAATTAACTATGCAAATGTAACCGATGCCTGGAAGACATTATATCCTGAGCTTGTTTTCAATAAAGCCACAGCGGAAGAAGTTGCAAAGAAGCTTAGTGAAGTAGCAGCAAAGAATAAGTAATATTTAAGGGGACCCTTCTTCGACAGATTGTGCGAAAACTATCAATAGTATTAAAGCTATGCAAGTTTAGCGGCTATAGCTTGCTGCGATTTAGCGCTCCATCTCCAACATCCGGTTTCCAGTCGCGCTCGCTACGCAATCCTTGCTTCGCTTTAAATCAGCAAGCACGCCGCTTATTTACGGTTGCATTATCAAATATCATAAAATGCATATCAAAAAAGTTTTCGCACAGTCTGTCAAAAGGACAGGAGATATTCCTATACGAGTAGAATTACCTGCTGAATAGGTTTCAGTTTGGGGGCATACTGAAGGAGGTGTGCCCACTTTTTTTAAAAATCTGATCTTTGTTGTAATAATATTAGGCTCTGTTAACTAAGTATGAAGAAATGAGACCTAAAAGACCTCTGGTAGGTTTTAAAAAGGGAAAAACCTACAAATGGAAATGACTAAGAACAAAGTAACATGAAAAAAAGTGATGTGCAAG
>JBMNTI010000030.1:0-21571 GCA_050945655.1 Acetivibrionales bacterium | reverse complement strand
CTGTATCGGGTTTCAGCCCCTCTGTGGCAGCTACAATTGCACTCGGTTTATCCATCTCCCCTATTACCCTGCCGAGTGAATAGTCGGTAAAGGTGGGTAGCTTATACCAGCCCCGGGCCGAATTATAGGCAAAGGTTTTAATCTGCCCCTGAGCGTAGTTTGTTATATCTGCTACAGGTAGTTCTACCCGAATCGGCAAATTGAGCATACTAATCTGACCGCCCTGTATATATGAAAATTTAAAATCAGTAACGGGAGTTTTAATTTGCATAGTTGCGGAAGGCTGGTATTGGCTTGCAGGTGCAAGGGTTTCCAGCCTAAAGTCCAGCTCACTGTTTATTGTTTTCATTCTAAAATACTCATCGGTATTAAAAGTGCTTGGCCGTATCGTATATTCACCCCAGGGCATGATAAGATATAGTTCCTTTTTAAGATCCGATAAAGTATCTAAAACAATTGAGCTTAACTCTATTCTGATATTGGAGGTTCTTACCGGAGGAACTGAGAGGTCTATTTTTACAATTGACCCGTACTGATTTCGGATTCTTTCTCCTAGAACATGAGCATCATCGCCCAAAGAAGAAATAACCCATACCCCGTTTTCCAGCTTAGCGGGAATATCCAACCCATCCCCCGCTACGGCCTCCTCCAGGTCAAAGCTGCCGTCATACTCACTTTTACTCTTATTGGTGATAACCATAATAGTGCGGGTAGGCTGGCTTCTTAGTTTGGTTTTAGAATCAAAGGCATAGAGCCTTGCGTAATAACGCCTGTTAGCTATCAGTCCGGCTGCCGTATACGTATCTCCGCTCACTTCAATTAATCTGGATCCTGTAAAAGATAAATCGTCAGAGAATTCTAAAATATATGAAAGACCATCCAACCGTATCCAGCTGTAAGTTATACTGCTCTCGGTAACTCCGTCGGGGCCAAATCCGGTGGGAGGTGCCGGGGGTTTATGGGCTTCTGTTTTTATTACCAGCGGATTACTATATTCCGATTCAATAATTTGCCCTTGTTCACTTGTGCTTACTGCCTTGATCCAGAAATAATAAACCGTATCAGGCTTAAGTGAGTCGACCCTGAAAAAGGTATTTGTTTTTATTTCCTCGTAGCTGACTTGCCTTGTTATGGTAGCCTGCTCCAGTTTATCACTGGTGCCTCCCCTGATTACATAATCCATGCCGGTAAAATATGTCCAGAAAAGGTCTACAAAGCTTGACGCCGCAATACCCTTCAAATCATCGGGTACCGTCGGGGTCACAGGCTTATCCGGCATGTCTACGGGGGTGGTGATTATTATGGGGTCTGAAGGATAGGATGAAACCCCGTTCTGATTTTCTATTGTAACCCAGACCAGGTATGTAGTATTATCGTCAAGCCCTGATATATTAAAGCTGAAGGTCTGGTCCTCATTATCTTCCAGGTCGGGAACATTAAAACTCTGCTGCGGAATCTCAAAAGCAATAATATCGGGCTGGAATAAATCGCTGTAAGTAATATACGGTTCATCTCTGTCATTCCTCAAACGAATAGCTTCCAACGCCTCGTTGAACTTGACTACATGGGGCACTACCAGCCAACCGGGCAGATAATTTACCACGGTTCCGATTTCCTTACTTTCATCATCAGGATCAAGAAGTTCATTTTCTATATATTCATCACGGGAAACCTGCTCCCAGCGTTCATCAAGCTTATTATAAAAAGCATACCACTTTTTATCCAGAACCAGAGTAGCCCCTGTGAGTGTAACACTATCCGAGCCGTCGGCATTTATCTTTAACCCAAAGGGTGGTGCCGCCGGAGCTATGGGCTTGTCACTTCCGGCGTCGGGATCTGTGATAATCACCTTCACCGATTGCTTTGATAAATATGGCATGGTTATCATAAAGCCTTCATCAGGACTTTCCACCAGGTAGCTCTTTTTCGCATAAATTACAAAATAGTATGTGGAATTGGATTTTAACCCTGTCAAATCAAATCTGTAACCGACAATCTCACCGGTGGCATCGCTCCTTATCATATCAGCTTCGCTAATAGTATAGTTTGATGCAATTCTATAGTTTGACGGAGGGTTCTTGACATCCTGAACATCTTCCACCAGGTAAATGTCATAGGTTACATCACTGTCAATAAGCCCTTCCCCGGTTTTTGGCGGTTTCCAGAAAATCGAGGCACTAAAGGGTGTCAAAAAATCATCATATTTTAAATCAGAATCGGCCGGAGGAAAAGAGTCCACAATCTCGGGGGCCTGAGGCCGCTGAGGAATCTGTTCCTTTAGCGCCACTTTATTATTAGACCTGAAATCAACGGGTATCGGTGATCCCGGTACGTAGGCCTTGGCATCGATCCTAAAACTGTAGGTATTAGTATCCCCCTTTTTTACCGTTATCTGATAGTTGTCAATGTCAGGAATTAGCCTGTAAAGCTTACCCTCCGGATCATTATTCACGTAGCGGTACAACTCATAATCCACCCGGGTAAAAGTACTCCCCTTAACGATTGGATTCCAGAAAAGCTTCCAGATAGTATCCCCTTCATTGTTATAACCCACCTTCTGAGCCTTCAATAAAATATCTGTTTTAATTGTTACCGGCTCTATCTCTTCTGCCGTGGCATAGGCAACACTTGCATCAGGAAGAGGCACGACCTTTATAGAGTATTCCCGGCCAGGAAGGGCATGGGTATATACATACTCCAGCTTTTTCTCGGTACTGTTTATGGTAACATTCGAGCCTGGTTTACCTATTTCAGACGCAATAATATCCGGAACAGGCGGAGGTTGGGTGAAACCTTTGGTATCGGATATCAAAATCCTGTAGTTTATGCGGCCGGTAGTGTTCCATACGTCATCCCATTTGATTTTCATGTGGTTGGTGCCCGGTAAAAGCTCCACCGACACATGCAGCCCGGTCAGAAACTTTGCGGGATTAGATTTCTGAGAGGTTATTGTATACTGCCCTGTAGGCGTATTTATTTTGTATTGTGATTTTAAATAGGTTTCGTAAATGGTGCCGTGCTTTATACCTTCCGGGTTATATGCTGTGAAATGATAGCTTGTGGCGGCACCGTTCAGCGGGATGGTTATGGCATCCGGAACCACTGTTCCTGAACCGGTTGAAATTTCGTTCATTCCCACAATTATATATCTTTCATCCGCTTCGGCGGGAAAATCGGTTATGTCCCAATTCCATTCAAGATCCGCATACCACTCGCTGACGCCATATGCATTCTTAACATAGCCTATATCGGTGACCCTATTTTGGCTTGGTGGCTGCAATAGCATAGTATCGGCAAAAATATCTAATTCAGGCATAAGCCCCGCAAGAAATGTCAGTATAAGCAGGACGGCCATTATTTTAATTCTTGTTTTTCGATCCATAAACTTGTTCTCCTTTGGTTTTTCTAGTTAAACTTTTCTAAAACCTTGGATACCATGTCCAGCATTGCACCTATTGTCGTTCTTTCGTTTGCGTTAAATTTGCTGTTATTTAGGGTAGTCAGATTCAAATCCACTCCCAGAACCACATAGGGGTATAGGCGTGAGCTGATTTCGGCTCCGTTTTCAATAACAATGGTTCTGGATGGTTTCATATAGTCAGGATCAATATTAGCCCTGGCACAATAGAGCTTAACTACCATTGAAACAGAGGATTGGTTATCCATATACCCGGTGAGCCGGCTTCTTGCGATAATATCATCCAATCCCAGCACTGAGGCTTTTTGCGCGGGAGTCATGCCTGTAACCTCTCCTTCTCTTCCACTTACTACTGCATAAAGCATAACTGCCTGCTCTCCGCTTATAGGGTTGGAGGGGTAGATGGTTCCTTGCCCGAATACCTTGGTAAGATCATAACGGGATGTAAGGAAGGAATAGGAATCCCCGCCCGATGTGCCTGGCTCGGCTATTATAGCTCCTTTATTGATTATAAGGTACTCTCCCGACTTTTCCACACGGAAGAGCACATATTGCATGACATATCCTTTGGCTCCGGCAGGTTCTTTAAATCCCGATCCATAATTAACGTACGGGGTTATATATCCGCTCCGGTATGTGTATTCAAGCTTTACACCTATTTTCCCAGGCAGCTCTGTTATTTCTTTGGATACGGCATTATTAGCCGTTATCCCGCTTCCGCCGTCGATAACATCTTTTAGATAGCGCGAAAGTTCAATTTCAACTTTATCAATAACCGAATTTATCATATCTTTTAGGTCTATATGGCTTTTATAGCTGTGGCTTGCCATATTATTAAGTATGAGAGTAAGCTCCCGATCTAATATTCCGTATTTAAACGGCCCGGTCGCATCGGGATTCTTTAGGATATCATAAATCATATCGCTTATTTCTTCATATGTACGGCGGGAGCCTATGGCTACGGTTTGGAGTTCAAAAGCCTTTGAAATTGGAATAACTCCGCCTGGCAAGGAATTTTTCGGGTTCTGCCTGCGGTTTATTCTTAGAAGAAGCATGGGTTCCCTGACACCGCCTGCAAGAGCCTTAGCTTTCAAATCGGCAAAATCGATGCTACCCTTGTTAAGCGTAAATTCAGCCCCCAGTATCTTAATGTTAAGCCTGCTTCCGTAGGTTTCGATTGCTTCAAGAGTCTTATAAGGAATAAGCACCTCATAATATGACGTGTCATTTTGCTCAACCGATATATTGACCGTAACGGTACATTCCCGTGATGCCTTTAGTAATCCTTCGATCCTATCATCCTTCAATAAAACTCTGACAGTTGAGTCGTTCTTTTTATCTATTCGCCAATAAAGCTTTTTGGTCAGCTTATCGGCCAGCTCATTATACAAATCCACAACATTGTCTTTATTCTTATCCTTGTCATAATCATCCTGCGAAAAGTCGGTTCTTATGGTAACCGGGCCAATATGCAGAGATTCCTCAAGATTATATGACCAAAGCTTAATATAATACAGGGTGTTTGACTTGAGCGGTTGATGTCTTAATACACCGTTTTCATCCACTACCGGTTTGCCGGTGATTTTTGCATAGTAAATATACTTCGAAGAACCCTCATCCACATAGATACGTGTTTTTTCGCGGTAAAATTCCATTCTGGGTTCTGATTCGGTTTCGTAACCATAATCGGTTGGACCGCTGACCCTGAATGTTAACTTCTGGTACTCGGAATCACTGTCGGTTCTGGCCTCTAAAAAGTATTCATACGGATCCTCGCCTTCAAAACGTATCTCTATTTCGCTTAATGGATTGCGGGTTTTTTCTTCTATCGGTTCTCCTCTGGTATCGGTCCAAATCTCTTTTTCTCCGTCATACCATTGTCCATTGTCTTTATTTTTTACTTGTATGTCATACCATTGATCGGGGTTCAAATTATATAAACGGAAGTAGTATGTGGTTCCATCCTGTACACAAGTGTATTCGGCTCTGTTCAGAAGAACATAGTCTGAGTCCGCATTCTGCGATTTTTTAATATAAACCTGCATTGAATCCGCATTAGCCCCCAAGGCTGTGCTTTCGATATTAAAGCCTATTTCCATATCCTTAACAGCCTCGATAAATCCGGGGGGCTTAACCATACGGGTCGTGACGGGTATGGTGATCCATCTGCTTGTGGTTTCAATCGACTCCCCGTCCGAATCTGTCTGGTTTCTGTTCCGAACTGCTCTGAGGCTGAAAAAGTAAATCCTGTTAGGTCTTAAAAAGTCACGGCGGATAGGCAATACGACATGCCCGTTTTCACTTAACGTAAGGTTAATGGCACCAAGGGCGCTGTCATCAAGATCCAAATGCAGTTTACTGTCATCCCCAGGATCTCTGAATTCATTATACACCTGAAGGAAGCCTATGTTTACGGGATCATCCTTATAATCGTCATCAACTGCTCTTGCAGGTATGGAAGTAGAAGTACAGACCATTTCATATGTAACGTCTTTTTCAGCGTGCAGCCAGTTCAGGGTAACCCAGGCATCACTCAGAAGCAATTCTCCGTTTTCATCTTCGGCTATAGAAAATTCCACTGGCGCCCGGGGCTCTCTGTCATCAGAATCAAGACCACCTTCGTCAATTTTCGGCGTTGTGATAGTCTTTACCGCAGTGTCGGCGGAACTGCCTAGAAAGTCGCCGTTAGCTTCAAGGGTAGCCCTGGCTTTAATATAATATACCGTATTAGGCAGGATGGGGCTGACGCCATCCTTATCAGTCGTAATCACTATGGATCTTTCGGGTTTCTCCGACTCTTCCGAGGGATAATGCACTTCATCGACTTTTATAGGATTTGCATCAAAATTTAACGGATCCCTGCTGATAAAAAATTCATATCTGACGATTCTGCCACTATCGGTAGTATCATAATTCTGCCACTCTACATTGGTCAGGATGCGCGGATATTCTACCCTGATCCCTTCAAGAGTCATTTCCCCCGTTACCGGGTCAACATAGGTTTCGGGCTCAACGTGCAGGCTGATATCGGGCATGGGTACCGGAGCTTCGGTTAAAGGCCATGTAGTAAAGCTTACGACGGGAGATTTATAAGAAAGACGACTGTTTAATTCTTCGTCCAGGCCATCAGCCCATATATCATTATATATTTCCTCATTGTCCTCCAAACGGGATGAAAAAATCTGCATAAAGTATGTAGTATTAGGCACCAGAAAACCGGGATAATCCCCCGGCGTACCATCTTCACTGGGATCTTCGTTGTTTTCATCAGGTAAATCCCGTTCGACCCATGTGCCTTGATCTGCATCCCAGTATCCCACATAATCGTAAAACAGCTTATTCCCGGGCAAAGTATTATCAGGGTTGGTATTGGGAATATTACATATTATTCTGTTCGGGTTGGCAGGATCCTCAACAAAGTGTTTTTTGCTCAACACCAGCACTCGCTTTTGAGCTGCAGGCAAATAAATTTCTTTGGGATTAGTCGTGCCTATTTCAGTGGTTCCTTTTGAGATTTCAGCATCCGGCAGAAGAGTCGACAAAAGGATGTGGAATATTATATCCGAATCTTCCGGATTCAGATTTGCAAAATCTATCCAATCCTGACCTGTATATTGCCTCCATGACAAGGGCTTCTCAAAGGACAACTGGAGGTCGTTTATTGGAATTTCGACCTCACCGGAAGAAAGCTCAGTTGCGGGTACTGTTACCAGGCCGCGCCCGGCATATTTCGGTTCGACACGTATTTCCTTCGGAAGAGGCGGTTTGCCCGAATCAACCCCTAACCATTCCAGATTGACACAAAGGGATGAACTTCTGGGATCAGGCGAAGAGCTGTCAAAATAAACCACTCTGAAATATAATTCCGGATTCGTGTCACCAGTAATAGTCACGTTCACGATTTCACTGCCGTAGTCATCTGAAGCAGGCAATGATGTGGCAGGGATTTTAACCCATCTATCTGTTTGGGTGTATAAATCTTCTATACGGGGCGCATATTGAACCTGATAAAAAAGCTCCGGGTAAATACCGTTCACTATTTTTCTGAACCGCACCTCTACCTTATCGGTATCAATCTTTGTCAACTCCATTTGCATCGGAGTAAAGATTGATGTCAGATTAGACCCCACATCTCTAAAGGCATTATCGATATTTTTTACGGGAAAGCGGTTTCCACTGCCAGTTCTCAGCTTGGTTATCCTTGTGTTGATCTGCTCCGAATCGGCAGTTTCAAAAATAATACCTATGTTGGTAAAAGCATATTCGGTTCCCGGCTCAATACCATGCTCATTAGTAAGAGTTACCGAAACAATATTATCGGAGGAGGTAACCGAACCGCTTTCAAATCCCGTAACTAAAACATCGGTACCCTCAATTATCATATTATTGTCAGAATCATAATCGGTGGTAAAATTGAGCTGGCTTGTAGAACCTTGCCCCACTGTCATGTTAACCTGGAAACAGGCCTTGCTTATTGGAGCTTCTGCGGTTTGAAGAAGTTCTAAGGCTTGCTGCTCGGTTAGGTCTATCAATCTGTGAGTATTAGGATCATATATGGTGGGTATTTTCCAGTTTAATTTCATTACGGGGTTGTCCCCGCTTTTTACAAGGACGGCCTGACCCAGAATATCAGGCTCCAATATGGGGGAATTATCCTCGATATCCTTCATTTTAGCCATTTCATTAAAGGACTCGCCGGTAAAGGTAATATTTGCCAGATAGTAAGCTTTACCTTCGTGAGAAAGCTGACCGTCACCGGCTCTGTAAATTTTAAGAGTTAAATCATAGATGTGATCAGGGCCAAACTCGGTGCTTACTATAACCTTTCCATCTCTATATTCCCAATCATCAACCGTAATTACCTCATCAATATCCTTCGGATTATGGTACTCAAGTTCTGCGCGCATGGGTTCGGCTGCTAATGTGTAACTAATTTCATATTTGTATGTAACTAGGTTATAGTCTATTGTTAAGTTGATCTCCTCAGCAGCGAAAGCTTTTATTTCACCCGGCAGCCCTGACAAAACAAATACTAATACCAAAAGCAATGATATGACTTTACTTGATTTATTCATTAAGGGACCCCCTGATTATCAATGCATCTATTTTTGATAGGCTCAATGGCGAATCACTTTGCAAAGATACTATTACTATATTTTTATCGGCATACTACGCTGTGTTTTTTATGACATACTCCATTACATTTCGTTTACCAAATACATAATTGTCATTCTAAGTGGCTTGCATTTGGTCATTGCTATAAATACATCATGTGGAACCTTTAGCTAATGTCATACGTGCCGCTCAGGGATTTCATCCGGTTTATTCGCGCCGCTACGCAATCCATGCTCCGCTTCACGCATGACATCTGAAGCGGTTCCTCCACGTTCCTCCCTACGTGAATTCATTTGTTGTGCGGGTAACGCGTTGGAATTCTGAGTGTTAGCGAAAAATCTGACATGCTGGAGCATCCATCGGTTGTCTATAAACCATGCATATTGCACGTTCCTGCATGTCATCCTGTGCGAAGCGAAGGATCTTATTATTTGCCCAAAGATCCATCACTCCACTTAGTTCCGTTCAGGATTATAGGTATGGCGCTCCGATGCGATGTAAATCCTTACTATCTTTAATTTACCCTGCTCCCGAGCAAAAGATCCTCATTATTCTGAAACACCGGGATTATATAGCCGATGTGTTCATCCAAATTATTAAGAATTTTTGGCTGATGCCAGTGCTTCAGCTTTTTGTACTCGATATCGGTTATGGCGCCAAGCTCCATCAAAAGCTGAACAACCACGGGATAGACCGCTCTTTCACCACCATCCACAATCTTGATGCAGGCTCCCAGATTCTTATCTTTAATTCCCAGGCAATAGACAGCTTCCGCACCGATTTTTGCTATCAATTTGCCCCCTGTACACTGCATAAGCTCAGTACAGAATTCACCTGTCCCTGCCACCATTTCGGGATGTTTATTCATAGCCTCAAATACGGTTCTGCAAGCTTCATAGTAAGCATTGTCCGTATCCTGGGAATACCTTGCAAGTCTGGCATAGGATAACGCCATATTATAAATGGGCAGAATAAAAATGGGGAGTCCACAACCGTCGACACCTATCGGGATATTATCAGCCTCCTGTTCGGTAAAAAAACTTATAGTTTTTAAAACCTCTTGCTGAACCGGATGAGTAGTATTATGATAATCGGATATGTCATAACCCAGATATTTTGAGTAGGCCAGCATCGCAGCGTGTTTCCCCGAACAGCCGGCATGAAGGGGTGAAGGCTTTTCCCCCCGGTATATGAGCCAATTGTTTTCTTCTTCATTATATGGTCTTTTTACACCACAATGAAGATCATTAACATCAAAATCTAACCTTTTCAGAACCTTTAAAACCGTGTCCTGATGTATTTTTTCACCGGTATGAGAAGCACAGCCTATGGCAATTTCTTTTGATGAATAGTCCATGGCTTTTGCTCCTCCCGAGTGGATAAAAGGTATTATCTGAATAGGCTTGGCTGCCGACCTGAAAAAAAACTTCGTATTGATATCGCCTTTTTCGTATACTACTTTTCCGTCCGAATCGACAACGCATATAAAGCCATGATGAAGGCTCTCCACATACCGGTTTCTTGTAACTACCGCCAATTGTTGCATATTATCATCTCCTTTTGTCCTTTTTTGCCCTAAAACAGGTCTTTACTTAAAGACTTTTTTCCAGTTGGCTACTGGCATTTAACCGCTGGACTTAATTAGAGTTTCTTCGCTTCACTCAGTTGGGACAAGAGGTTCCGTGGGGCACGTGGGACACGGGGACAGGTACCTGGGACACGTGTGGACACGGGGACAGGCACGATCTGCGGCCGCCGAATCTGATCCGTCAACTGGGACACGTGTGGACACTGGGACAGGTGCCTGTCAGACTGTGCAAAAACTGTTTTGACATTCAGGTTATAATATTTGATTATACAATTGTAAATGAGCGGCAAGGTTGCTGCGATTAAAAGCGAAGCATAGATTGCGTAGCGAGCGCGACTAGAAACAGGATGTTGGAGATGAAGCGCTAAATCGCAGAAGATCCTTCGCTGACGCACAGGATGACATATGTCAGCTACAGCCGTCCAACTTGCATAGTATTAATACTATTGATAGTTCTTACACAGTCTGGTGGCCATTTGTCCACGACAAAGGGTTCTACATATTAGCTCTATGGATAGATATCTCCGGGTTCATATTTTCCTGCCTTATTATCTATTAAGCTAAAGGATGAATGAATGTAGCCTACGATATTCCCCTTATCGTCTTTTATAGGCGGAAGAGCCCATTTTTCGAGCTTTTTGACAGCCAAAGCATCTAAAATCCCCAATTCTTCCAGTACCCGTACCGCTACCGGAAAGCTTGACCAGGGATGCCCGTCCGACATTTTAATACAGACTCCCAGTTGCTTTTCAGGGATTGATATGCAATAGATGCCTTCCGCCCCGATTTTTCCTATGGCACGTCCTTCGGAATGTTTGATCAAATCGGTACAAAATGTGCCGCTGCCTCTTATAACACGGGGGTATTTTATCATTGCGCTTTGTATAAGACCGAAACAATCCCGGTATTTATCATTTCCTTCGCAGCCTCGGGCAATTCGGGCATATAACCAGGCGGTTTGCTGCATGGTAAGAAAATAAGAGGGCAAGGTGCATCCGTCTTTCCCTGTAATAATTGCGCTTTCATCACATCCCAGCAATTCGGCCATTGTTTTTTTTATCAGACGATTTACTGGATGATCAGGATTTGTATAATCTTTAGTGGGGTAATTATAAAAACGGCAAAGAGCCAATATTCCTGCATGCTTTCCCGAGCAATTGCTGAATATGGGAGTCGGACGTTTCCCTAACATTACCAGCGCATCATGCACCTTTTGATTTTCCGGGTATTTATGGCCACAGTCTAAATCCTTATCACTAAGACCGGCTTTTTTAAGTATTGACAAAATAATTCTGCGGTGATAAGCCTGTCCCTCATGTGAAGAGCACATAATGGCAAACTCTTTTAATGTTATATTATATTTATCTAATAGTCCCGACTTTGCATAAGCAACGGCATAGATGGGCTTCCCCGATGAACGCAGAAAAATTCCTGCATCAGGATTGCCTATTGAATATACGATATTGTTATTAGCATCGACTACACAAATGTATCCGTCATGCATACTTTCGATTCTTCCCGATCTGGTTCTGACTGCTAATTGCGGCATATTTTTCTCCTATATTGTAATTTTATTGCTGTTCTTTATTGACTTTAAGATTCTTTTGAGTTTATGTTATAATAGTTTTGCCACTTGCCTCAGGCATTGATTATTAATAGCTTTACCTATTTGAAAGAAAAAATGAGGTATTTTATGCAATTTGAATTTATTAAGGATATTATTTTGTCGGACACGCTCGTTCCGGACATTTTTTTGAGTGACATAATGCCCCGTATTCCGTCTGATGCGGTTAAGGTGTATCTTTACTGCATTTTTTTAAGTAAATACAATAAGCAAGCCCGTCCTGAAGATTTGGCCGCAAAATTGGATCTTTCTTTGGATACGGTCAATGCGTCATTTATTATTCTGGAACAGGAAGAACTCATTTTGAGAACACCGGACGTTATCTCAATTACAAACATTAAAGAGCTTGCCATATCAAAGCATTATAAAAAAAGGACAACCTCCGAGGCTAATCCTGCCGATAATAAAACTAAGACAAATATTAAAAGAAATCAATGTATAGATTCCATAAACAGAATGTTTTTTCAGGGTATCATGGCTCCCAGCTGGTACGCTGCAATAGATAACTGGTTTATGGCTTATCACTTTGATGAAGATGTTATGGTGAGCCTGTTTAAATTTTGCTATGATAACAACGCTATGAATATTAAATATGTGGAAAAGGTCGCCGCAACGTGGGCTTTGAAAAACATAACCAACCATTGGGAGCTTGAAAAATATATGGAGGCCTGTGAGAGAACAAAGGAAATAGGCAAAACCATCGCAAGAGCTTTAAGGTTAGGAAAAAAGCTGACTTCTTATGAGGAAAAATATCTTGAAACCTGGCTCAATGAATACGGCTATGATATGGTTATTATTGATGAAGCTCTTAAGCTTACGGTGGGCAAATCCACACCGTTTAAATATGCACATAATATCCTGACAAATTGGTATAAGGAAGGAATACAAAACCTTGAGCAACTTAAGGCATATCAGGAAGCTTCAACTTCCTCTAAAGGAAACAGAACAAAGACTTCAACCGGTAAAACTCCTCGCCGGGACAATTTTCAGCAACGAAACTATGATGATGAATTTTACGATAAGCTCGGAAAACTATAGAAAAATTTGAAAGGACAAAAGTTAATGACTGATATCAGGCGTTATTTAGATAGCGAATTCGCCCTTAAGCGTGATAGAGCAATTTATGAAGCAGAACACAGGAAGCAGGATGTTTTTAAAAAAATACCGGAGTTATCACATATTGAAAAGGAAATCACTTTAACAGGCGTACGTTATGCCCGGTCATTGATTAATCAAACTTCTTCCTCATCTCAGTCTGCGAATGAGTATATGGATAAGATGGCTCGTTTGAATATGCAAAAAGAGGCTCTTTTATCAGCTCACAATATGCCCGTCGATTTTCTGGAGCCCCGTTTTTGCTGCACGATCTGCGAGGATAAAGGCTATATTTCCAGGGACGGAGCAACCGTTCCCTGTTCATGCTATCAAAAATTATATCTGGAACAGTTATATAGAGTTTCAAATCTTATGGATGATGGATGTACCGGTTTTGAATTTTTCGATGAAAACTATTATCCGGATAATTCAGATAAGAATAAATATTTCATCGATGTATCTCCAAGAGTCCAGATTCTTATGGTAAAAGAACAGTGCCACAAGTTTATTGAGACTTTTACCGATAAAACAACTCAGAATCTTTATTTTTATGGGCCTACCGGCACCGGAAAGACTTTTATGGCAAAGAGTACAGGTATTGAAATTTTGAAGGCAGGATTCACGGTATTATATCTTACCGCCACATCTCTATTCCCAATAATTCAGAATTATAGGCTCAATATTGACAGAGACGGGGTGTCAAGCGAGCAGGCCTATAAGAATTTGATTACTGTCAATCTTTTGATACTTGATGATCTGGGAACGGAACCGGTGAGCGATTCAAAATATGCTGAATTATTATCTCTTCTTGAATTAAGAAAGGCTCAGGGGAAGAATAACATCGCCAAAACCATAATACTATCGAATCTTGATTATAAAAGGCTTTTCCAGGAATACAACGAACGAATAGCATCACGTATCGTAGGGGAATTTCAGGCTCTGCAATTTGCCGGCGAAGATATCCGTATTCTCAAAAAATTAAAAGTTAATCATTTAAACTAAATACATTGAATATTTTACATTGAAGATATAAAATATTAATAATATCATGTAATTTTTTGTAAAGGGGTCGATTAAATGCAACAACAATCGTCACTCCATAGAACCAACAAGGTCGTTTTGATGATTAACCTGATACTTAACACTACAACATTTACCGGATATTTGCTGGAGGTTCTGAGAGGCGGCCGAACTTTTAATTACCTGCTTGTTTTTTCGGTTATTATTTTTACACCAATGCTTATAGCCGGCTTTGTATTTAAGAAAAAGCCGGAATCTCCTAACATAAAATACATAACCTTAGTAGGCTATCTATTATTTTATTTGTTTGTTAACTTAACTTCCTCACATTTGATCACTTACGTTTATTTCTTCTGTATTATCCTGATGTACTACCTATATTTTAACCTTAAACTTATAATAGTGTCCTGCTCGGTGGCCCTCGTTATAAACATCGTGAAAATCTGTTACAGTATTTTTGTTTTGAAGCTAAATTCCGGAAGTGTTGTCGCTGATTATATGATTCAAGTCGCATCATTTCTGCTTTTTTCTATTTCTCTCATTATTTCAACCAGGCTCTCTATTCTCATTAACAATGAGAATCTAAATAATATCAGGACAGAGCAAAAAAAACAGGCCGAAATATTGAACGATGTTCTTCAAATAGCCGCCCTCATAGAAAAAAACTCTCACGATGTGTACACTATCGTGGAAGAAGCTGCAGCAGGTTCAGATATTATTTCAAATGCTGTTAATGAAATAAGCTCCGGTATTGCGCATACTGCCGAAAGCATACAAAATCAATCGGTTATGTCTAAAAACATTCACTCTCTTATTGTTGATACATCAGAACTATCAGATAAGATGGAGGCCTTATCGCGCGAATCGGTCAGTGCGTTGAATGAGGGGATCGACCATGTGCGGGAGTTAAGTGAAAAGGCTTTGGTAGTAAGCGACAAGAACCAGTATGCACACAGGAAAATGCGTGAACTAACGGAAAAGGCCAATGAGATTCAGAGCATTGCCGAAATAATAACCGGGATTTCGGAGCAAACAAATCTCTTGTCATTAAACGCTTCTATTGAGGCTGCCCGCGCCGGGGAAAACGGCCGTGGCTTCGCCGTTGTAGCTGACGAAATACGAAAGTTGGCTATACAGAGCAAAGACAGTGCCACCAGTATAGCCGAGATCCTTGAATCACTGGGGAGAAAAGCGGCAAAAACGTCCGAAGCGGTTATTACCTTGAATGAAATAAATGAACAGCAAACTAATCTAATAAGCAACACCAAAAATGTGTTTGAAAAAATCTCTGATAAAATGGATGAGTTTACATACGATGTTCGTCTGGTAACCCAAAGACTTGGTGAAATAGTAAGCTCAAACAATAAGGTCATCGAAAGTATAACCGAAATCTCTGCCTTGAGCGAAGAAGCTAACGCCAATGCTCAGGAGGCCAATTCAATGACTGCAATTAGCAGGCAAAACGCTGACAAAGCAAGGGTTCTTGTAAAAGAATTAATTGATAATTCCAATAATTTTAAAAAGTATCTTTGATTTGTTGGTATGAAGCAAGGGCTGTCCAAAATACGGAATGCGTCATTGCTATTAATACGTCATGTGGAACATTTAGCCAATGTCATGCGTGCCGCTCAGGAATTTCATCCGGAAATTATTCGCGCCGCTACGCAATCCATGCTCCGCTACACGCATGATATCGGCAGCGGTTCCTCCATGTTCCTCTCTACTTGAATTCATTTTTCTGAATTTTTTCTTTTAACACATAGCTCCTTCGCATCCGCTTAGCCCAGGATGACTGCCTGTTTTGAAACAGCCCCTTTTGTGCCTTGATTTTCTGACTCGTCTATGCGCCAATCTACATGGTCAAAATACCTTCTTCGGAGTTAATTATTATAAGAACCTGCTCCTCTGCGCCTGTATAAGCATTGATATATACTAAGAAGTCCCTGTCCTCAACCTTGCCTGTAAATTCATAGCATAGAATTTCAGTGCCGTAATTGGTAGGTATGACCGCCAAGCCTGATGATTTGATATTTTCTCCTCTTTTAACCCTTTCTCTGGCTTGTTCCTGGGTCAGCTTCGGTGGTTCCAAATTCCTTTTTGTATGATTCATAAGATAGCCGTTTGCCTCAAACCCGATAATCTCTCCATTATCCAGAGCCACTTTTACTTTTATCAGGTCGGGATAGTAGGTAATATTGTCTTCGGTATATGCATAGTTGATAGTTGCCACGCCGTCGTTCTGCATATAATAGGATTGCTTCATGTTAGGATAGTTTTTTTCCTTTAAAAATTTGGCCCCTAATTCCATTGCTTTATCAATATCAATAGTCTTCTCACCTATTTCCCTGTTATACAGATACCATACCACATGTCCCCCAACTACCGATACATCGGCTTCGGCAACACTATCCTTATCTTTATTTGCTAATTCCATTTTAAAATTATACGTGTTTATTATTCCATTGTTGTTGTCTGCAAGCTTTGTGACATTTTTTATTGCGCCTTTCCCAATAAATGTGTTTAAACTCTCAATGGCTTGATTATCAGTTACTTTATTACCGGTTAGTCCTAAAGCTTTGCGATTTTGCATGTGCTCGGAATATGGCCCGTCATAAATCAGGGTGGGCATTTCTTGAAATTCGTCGTTAATACCGGAAAAAGTCTTTGGTAATTCCTCCGATGCCTCTTTCATTTCCTCCTGGCCTTCTTTGGCGACATTTTCCCATTTTAAATTGCCGTTGGAAAGATCCTGCTGCATATCCAACAGGTTTTTTTCAAGATTCACCGATAGCTTATGAAGATCCGCAAGGGTTTGCATCTGTGCTTCATCAATAGAATCTCCGTAGGTACTCTGTCTTACCATGGATTTTGAAAGATCAGCCACTTGAGTCAGGAACTTTTCGGTGTTCGACAATACGCCGACCGAAATGGGAAGTTGGCCTAAATTACTTGCCGCACAGAATGATTCTCTCCAGACATCACTCAGAGTTGCGGCGGTAAGCTCTGGAGAAGAAGTCATCCGTGCTTTCATAAGCATGATCTCCACATTCTTAATATAACCCACCAATTCATAAAAAGCTTTGTTATAAGCATTATTCAGCTGTTGTCTAAGCCTCATGGCAACGTTATATTGGTATGCTCCGAATATGGTGGTTAAAAGTAGTATTACTATTATTACGTTTTTGGCCCTGTTTCTGGCCTGAGATTTACGAAGCGCTTTGAAATTATCTTCAATGTTCTCCGCTTTTTCCTTCTCATAATTCATTTCAACATCTTTATCCATAATATACCTAAGCCTTTCTGCAATTTTACTTTCCAAAATTATGTTTTCCGATTTTTACAATAATTTTTCTGGACCAAATCCATTTACTTGTAGCTGTGGCCGGATTCCAATAGTATATGCACCCATAAGTGGGATCCCAACCGTTTAAAGCATCCTGAGCCGCTTTTACAACCGTTGATTTCGGATCAATGGGCACATTGATCTGACCGTCGCGTACAGCGGTAAAAGCCCCGGGCTGATAAATTACCCCTGCGATTGAATTTGGAAAATTCGGGTTCTTTACACGGTTAAGAATTACCGCTCCAACAGCCACCTGCCCCTCATATGGTTCTCCTCTGGCTTCGCCGTTAATTGCTCTTGCCAGTAGCTGCACCTCGCTGACTTGATCCGCAGGCGCTCCAAAGCTGCTTTGACTTGAAAGAACACTTAATAACACAGCAAAAATCGCGATAAGTACCTTTTTAGCCTTAATACTGCTCTTTACTTTCATAATATCGTCACCTCAAGATCCATACTCAGTATTTATTCTTTCAAAATTCTGGACAATTATGCTATAAAAAAATACGGCAATGATTATGCCGTATTTTCGACTTAATTAATTATCCCCATAAGGCAATAAAATATGTGGTTCTTCTATAACACCCCAAGCATAGCAAGCTCAATAGCATTAAAGGCTCTTACATAATCGTACAAAGCTTTCCATGCTTCAAGCTCGCATTTTTTTACCCGGAGCTCTTCTTCTTGTAACTCAATCCTGCTGATCAAGCCAAGATTATACTTATTACGCGCAACAGTATACTTTTTATGTTGTGCTTCAGCCTTTTTTTCTTGAATGTTAACCGCATCATATTTTGTTTCATAATCGGCATAAAGGCTGTCAAAGCTAATAGACCTTTCCAAAAGCCATTCATCAAGTTCTGCTTGTGCAATCTCTTTATTCTTGTTCTCAACTTTCATAATATTCGATTCCGCTTCATATACATCATCTAATATTCCAATTCTCCCATTAGCAATAGAAATGTTATTTAAAAGTTGTTTTACTTTGATATCATTGTTCTCAAAGCTACTCTTTGCAGCACTATATTTTATTATATTTTTCGGTCGGTAGTTTTTTACATCCACAATGATTTCAGCACTTTGATTTTCATTGATATTAACATTTCTGAGAACATGCTTATATAGATTATTATAGCTTGATAAAACAGATTCCCGCTCGTTCTTTGCTACTAACAATTCCGCGTCCAGATAATCAACATCAATCTGAGTAGCTCTTCCTTGATTCAGGTTTGCTTTATTTATTTGGTAGACAAGATTATTATATTCCACCGTACTATCAGCAAGATTATAGCTTTCATTAAGCACTATCAAATAATGGCACCTTTCCATAAGCTCCGATATTTGCTTTTTTTGCTCCTGCATGCGCAATTGCTCTTTATTGGTTTGGATGAATCTGTAATCTTCAAGTCGGGCATAGACGTCTGCTTTTAAGGCTGCCGAATCAGAAAGATACGCCTGATACATGCTTAGGTTCATTGAACACGCATCCATACTGGTTGCAACAGCCATCCATTCTTCCGAGCCTTCTGTCAATGTTTCCATCTCTCTTTCATAGGATTCTATCAAGGCTTCATTCTGGTTTATTAATTGCCGGTACTTTTCTTGATTGGCGTTCTGTGCAGATAATTCCTCATCTAGCCGCATAAGATTTAAATCATTTAGTTGATATTCTAATTCGATTTTTCTATATTTTGACCCTGAGTTTTTGTAACTTTGAATAATATCATCCAGTGTGTATTCTGCTTTTTCGCCTTCACCATAATCCACTGAATAAACCTCTTTAAGATTCCAATTGGTTATCGGAATTAAATTTGCTGCTAATGTAATTCCTCCGAAAAGTGGAACCAACAGTACAATACATATCGTTGCAATCAATGTTTTTAACTTCATACAAAAATTCTTTCCTTTCCTTATCCAGAAGTTTTGGATGTTTTCCTCTAATCCAGCAAGTCGATTTTTTCAAGAAAATATCTTAGAAATGTTTTTTGTTTTGTAATGATATTTGCTTCACAAAGCATTCCAACTTTTATCTCTCCCTGCTTTCCGTTTGCTCCTATTAGCTTGGTTCCGGGTACTGTAGCCTTAACTATATAAAAGCTTTGGCCGCTGGATTCATTTATCATTGCATCCTTTGAAATACTGACTATTTGCCCTCTGATTTCTCCGTATTCTTTATTAGGCAAGGCCGCGAAATTATACTTGACAGTATCATTTATTTTAAGTTCTCCTATATCTTCATTGCTAACATATATCTGCATGGTATACGCTGTGTTATTGTCCGGAATAATTGTGAGAACCTCCTGCCCTCCTGGTATAAAATCTCCCGGAAGCATCTCATACAAAACATTGACAGCTCCGTCAATACTGGCTGTAACTATGGCGTTGTCGATATCAATTTCAACCTTTTTTATATTCTGCTCCAGCGTCTTAATGTTTTCAGAGATACTTCTAATTTTGTCATCAGTCGCCACTATTTCCTGCGCCTTTAACCTGTTAATATAAAGAAGTCCGTTCTGGTCTTCAAGAGATTCTGTCTTATTTGATTTTAATGATTTTAACTCAGCTTCTCCCAGCTTAATACTTAAGCTGATTGAATTAATTGTATCTATAAGCTTTTCTTTGTAATCTATCGTGTTTTGCCGCTCATCCAAATAGAGCTTCTTCACTGAGTTCTTCCTGTCTTCTTCGTTCAGATTCAATAAAGCCTCTTTGTCCTGTGATCCGCTAATTCTGCTTTCAAGCTCCAAAATGCTTTTTTCTTTATCCTTGATAATTTTCTGAATGTCGGCCTTGTAACTTGTTTCAAAATTTAAATACGCTCCCTCCGCTTTATCCATTTGCATTCTTGCGTTTTCAATTTCAACTTCCGATACTCCATACCGTTCCATTGATTTGTATGCCTCGTATATCTTCTTTGCTTCGATATACTGGTTTTCTAAATCCCTTAAATTCAGAAGATATTCATCATACAAATACGCAAATTCGTCACCTTTTGCAAATAATGATTTATTTTGTACTATACATTCAAGCAGCGTGGAATAAGCATTCTTTAAAGTTTTTTCTTCTTCAAGAGCCAGCTTTAGCGCTTCATAATTGCTTGCTTTTATTTGATTTGCCTGTTCATCATACTTTCTATTTATATCTCTATAAGTGATTTTATAATTCTCATATTTCCGACGGTACTCCATATCGGTATCGGTTTTTGTTTCAATAAGATTTTTATTTTCATCCAGAGATTTAATATAGTTCTCAATGCTGTTTTTCTCATTTATGTACTTTGAAAGCTGCTCTTTATTTATGTTAATTTCTTCTTCAAGCTTTACAACCTTGTAATTTGCATCCATTCTGGCAAATTCAATTTCAATCAGTAATTTATTAACTTTTTGATAATACACCGGTTCCGTTTCCTCATCAAATACATTTTGTTCGGTAATGATTGACTGCCTGTATTTATTAAGGTTATCATGCTCCAGATTCAGTTCATCCAGTTGCCTTCCCAGATTATCTTTTTCAACGGTTAGTGCCTCATGCTCAATTGTATAGAGTATATCTCCTTTTCGTACAGAGGCTCCCTGCTCAAATCTCATTTCTTTTACAACGCCGCCATAGAGATTTCTTACAGTACTAATACCTGCCGCAGGTCTTACCTGACCATTGGCTTTGACAACAATCTCAATTTTTCCCAAGGATGCCCATAATATAGCACTGCCTAAAATGGCTAGAAGTATATATGTAAATATCCATAAAAACGGGTGGGGCTTTGACTGATAAACTTCACGGCTGTCGCTCAAGTCCTTAATATCAACTAAAATTGCCTTCATTATTTGCTACCCCCTTCCGTACTATCAGTAGCAGCCGCGGTTTCTGCTCTACACGATGATAATTCAGGAATGTATAGGCCAGGAACTGCCAGGAACGGCGCCGTAGTACTTTCCACGTTTGAAACAGATGTACTTTCTTCTTCTGTAATTAATTGCATTTTCTCTTTATTATCTTCATTGTCAGGTAATTGCTCTTTCCAGAGCTCATAATATCTTCCTCGCCTATCCATCAGCTCCTTGTGGGTACCCATCTCAATGATTTTGCCGTCATCCATTACATAGATGCGGTCACACCTTTTTATAGTGCTTAATCTGTGAGCTATGATAATGGTTGTTACTCCTTTGCACACAGTTTCAATGGTTCGTTCTATAGCTTTTTCTGAAATTGAGTCAAGGTTACTGGTTGCTTCGTCCATAATGAATATATCAGGTTTTTTAAGAATTGCCCTTGCAATAGCCAACCGTTGTTTTTGGCCTCCTGACAGATTTGCAGCGTTTTCTTCCAGATGTGTTTCATATCTTAGCGGAAGCTTATTAATGAAGTCATGAG
>JBMNTI010000029.1:0-22415 GCA_050945655.1 Acetivibrionales bacterium | reverse complement strand
TGGATAAGCCAACAAATATTTGTTGTTGATATTGAAAATGATTCGCTGGAAAATGTGTTAGATACTTGTGAAAGAGTAAATCTATTCCCTCACGGCAAATTCATGAGCCCATAAATTACCAATAAGTTAATAATAAATAATAATCAAAAGTGACCTAAAACCATTGAAAAATGTGTGTTTTAGGCCATTTTTTTTGTTGCTTTTTATAGTAATATATTATATAATATAAATAAATAATAACACAAAAGGAATATTATAATATGTACGAAGGAAAATTCTTTGATAGCTTCTCAATCCTTGAAGATTGCCGGGAACAAGGGAAAGTGTTACATAAACTATTGGATATAGTATTTATCGTCGTATCAGCTGTCATTTGCGGGTGCAACGAGTGGAAGGATATCAAGCTTTGGATGGACTTGGAGATTAACCAATTGTGGTTAAAAAAGTATATACGTTTGTCCAATGGAATGCCATCTCTATCAACAATAGGTAGGTTATTTAACATAATTAATCCAAAGCAATTCGAAAAATGCTTTTCTTTTTGGATGGGACAGGCTATAGAGTTGGATGATTATGATATTATCAGTTTAGATGGGAAGACCAGTAGAGGCTCCATCGAAGAGGAATCCAGAGGGATTCATATTGTAAGCGCGATTTGTCGCTCACACAGCCTTGTCATCGGGCAAGTCAAAACGAATGAAAAAAGCAATGAAATTACTGCAATCCCAGAATTACTGGACATGTTGTTTATTAAAGGATGTATAGTCACTATCGATGCAATGGGATGTCAGAAGAAGATTGCAAAAAAGATTGTGACGGAATGTAAAGCTGACTATGTATTAAATGTAAAATCTAACCAAGAAGGCTTGCTTAATGATATTGTGGAGCATTTTCAGAATCAAGAAATGGTTAACAAGCGTGAAAATTTAAATATAGCTCATCAACTCACAAAAAACAGAGAGAATCCAATTGGAGATTCATCATTATCGATGTTGAGAACTGTAGAAAAGGGTCATGGGCGAATAGAAAAACGAACGTATTATTATTCTCAAGATATCCAATGGATGCTTGATGCTAGAAAGGAATGGGCAGGACTAAAAGGTGTTGGCATGGTTTTGAGGGAAGTTGAAAAAGGCGGCAATAAATCCATCGAAAATGCTTATTTTATAGGTAGTGTGAATACAGTTAAGCAACTGGGAAAGGCCGTTAGAAACCATTGGCAAGTAGAAAGTTTTCATTGGAGTTTGGATGTAACATACAAAGATGATGCTAATAAAACCCGAAAGGGAAATGCGCCTCAAAACCTAGCGCTTATTAAAAGAATTGCGTTCAATGCAGCTAAAAAAGATACTACAGTCCATCCTAAGGAAAGCATGAAAGGGAAACGGTTTATAGCAACCATGGACTTTAAATACCGTGATCATTTGATAAAAACAAGCTTTATGTAAGATTTATGTGGCGGGATTTCTCCACTTAGGAATTTCCGGCTTTCTTGATAATATGATTCGGTCAGTT
Source organism: Acetivibrionales bacterium (assembly GCA_050945655.1). Taxonomy (GTDB): domain Bacteria; phylum Bacillota; class Clostridia; order DSM-8532; family DSM-8532; genus DTU059. Next base: position 20,900 of record JBMNTI010000029.1, on the reverse strand, counting down.
ATTCTTTAATATGGCCATTACTCATTTCTGACAATACTATATGCCATCGGGCCATTTAAAAAAATCTCTTGAAAGAGAGTAGGAAGAAACTGGGTTCATGAATTCGCCGTGCCGCTATGAATTTTTGGTATATATTAAGCCGGTTATATGATAAACTTATGTAGACACCATTCAAGGAGGAAGTATGAAAAAGTTTTTTAAAGGAATCGGTGCTGCAGTAGGATATTTCGCTATATATTTTGTCATAAATATCCTTGTTTTATTCATAGGAGGTATTTTTGTTGGTCTTAAAGAGGGTATAAAAGCTATTGCTAATCCCGAAATAATAATATCACTACCGAGAATAATCGAATCCAAAATTTACGAAAACGCATTGCTTCTTAGTTCAATAGGCGCTGTAATAACACTTTTTGTATTCTGGCTGGTAATATTAATCTCAAAAAAATCTTTAAAAGAAAGGCTTGAACTATATCCTGTTTCTATTAAAAAAACCTGGCCTGTCATAGTATTGGGACTAACTCTTAACCTTTTTATTTCCCATCTTATTAATTACCTTCCCATACCGGAACATGTTTTTCATGAATATGTCGACGCTATAAGCCTATTAGGTGATGAAATCACCGTAGTGCAGGTTTTATCGGTTGTAATAGCTGCCCCCGTACTGGAAGAGGTTCTATATAGAGGGCTGATAATGGGAAGCCTGCAAGGAGGTATGCCTGTAATCGTTGCCCTTGTTATACAAACTGTGATTTTCGGGCTCATGCACGGCCAGATTTTGTGGATATGCTATGCGACTTTTTTCGGAGCTTTATTGGCCATAATAAAATTAAGATATAAATCCCTATACCCGTGTATTCTATTACATGCATCCTTTAACGGTGCCAGCTACATTTTTGCATATCTTAACGGTGAAATTTACCACAACATTTTTATTTTCATAGCGGCATTGTTTATATCCGCATATCTGGTTATACTAATTTTCAATATGACAAATGATACCCGAGCATCTTGCAGTATGGGTATCAATGATTATTGTAATAATCCTGATAAATATAATCCGGAAATATATTATGACGTGCAAAAATGAAATTGTACAAAACCAGTCTTGCACCTTTCAGGGTTCTTCATAAAAATGTTTTCCTTTTTAAAAAGCTTATATTTAGCACAATATGCATTTTTTTGTATGTTTATCAATACAATTAAATGATAAAAATATGAAATATTATATTATTACTCTTTCAAAATTTTTTCTCTTAATGTATAATAGGAGTAATCGCGCAAAATTGGAATAATGATAAATTTATATGGAAGCGAATGCTTTTACAATGCGTGACCGAAGGGAGAATATACTATGAACAAAAAACTAGATGCATGGGTAAAAGAAATGGCTGCCCTCTGTAAGCCGGATGAGATTTATTGGTGCGATGGATCTGAAGAAGAGAATAATCGCCTGCTGGAAGAAATGGTGAAATCAGGCGCGGCAATAAAGTTGGCTAAGCGTCCCGGAAGTTATCTTTTCCGCAGCCATCCTTCGGATGTCGCCCGGGTTGAAAACAGAACCTATATTGCTTCTAAGACCCAGGATGACGCAGGCCCTACAAATAATTGGATCGATCCTGACGAGCTTAAAAAAACTATGACCGCTCTTTATGACGGCTGCATGAAAGGCCGTACAATGTATGTAATACCTTTCTCAATGGGACCTGTTGGTTCACCGGCTTCAAAAATCGGCATTGAATTAACAGATAGTCCTTATGTTGTTGTAAATATGCGCATTATGACCCGTATGGGCAAAGATGTGTTAGAAGTATTGGGTGATGACGGTGAATTTGTACCATGTCTTCATTCTATAGGAGCTCCATTGGAAGAAGGGCAGGAAGACGTCGCATGGCCTTGCGCGCCTATGGAACAAAAATATATCAGCCACTTCCCGGAAGAAAGAACAATCTGGTCTTATGGTTCCGGTTACGGCGGAAATGCTCTTTTGGGCAAAAAATGCTTCGCTCTGCGTATAGCTTCGGTTCAGGCCCGTGACGAAGGCTGGCTTGCCGAGCATATGCTCATATTAAAAATTACAAGCCCTAAAGGTGATGTTAAATATGTTTGTGGTGCATTTCCCAGTGCATGTGGCAAAACAAATCTTGCTATGCTGGTTCCTACCATTCCGGGCTGGAAGGTTGAAACCATTGGTGATGACATAGCCTGGTTAAGATTCGGTAAAGATGGCCGGCTTTACGCTATTAACCCTGAAGCCGGCTTCTTTGGAGTTGCTCCCGGTACTTCAATGGATTCTAATCCCAATGCCATGCATACTATCGATAAGAACACGATATTCACAAACGTTGCCTTGACCGATGACGGTGATGTTTGGTGGGAAGGTATCGGCAAACCGGCTCCTGAACATGCAATTGATTGGAACGGAAACGATTGGACTCCTGAATCCGATAAGCCGGCATCTCACCCTAATGCTCGTTTTACCGCTCCTGCCAGCCAGTGTCCTGTTATCGCTCCGGAATGGGAAGACCCGAACGGTGTGCCAATTTCAGCAATATTAGTAGGCGGTCGTCGTCCCAGCACTATTCCGCTGGTACATGAGAGCTTTGACTGGAAGCATGGTATATTCCTTGGCTCAATTATGGGCTCTGAAATTACAGCCGCAGCTATATCCGATAAGATTGGCCAGGTTCGCCGTGATCCGTTCGCAATGCTGCCGTTTATCGGCTATCATGTAGGCGATTATCTGCAGCATTGGCTTGATATAGGTGAAAAAGCAGATGAGAGCAAGCTACCGAAAATATTCTATGTAAACTGGTTCCGCAAGGATGAAAACGGAAAGTTCATTTGGCCGGGCTACGGCGAAAACAGCCGTGTTCTTAAATGGATTTGTGAAAGAGTATCCGGTGAAGGAAAAGCCGTTAAAACACCTATTGGCTATCTCCCCACTATTGATGCTATCGATACCGAAGGCCTCGACATCAGTAAAGATGCTCTGGAGAAAATCCTTAAGGTTAAAAGTGATGAATGGCTGAAAGAAGTCGAATCCATTAAGGAGCATTACAAAAACTACGGTCCAAAGCTTCCGAAGGAGCTTAACAACCAACTTTCCGCCCTGGAACAGAGACTTAAAGGTTAATAATTACAATACGGTTTACCCGGGGAACGGTTATTGCTGCCGTTCCCTTTTTTATTAAAGCGGTTGTAATAATTTAATCAACAAAGTATATTTATTTTATCAATAATAATAATTCTTATATATGGTATAATTCATATTAGTTTTTAGGGTTTTAAATGTTGGGAATACAAACCTAAAACCATACTTCCGGGAGGATATGCATGCTTCGAATTCACTATTACCGCTATGATCAGGACTACACAGGCTGGGATCTCTGGGTGTGGGAAAGGGGACAAGAGGGCTCTCTTTTCATATTCAATAAACAGGAACTCTTAAACGGTGAGGTTGGAAAAATATCTAAGATCGCCGAAATAGATGTTTCAGGATTTGACAGCAATGAAATTGGTATTATCGTCCGACGAGGAGGATGGCACGAAAGAGATCTTCATATAGACCGCTATTTTTTATTATCAGATGATGCAAAAACTTCGTCCCAGGATATTTATTTAGTTCAAGATACTGCAGAGATCTTTAACTCAATTGATGAATTGCAGCTTGCACCCGGTTTTGAAAGAGCTATCTTTAATAATTTCAGAGAAATTTTTGTGTCTCTTCAGGCTCCGGCCTATTACAGTCATGAACAAGAGCCTTTTCAGGTTTTTGAGAACGGTCTTGAGGTAGCGGTTAGGAATGTTACTCCTATCAGAGGTTCCAGGGAATACATGATATCCCTTGAAAACGATATGATACCCGGTTCAACTTATATGTTGTATAAACCGGGTTTCAGAAATGGTTATGTCGATTACGGCATGATATACGACACTCCGAAATTTGATATGTTATTCACCTATGACAATGACGATTTAGGTGCAAATTGGAGCCCCGATTCCACATGTTTCAAGGTATGGGCACCTACAGCCTCCGCAATATTTTTAAACCTGTATGAAACCGGCTCCGGCCCCAGTCTTAAGGATGTAATCGAAATGTCCCGCAAGGAAAAGGGAGTCTGGGAGACATGTATTCAAGGTGATCTTTCCGGCACATACTATACCTTCAGTATTATGATAATGGGAAAGACTTTCGAGGCCGCCGACCCTTATGCCAGGTCTTCCGGAGTAAACGGCAGACGAAGTATGGTGGTAAATCCGTCTCTGACTAATCCTGAAGGTTGGGGTAATGTCCGTCATAAGGAGTTGACCAACCCCACCGATGCTGTCGTTTACGAAATTCACGTCCGGGATATCACAATACACCCCAGTTCGGGGACAAACTATCCTGGAAAGTTTCTTGGTCTGACGGAAAAGGATACCCGTTCCTTCGAAAATATGGCGACAGGATTATCACATCTTATTGAACTGGGAATAACCCATGTTCATCTTATGCCGATTTTTGACTTTTTTACGGTTGACGAAACCAAGCCTTTGGACAACCAATACAACTGGGGCTATGACCCCACTAATTTCAATGTTCCCGACGGTTCATACGCAACCGATGCCCATAACGGGTATACCCGCATCATTGAACTGAAACAGATGATAAAGGCATTAAAAGAAGCCAATATCGGGGTAATTATGGACGTCGTCTACAACCATACTTATAAAACAATCGATTCGGATTTCAACAAGCTTGTGCCGGGATACTATTACCGTCAAGACCTCCAGGGAAACTTCTCCAATGGCTCGGGTTGCGGGAATGAGGTCGCAACGGAACGATCGATGGTAAGGAATTTTATTATATCATCGGTTAAAAGATGGGCGTCGGAATATAAGATAGACGGCTTCAGATTTGACCTTATGGGACTTATTGATATTGAAACAATGAACGATATACGTCTGGCACTGGATAAAATCAGTCCTTCCATATTGCTCTACGGTGAAGGCTGGGCAGGCGGTTGTTCATTATTGAAGGGCTATGACGCATCCTCCAAGGCCAATGCTTCCAAGCTGAACAAAATAGGCTTTTTTAACGATAACACCAGGGATGCCATAAAAGGCGAGGCCTTTCATCAGGAAGGCACCGGATTTATTACGGGAAATTATAAGTATAAAGAGGGCATTAAATTCGGTGTCGCAGGAGCCGTATACCATCCGGGCATCGACTATACAAAGGTAAATTACACCGGGTATGCCTGGGCGTCATATCCCTGGCATTGTGTAAATTATACCGCTTCCCACGACAATCTTACCCTTTATGATAAATTTGCAGCCAGTAGACCTGATTTAAAAGAACCCGATTATATAAGGCTTGTCAATTTTGCAGCCGCAATCATTCTTACCTCACAAGGCATACCGTTTTTTATGCTTGGCACCGATATGATGAGAACCAAAAAAGGTGAGCACAATTCATATAATCTTCCGGACGAAATCAACCAGATCGATTGGTCGTTGAAATACCGTTACCAGCAGGTATTTTATTACCATAAAGGGCTTATCGCCCTGAGAAAAGCCCATCCTGCATTCCGTATGATACAGGCCGAGGAAATAAGAAGAAATCTCGTTTTCTATCCCTCACCTGATCATGTGATTTCATTTTCACTTAATAATTATGCTTACCATGATTCCTGGAAGACTATTTTTGTTGCCTATAATGCAGGGATTTATCCTCAAACTCTTACCTTGCCTCAAAACGGCCATTGGAATATTGTAGTGAATGAAAACAAGGCCGGAACCGAAACAATTTCGGATTTTACCGGAAATACCGTCGATGTTCCCGCTATTTCGGCTATGGTATTATATCTCTCAAATTAAATATATGAATTATATCTGGTTATGATAAAATATTTTCTAAATGATAAAACAGAGTAGGAGAAAACCTCGATGAAGAAAAGCAACCTTATTCTTTATATCACTTCTTTCTTATCCGGCATGTCCGTAATGGCTGTGGAGCTTTCATGCTCAAGGCTTTTGGCTCCGTATTTCAGTTCATCGCAAATTGTATGGTCGGTCATTATCGGACTTATTATGATATGCATGAGTATCGGTAATGTCCTGGGCGGAAGAAGCGCAGATAAGCATAAAAGCCTTGGGCGCCTGTATTTTTATATCTGGATCGCTTCGGTATGGATTGCCGTTATCCCTTTTATCAGTAAATATTTAATAGCTCTTATAGCGGGAATGCTTATGCTGGTTTTCCCGGTAAATAATCTCGTGGTGATGGGCTCCGCCATTTCATGCTTAGCAATTTTCTCCCTGCCCATGATACTTTTAGGTATGGTTTCGCCTTATCTTGTAAAGCTGGGTGTTGAGGATACCGATAATAAAGGGCGTATAGCAGGCCAAATATATGCAATGGGAACTATAGGAAGTATAATCGGCACATTTATACCTACCTTTTTTACTATTCCTTATATAGGAACAAGCAAGACCTTTTTGCTCTTTGCTCTCCTTCTGAATGTCGTATGTGCTCTTTACTTTTTATTTACAAGAAAAAAAGCGTTGCGCAACATAATAACCGCAATTTTATTGCTGGTTTTTATATTTTTCCCATTCAATGATTCTTATGCTTTCTGGAAAAGCAACATATTATTCGAGGGGGAGTCCTTATATAATTATCTTCAGGTTGAAGAAACCCATGATTCAATAATCCTATCAACCAACGTGGCCTTCGGGGTTCAGTCTATATATAAAAAGGACGGATCCCTGTCGGGCTATTATTACGAGTATGCCCTTATGGCTCCTTATTTTATCCATGACATGTCACCTGAAAAGGAATTGGATGTTCTGGTGCTGGGACTGGGTACGGGCACCTTTCCAAAACAGCTGAAAAAATATATCCATAATGTGTCTACCGATGCGGTGGAAATCGATGCAAAAATCGCTGATTTAGCCTCGGAGTATTTTAATCTTAAGGAAGACGAGGCTAATATTTTTATTAATGACGGACGCAGTTTTTTTTCTACCCCCGACGCAAAGAAATATGATATCATTCTGGCCGATGCTTATCAGGATATTACGGTGCCTTTTCATATGGCGACAAAGGAATTTTTTGAGATCGTTAAGGCACATTTGAAACCGGGCGGTATCCTTATTGTAAATGTGAATATGAAATCGGGAAGTTTTACCGGTGTTCCTGAATATCTGGCCAACACGGTTAAAAGTATTTTCAACAAAGTATACAGATCTGATTTGGCACAGGTAACCAATTCGCTACTTTTTGTCAGTGACGATGAACATATGCTTGAAAACTATAAGAATAATATACGCTCACAAATTAGTGAGGATCACGATTTATATGGTATTTCAAAGTATATTGATAATAATCTTGTGGAAATTACTGATGATAAACTTATCCTTACCGATGATCTTGCCCCGGTTGAAATTCTCGGTCAAAAGGCATTAGCCGAAATTGTAAATATGGAGGTTCAGAGTGTAAAAAGCGCTTTAAAGGGAAAAAGCCTGAAAGAAATTTTCGACTATCTGACAAAATAGAAATACGTTTAAATTATTCCGTTCAAAGGTTTGCGCATGATTATGAAAATCAATCTTAAACCATAGCATATTAATATCGTTCTGAAAACCAAAATAGTCACAAAATAAATTTCGGCTATTTTAGTCTGCTTACATCTTTATTTTCTTCAATTAAAAAACCATCACGATATTCCTGGTAACTTACCAGGAAGTCAATAAAATCGCCTAGCAGTACCAGAATGGAGCTTATTAGCGCAAGCTTATTAATAAAATTATAATAATTGCGTTTATTCATAAACCCCTCCGGAAAGCCTTTGGTAATATATTATTCTTAAGGCTAATCTCTTGTTCGGCAGACAGTACGAAAACTATTTACACATGTAGTGCAGGCTATAAAATTTGATTATGCGATCGTAAAAAAGCGGCGTGGTTGCTGCGATTTAAAGCGAAGCATGGATTGCGCAGCGAGCGCGACTAGAAACTGGATGTTGGAACGGAGCGCTTAATCGCAGCAATCTACAGCCGCTAAACTCGCATAGATTTGATATGACTGATAATTTTCGCACAGTCTGTCGACAGCGGTTCGTATAACTCTGGAACCTTTAGTCGATATCATGCGTGCCGCTCAGGAATTTCATCCGGAGATTATTCGCGGCCGCTACGCAATCCTGCTCCGCTTCACGCATGACATCAACAACTGTTCCTATTCATGTTAAACATTGTTAAGCGGGTGCAAGGTTTTCGGCAAGATAAGCCGGCCACTTCGCAGGAAAGATCGCCGCACCAAGATTATGCTGGAAAAGTATGAGCGACCCGCGAGCCAAAAACCTCTCGCCGGGACATGGCGGAGCGAAGTCGGAGCCATGTCGCTTACCGGAATGGCTGATCTGTTTAAGCAAGGTGCTTAGAGGCGTTCGAAGCGAGAATCTTGCACCCGCACAATCTGGTAACATTATTAAGGTGGGTGCAAGGTTATTGACGAGTTAGAGGAAAGACCACCGAATGCAAAGTTCCTCAATAAAATAAGGCGGCCGCTTTTGAGGACGACCGCCGCTGAGTAACTCTATTCGGCCAGAACAAAAGGCTTGCTTTTTAAATCCCCTTTCTTCGCACGGATGCTCAGTGGATTTCCGTCCAACAGCTGAGTTAGGATGCTTGTAACCGCCTGGCCGTTCTTATCGGTTTGCCAGAACGGGAAAGAAAGATCATTCAGATAAATTTCGGCGCCTTCAACAGGATTCCCGCTTGTGTCGGTTACTGTTATTGTTGTCGTTTCTCCGGGGTTTATCCCTTCTGCATTTATCAGTAACGGGTAATCAAGGCTTACCTTCATTTCCGGTAGGATAAACCGCTGGCTTTTTACGCTGTCCCCTACTATCATGGCTCCAAGATGGAGCTTTATCGTTGTTTCATCCCCAAAAGTAGCCTTGGCCCTGAAGGTTACGGTACACAGTTTTGATGCGTCGGCGGTTGATAAATTGGTCAGGTTATCGATTACTATAAGAACCCTGCCGTTTTTTTCATCGATCCGGTTGGCTATAACATTTCCCTTCGCAGCCCAGGTCTCCAATGCCGGTTGAATTCCCGGCGCAGAACTATCCTGATCTACCGGCTCTATTTTTTCTGTATCATATTCAAAATCCACATATATCTTTTTCAGGTTCTTCGGATTCTTAATGTCTATAGTAGTTGCAAAACTGCCTCCTTCGACAACCGTCGAATCTGTTTTTGCTATTACCTGAGGCGCTCCCGCATCTACTGTGAAGGTAATGGTATGAGTACCTTTATTTCCGGCCATATCGGAAAAGTTTACGGTAAGGCTATGATAGCCGTCAGCCAAATTGATCTCTGAGCCAAGCTCCCCTTTTATCAATACGTTATCGGTTCCTTCAATTGAAAGATTGGTTAACTCCGCTCCGTCAAGCATTACCTTTACGCTATTTTGATCAATCGCGGCTGCATTTGCCCCCTTGATTATTTCTGCGGTAAGCGGGAACCTGCCTGTCTTAATTACGGCCTTGTCGGCGGGAGATGTAATCTTAACTACTGGTGCCTGAACTATATCATCCCCGGTGTACACTGCGCGAATCTGATCAAAATACAATGTTCCTTTAGTTCTCATTTCATCCCTGGAACACATGACTCTTATCGGCGTTTCTAAGGTAAAAGGACCTTTTCTGCCGCTCGGCATTTTTGCCTCGACATATTTCCAGCCGATCCAGTCAATACCTCCTGTTCCCTCAACAGGCTTATATTCGGGAGTAAAATCAATGTAAAAGCTCTGGCCGCTTCCGTCCTTAACGCTTGCGCGAAGCCAGGTTTTGCTGTTATCTCCGTATACCCACATTCCGATAGCAACAGGCTCTCTGTTTATTGTAAGCTCGGTCTTCTCCTTTGTATTGGGATCCAGCATGAATGCGTAAACACCCGCTACACCCTTTTCTACACCCGCACCAAGAGTAAAGTCATAATCAAGTTTCAATAACCCACTGCCCGATCTTGCCATTTCCTTGTCTTGAATTATCGAAACATTTGCCGATTTAGTCCTTACAGTTGAATATCCCCATTCAATTGCGCTTTCGAAATCCTCAATCGCATTCGGCGTCGCCGGGATTACAACATCAATATAAGCGGCCGTATTACCGTACTTGACAACTATACGTCCATCTCCAACGGCATTTTCAGCCATGGTAAATACGCCGTCCTGCGTAATGGTGCCGATGTTTCCCTCAACCTGCCAGTTAAACGATCTATCGGTACTGTTTACTTTTATATTATAATAATAAGCCTCGCAATCCAGATCAATGACATCTCCCGGAAGAAGCGTAATAACACTTTTTGACGGTTTGAGGGAGGTTACATTATCCAGCACCGTAATTGACGAACTGCCTGTGGTAAATTCTTTATAAGCCATAACATAGTAGTTGCCGGGCACCTCTCCCACGGTAAGATTACCCTTTTCATCAATAGTGCCTGTGCCCGTTACCCAATCTATTGGTTCTGGTAATTTCGCGGGCAAATAGTGTTCATTGGTTGCCAGAACCGAATACTGCACCATTGCCTTTGGCAGGGTATATACTTTGCCCGGATATACATGCAGCTTCTTTGCCTCCGTACTCTCGGGTTTTTCTCCTTCCTTTACGGCAACACTATGCTTTGAAGCAAGGATAAGACTGTTTGAATTCGCTCTCTCTCTCCCATCCGACGGATTGTTAAGGAGACCCGGACTTGAATGGCCGGGCAGCCTGGCTATAATTGCCGACGAGCCGCCGCCATCTAATTGCAAAGCTTTTACGCAACCTAATTTGTAAAGAAACTGAGCCACTTCGGTACTGGAAACCCCCTGGCTCAGGGAGCTTCTCCCATCAACCTGATAAAACACCACCTCTCCGTTTGCCTTAACTCCGACAGCAGTGGAAGGATTATAGTTTGATGTAGGTAATCCGCTTACAATTGCCCCGCTATCTATCAGTATCCGCTCTCCGCCAACGGCTTGGTTTACATTGGTCCATTTATTCTCAGGATCGTTGAAATGGAACACAATTTCGTCTCCCATTCTGAAATCCGCCATTGAGCTGAACCCGCTTTTCCCGTTTTTCGCTGATAGGACAAGCTGGTTTTCTCCTATTGGAGTAGCTTTTGCATTAATCTTAATACCGGTTATTTTTGTTCTTACTGCTCCGCCTATTTTAAGATCTCCCTCGATGATATCAAGAATAACCTCCAGACTGGGTACGTTACTTCCTGTATTCGGTCCAAAGTCGCTGCTGTAAAGATAAGGACCCCAATCATTCTGATTCTTGTTAAAATTACCGAATGAATATTTTTTACCATTGGCCTCATAGTACATCTCAAGATTCGGCATATCAATGACAACCGTACCATCCTGCTTAAATCCGACGGCATTCCATTTAGTATTGCTATAGCTTATGAGCTTTCCGTTTTGTATCAATAAACCTATGGGAACACCATTCTCTGTGTAATAGAAATCCCCGTTTATTCCTCCTATTATTGAGGCTCCATGTTTTTGTTCTTCTATTTTTGACATGCTGCTTAAGGTAGCACGACTTGCTACACTATTTCCGTAGGCCGCAATTATCATGGCATCCGAAGTCTTGGGGTTGAAGGTTATAGTTTGACCTGTCTTGTTGGAGTCATTGCCATTTCTGCCACTCCAACGGTTTAGAACAACACCTTCGGCTATAGTCCTCTCTTCATTATGGAAGATAAATGTAGTGCCGAAGTCTGAAACATATGCCAGAGCAATGTTCTCGGCAAAATACGAAAATAATAGAATAAAGCAAAGGAATAAAGATATTAGTGATTTCTGTACTCTTAAAAATTTTTTTCTCATGTATGGACCCTCCAAATAATAAAAAGAGCTTCTAAGAAAAGCTTAACATAAATCTTATACCTGATATAATTTAATTGTATTAATTGTGTGTTTCTCTTTTGTTACGAAATGCTATACGAAAGCTCTCAATAACATTAAATATAAACGGTATAGCTGCTGTTGCCCGCCGGTTTCTATCTTGAGTTTCTTTATTATAAATAATATGTTATTGTAATAAATGTTAGAATATATAACATAAAAACCTCGAAAGGATAATAAGTATAATATGGAAAGTGGAAATGATTCCCTGGATATGACCGCACCCTCAAAACAGCGAAAGCACATCTGGCTTAAGATCCCAATTATCATAGTAGCGACAATAATATTAATTTTCGGAATTATCGTACTGGGCTACCATACTTTTTTACCTGCAAAATATATCTTAATGACTGCAGGCTACTCAAGCACAGTTAAAAGCTACAAGATGCTTGATAAAAATCTTGACCTGTATGAGAAGCGCTTTGAGCCGTTTGTTGAAAGTACTATTCAAAAAGAAACCAAAATGGGGCTTTCACTGGACAAAAGTCTTTTTGGTCAGGCTATTTCTGGTTCGCTCCTTTCTGATTTGATCCCTGATGATTCATCGGATGAGATAATAAAGGCCATTAATAATATCTCCCTTAAATATGATTTTGCCACCGACTATAAAAACAAAAAGTTCACCTCTCGTCTAAGCTTAAACTATTTATTAAACCCAATACTAACAACCAGATTGTCTCTTGACGATACCAGGTTTTACATAGGTATTGACGAATTAACAAACAAGACTCTGGTTGGTGATTTAAAAGACTTTAAGACTCTTTCAAAATTTTCGCCTGATATCCCGGATGAGGGGTTGGAAGCCCTGGAAGCTATGAATCCCTGGCTACACGTCAGAGCCACAGAAGAAATCAGAATCGACAGAAAAGATCTAAAAAACCTTATGTTTAATTATTCTAAAGAGATAGTCCATAGTATCGACGATAATGATATGACAATTAATAGAGGCGTTCCCACAGAAGTTTTGGGCAAAACAGAAAAGTGTCAGGAAATCACCATCAGTCTTGATGGAGAAGGACAGAAAAAGTCTGCTATGACTATTGTAAATCTTCTTAAGACCGATGATTCCTTTTATAACCTTACTTTTGCCAATATGGACAAGTACTTTAGCATACTCGAAGAAAGCTCATATATAGGGAAATTAATAAGCAAATCAGGGATAAGGGATAAACTGAGTAAAGCTGAATATATGGATTTACTTTCTGAAATGGAAAAAATAATAGAAGCAAGCGAGGATCCGGGAGAACTTAAGATCAAGATATATATTGACGGTCTTGACATAGTCAAATACATAGTCTCATATAAAGGAGACGCCGATTCGGAAGATACGCTCTTTACACTGGAACAGAGGATAAAAGGCCAATCCTTTGACTTTAAATATACAAACGGATGCGAAAATGCCAAAACTGTTTTTGCTATAAAGCACGATTATGATAAAGCCAATGATTTGAATGATATTGTCATAAAATTTGACGGGGCTGAGGATATATCCGATAATCCGATAAAATTTTCTATAGCTTTTAATTCTGATGAAGAAATAGCGAGCAAAAAAGAGATAAAACATAAAATTAATCTTGATCTATCGTTGGAGATAACAACTCCCGGCGGTATAGAAAAGAACACTGCAAAATTATCTTTTGACGGTGATAAGCTTAGAAATGCGGATAATCTTATAACTGAAAGTGACTATAAAGGAACTCTTACAATGAGCACTCCTACTTTAAGCTTTAATAATACGGAAATTGGTTTCTATTTTAAAACCGAATCCGAGTACGGGAATGAAGTTACTATCCCTGAGTCCGACGAAGTAATTGATATTAAGACTGCCACAGAAGAAGACTTCGGCTGGCTGACCGAAGAAATTATTACTAACATTGGTGCTTTGTCGAAGCTCACCGGTGCATTTTAACCTGCACCGAAAGTCTACTTCTCTCTTCCCATAAGTAGGGGGAGCATTCCCTGCATTAATCTCGGACAGCTCTTTTAAGACCGATATACGAAAGAAGCTGCAGAATAACGCTTCCTAAAAACAATATCAACACTGCCGGTAATACCGTCCCTGATTTTTCCGGGGCGGCATATAAATCGGTCAATGCCCGCAGCGCCCAACCCTGTGGTGTCATAAGAGCCAACGTAATAAGAGATTTAGGTACCCCCGCAAAGTTCCAAAGGCATCCTCCCATTATACCTGTAACCAAAGCTATTACAGGTGCCGATGCCTGAAGCTGGTGAGGGGTTCTGAAAATTGTAGAAAAGAACATGCTTATGGAGGCGGTACATAAAATATAAGCGACGATAACCAGCATCGTCAAAGATCCCGATATCAAAGCCGTTCCGAAGAACACCCGTTGCATTCCTGCAAAAACCAAGGTCAGAAATGCCCCCATCAGAAACAAAGCTGCCGTATTCCCTGTAACAAGCGGCATCACCGAACCCCTGACAGACATTACTCTCCGTATGGTTCCGTTAACCTTCTCTTCACATAGCCATCCGCTCCCAAACAGCAAGCCAAACATAATAAAAAGAATCATCAGCCCTAAAGATGCCGCTGCATAAGGAGGTATGGTTATGGCGCTTTCTTTTACGGGATCAACTTTAATTTCTTCGTAAGAAATAGTCATTAGAGGCTGCGGATTCCAGTATTCTTCAACTTTCGCGGTAGTATCCTTCCTGGATATGGACACCGCCTTGCCATCCTCTTCAAGGCTTTCATTAACCCAATTATAGGTAAAATCCCCTCCGTAGACACGCAATACCTGAGAACACACTATTTCTTTTAACAGCTCCGCCGAATAGGAGGTCGGCAGCTTGATAAAGGTTATCAGCTCATTGAGCCGCCCTTTTTGCAGCTCTTTTTGAAAGCCCGCTTCTATAATGACAGCGGCCTCCGCGTTGCTTTTCTCTAACTGCTCCAAAGCGAATTCACGTGTTCCGGTGTTTACCTTCAAGCCTTCTTTTTTCGACATCCTATCGTATAACAGCGCCGAATATTCCGTATTATCCTCGTCTACCAATATTACGGGGATATATCCCAGCTTTTCTCTCCTTTGGGCGTAGCCTGCAATGAGGGAGAGTAAAACCGGCAGAATAAGCATGGCAAGTATGAACAATTTGTCCGAGAAAAGAACCCTCAGTCTGTTTTTTAGAATACTTATAAATCTCATCCTGCCATCCTCCTTCGTTTTAAACTCAGTATCAAAGAAGCCCCTGTTAAATAAAGGAGAGCAAGGATTATAAGCGCACCTGTGCTTTCCAGTATTGCAGCCGGGTTACCTTCATTCAAGGCATTCAACAGGCCTTGGGTAGACCAACGGTTAATGGTAAGAACACTCAACTGTCTGCACGAGGCAGGTAGTGACGAAAGCGGATACAGGCTTCCCCCGGCCACTGCCATTAACAGGATAGACAGATTCGCAATCAAATCGGCAGCGCTTCCTGAGGATGAAATTCCTGCTATAAGAATCGAGAATGCACCGGACGCCAGTGAGGTGGCTATAAAAACAGGAACCATAGTCCCTAATTTTGTTATCATTGAACCGCCTTCAACAATTATCGCCAGAATCATAATTACAAGGAACTGGGCGACAGAAATTAAAAATGAGACCATCAGCTTTGAAGCTACAGTGACCCTGCTTTTTACCGGTGTAGTGTTAAGCCTTGAAAGAATACCAAGCTGCCTTTCGTCAGTAAGCAGCTTCATGCAGGGGATGGAGGAATACATGATGAATATGGAAAGTAACGAAAATGCATAAAATATTACCGGATTAGTGTCGCTATTATAAAATCTTTCCTCCGAAATTATGGCTTTTCGGTTTAATACGATATTTATGAAAGCTTCAAAAGCCCTGCCAATCTCTTTATATATATCTTCGGCGGCATAGCCGTTAGCCGCCTCGATATTATAGATTACATTAAGAGACGCCAAACCGGATGATACTGTTTCGGAACCCACATAAGCAATATTTTTAACAAGCCGGGATTGCAGATATAAGAGGTTGGACCCCATTACCCTGCCTGCCTGAGGTGCCCAATAATCAATACTTTCCGAAAGGTTTTCCGGGATTATTATGGCTGCGGCCAATTCCTGATTTTCAATAAGCCTTCTTGCCTCTTCTTCATCTGCAAATATTACTTTATCTACGACCTCAAGATTTCTCAGCTGAGTTGCCAAAAGACTCGTCCAGGCTGACCCCTCGTTATCCACAAGCACTATCCGGAACGGTTCGATAAAAGCGTTATGCTCAAGCAAGGGAGACAATCCGACCGAAAAAATCAGAATAGTAAGAATGGGCAGAATAAAAAGCAAAAACAGCACCTTATAGTCCTTGAGAATAATTTTCAGATCTTTCCTGAACATGTTGGCCAATCCTGACATTTAATCCTCCTCCAGCCTGAGCATAAGCTGTTCAAGGTTGTCGGTGCCTGCAGCTTTTAAGATATCCTTCACCGGGCCGGAATAAAGCAGGGAGCCCTCCCGTAAGACAAGAACCTTGTCACACAATACTTCCAGTTCATCAATATGGTGACTGGCAATAATTATTGTATGTCCGGCTTTTTTTAGGCTTTGAATCAGTTCCGCGATTGTAGCTCTGGAAAGTAAATCCACACCCGCAGTCGGTTCATCCATTATCAGAATTTCAGGGTCATGCAGAAGTGAAGCCGCAATATTAAGCCTTTTCTTCATACCCCCTGAAAAAGTCTTAACCTTGTCATTTTTTCTTTCATCAAGCTTTAAAAGTTTTAATACCCGGTCAATCTTTTCTTTTTTTAGGGATTTTTCAAGTCCATATATCCCGCCCCAAAAGTCCAGATTCTCATTTGCAGTCAGCATCGGGTATAAAGCTGTCTCTTGGGGGACATAGCCTAATTGCTTTCTAATGCTGTCGGGGCTTTTCAGTATGTCCGCTCCACGAATTGATATTTTCCCGGCTTCCGGCTTGTTAATGGTAGCCAGCAGGGAAATAAGAGTCGTCTTTCCCGCACCATTCGGGCCTATAATGCCGAGAACCTCTCCTTCCATTACTTCAAAGGAGATATCCTTCAAGGCTTTCCTACTCTTGTAGTTTTTAAATACATTCTTAACCGATATCAAGCTATTCGTTCTTCTCGCCCCTTTGTTCAATATGCTTTTATTAAATATAATTTTACACTAAACAAACATGTTCCGACAGGGTATTGTTGATTTCTCTTTGCATAACAAAACAAACTCCCGGGAAGTTTAACGGATAGATTTCAATAATAGGGTAGTCAGGATGCAGTTAAGCATAATTTTATACTATCCAGCATTATATCGATTTCGCTTTGGGTAAAAGAACCAAATAAAAATATTGTGTAGGAGTTTTCTGTATTACTTCTCGGATCAAATAAGTGCAAAAGTATATTTTTTTCTAGTTCCGGTGTCCCGGTTTGGAAACCCTGAACGTTATTCGTTTTAAACCAGAGTATTTCCCCATGGCTAGGGTTTGTAGGCATTTGATGCTTTGTTAGTAATAACCACATATTTGCCGAATTTTTTTCTGTGAAAAACTGAACCATGTAATATCGTTTGGTGTAATTTCTAAAGCTTTCTTCATAATGTTGAAGTTATTTTTAATAGTATCCTCACCATAATAATCAGCAATAAGCTTCTTTGCATTATCGTTTAAGGGCTCAATTAGAGGGTAACTATCTATATGAATTACCAAGCGCTTTTGTTGATCAAATTCTATAATATAATCATTTTCGCGCTTTTCCTCAAAGATAATATGGTCAAAATTATGTTTAAATTCTAATCCTTTAAATTTTATAATTGAATTTTCGATCTCGCTTGACGCACTTTCTAATATAACATGCTCATTTGAAGTCTTATACAAGTATTCACATTTTATTAGTACCAGGATATTTGGTAGATTAATTATAATCCCTATATTCCATATAACAAAAACTGCTAGCAAAGAGGCTATTACGATAAATGCAATAATTGCTCTCCTTTTCATGGCAAATCTCCTCTTTACATAAAAAAAGCAGCCTCTTTTGGCCGCTTTTTTTGTTGTATGTTTCCTATTTCTTCTTTCCTTTTGTTGCAGCAACTTTTTCCTTCAGCTCTTTACCTGCTTTGAAAACAGGAGCTTTGGAAGCTGGAATCTTAATCTTTTCTTTTGTGCGAGGATTAACACCGGTACGAGCCTTGCGTTCTCTAACATCAAAAGTACCAAAGCCGACCAAGGTAACCTTTTCACCTTTTACTAAAGATCCGCTAATGCTCTCGATGATTGCATCCAATGCTATACCAGCGTCCTTTTTTGTCATTTCCGCCTTCTTGGCAATTGCATCAATAAGATCTGCCTTATTCATGTCAACTCTCCTTTCGGATATTTCTGGCACGATATGCCATCTAATTTATACCCATATTATTTCATAAAGCAACATAAAAAGCCATCTTTTTTACGAAAAAAATTAAAATTTTTTTTTAGAAAACCACTCCATGAGCAGTTTAGAACTATTTCGTCGGCTGTATTCCTTTATTCATGCGCTTTTTGCTCAACCGCCGTTAGTTTTATAAAAAAACTTTTTCCATACTCTATTGTAGTAAAAAAGCCTTATGCCTGGATTTCAGTAAAAAGTTTTCATAATATGAGAGCCAAATTTGGTAATATATTGCTAAATTATTTTACAGCAAAAAATTGTAACATAATCACTTATAAAAAATTGGACAGATTATATAATATAAATATAAATTTAATGGACAAATTACAAGTCGGGATAAAAAAACAATTAGAAAGACGTGATTATATGAAGAAAACAAAAAAAATGTTGTTATGGATATTTGGAGCCTCATTACTATCCATATTAGGCTGTGCAAAAGTTATCGGCTATACGAATATTTCACCTAAAGATGCATTGGAACTGATAAAGGGCGGTAGTAAGCCTATCCTAATAGATGTTCGCACTCCCGAGGAATTCCGGGTACTTCGTATTCCCGGCAGCGTGCTTATTCCCGATTATGAGATAAAAGACAGGATTACCGATGTGGTTCCCGACAAAGAAACGACAATAATAGTTTATTGCAGAAGCGGCAACAGAAGCAGAAAAGCGGCAAAGGAACTTATTAACATGGGTTATACCAAGGTCTTTGATCTCGGCGGAATTATTGATTGGCCGTACGACACTGAAGGAGATGATGAAATATAAATATTCAATAAAAGCTTCACCGAGGCATTCAATCCGGCAAGAGATCATGCATCTCAAGCAGGATTCGGTGCTTCAACCGGAAAAACTATGTATCAACCGGCAATATATTCTACGGTAAGCTTTGTTAAGTTACATTTTTCCCTTTGCTCCTTTTACATAGACTCGAAAACAGCAGGCATTATATAGCTGTAGTCAGATTCTCCCCCCATACAATCATTTCCACTAATGCAGTAATATGCATGCGGGTTCTCTTTTTGCTCATCTTCAAACTCGTTTATTATTGTGTCTGCTCCTCCGGCAAACTTTGATATTTGCATAGTAAAACAGTATTAACACAGTCTGCCGTGTAAATGTACCGTTTTATTTCTATGCCGGAAACCGTCACTGAAACCGCTTGACTCAGCAAAATGCCTGTGTTACAATATTCAAGCATGCTGGTCAAAACCCGGTAAAGCGCATAAAAAAGGCTATGGAGAGATGGCTGAGCTGGTCTAAGGCGCACGACTGGAAATAATGTAAAAGCGCCTGAAAACCGCATAAAAATCGAATAATTATACACGGAGAGTTCGCCTAGTTGGACGAGGGCGCATGACTGGAAATCATGTATACCTGTAAGGGTATCCAGGGTTCGAATCCCTGACTCTCCGCCAAACCCCTTGCAAACACTGAGCTCTGCGAGGGGTTTTAATTTTTGTTTTGTGAATAGTAAATATATTCCATAATTTATTCCATTTGCTGTAAAACGGTGACAAATTGGTGCTATTAAATTGGAATACCTTGTTCTTTTGATTTATTTTTAAGTCTCGCTATGACTGAAGCTTCAATATTTCCCATTATAACCACATCCCTATACGTGTTTGCACTTTATTCTTAATATTAAATATTTCTGCATAATCAAACAGTTTTCTTATGTTTTTCTTTGAATCCTCTATATAACAGCCAATAGCATTATTAAATACTTCTTTCTCCAGTTTTTTCTCATAACGGAGAACATCGCAATCGTTCAGCGGGATAGCAGTATAGTGTTTCGGTTCAAGAGCGGAAAGGAAATTGCGAAATAATGCCACCACGAAAATATGCAAACAAAGGGTGTAAGTTATAGTGCTTGCGCTCTTTATTTACACAATTTGCAACCGCATCTTGAGGATGGAAACCAAATGGTATACAATATGCATGGAAGGTAACAGCTATGACTACATCTGGGCTAATTAAACAGTTATGTAAAGAAAAACACTTCTCTCTGTCAGAATTGGCCCGACTCCTCGGGCAATCCCGACAGAACTAATATAAAAAACTGAATCGTGAAACGCTGACAGCAAAGATAGCTATGGAAACGACTCTTGTCATGAAGAATAAATGAGGTCATTAATAAGGCGGGTTTCTGTGGAGGTGAAAATGTCGTGAAAACGGAAACAAAACAAGTCAGCCGGAAGAAGGTGTTGTTATATATAGTCCTTACTTTGCTCTTGCTAATTTTCCAGAAGGTATCGGGCACGGCATTCTTTGTACAGCTTCAACATTCGCTAATCTTTCCATCTGCTCACCCCATCCGTATAAATAACCATACTTGGTGAATAGGCTTTAGACTCCATTCATATCGACAATTATTAGTATATCATAGGCTTAGTAAGTCCGGAATCAACTTTTCTCTTGTGGTTTGTGTCAAGTACACGTGGGCAATTTATTAATTTTTCCAATAGTAAGAATATACCAGTGTTCTAATCGGACTATATTTAGCCTTGTTTCCGCATTTATTCCACGGTCCCCTTGACAATGAGCC
>JBMNTI010000028.1:0-23230 GCA_050945655.1 Acetivibrionales bacterium | reverse complement strand
TCTGTCATGGTCATAGGTGTAGTGGTAAAAGTCATTAGCGAAGCAGTTATTACAAGCATTACCAATCTTAAAAACAGCTTTACTGCTGCAAAAACTCCTTCATAAGTAACTTTCACCGGCCCTATTGCAAATATGGGCGTACCGCCTGTAAAAAATATATTGAGAATAGCAGTTATCGCCAGTATAAATAAAAGAGGCTTTATCCCTTTTATGGATTGTTTGATGGGTACACCGCTTATTAAAAGCAATATTAATGTTATAGCACCCATCATCACATATTCGGGCCATGATTCTATCAAAAAGGTAGCTATCATAAGCAGTATGGTCCAGAATATTTTTGTTCTCGGATCAAGACGATGGAGTATTGAAGTACCGGGGATATATTGTCCTAAAGAAATATTTCCAATCATTGTTCGGCACCTCCCCCATCCGTACTTATGATCTGAGTAATATAATTTTTTGCCTCATCTACTGTGAGCACAGTTTCAGGAAATCCGTAATCCGCATAATAAAGTACCCTGAACAGCTCGGTAATTTTAGGAATATCCAGGCCATAGCTTTTTAGTTCCTCGTATCTGGAAAAGACTTTTGCAGTTTCATCGCAATAAATAAGCCTTCCTTTATGCATTACCGCGACCCGGTCACAGAAAGCCGCAATTTCCTCCATGTTGTGGGATATGATAATTATGGTGGTTCCATCCTGTTTATTCAGGTTAGAAAGTATTTTAAAAACTTCCGAACTCCCATGAGGATCCAGACCTGCCGTGGGCTCATCAAGAACCAGTACCTTAGGTTCCATTACCAAAACGCCTGCTATTGCCACTCTTCGTTTTTGCCCTCCTGAAAGCTCAAAGGGTGATTTATCAAGAAGATCCGGGGAAATTCCAAGAATATCAATGGCATGAAAAACTCTTTTCTTTATCTCGTCATCGGTCATTCCCTGCCTGGTGAGACCAAAAATTATATCCTTATATACTGTTTCTTCAAATAACTGATGCTCAGGATATTGAAAAATAAGCCCGACTTTTTTTCTTAGCTCTTTGAGTTGCTTTCCCTCTACCTTTAGACCATCTACCTCAATTGTCCCTGAGACAGGCTTCAGAATCCCGTTAAAATGCTGAACCAGCGTGGATTTCCCAGACCCTGTCTGCCCTATGATTCCCAAAATTTCACCTTTATTCACAGTCAGGTTGATATCTGTCAGAGCTTTTTGTTCAAATGAAGACCCTTGCATATATATATGGCTTAGATCCCGAACCTTTATTATTGGTTCGCCAACCTTTGCAGGGCTTTTTGCTTCCTGATTACTCCATGCGGAATAATGCTCTTTGCAGCCTTTTTTGTTTCCTAATAGCCCTTTAATAGTTTTGGCCATTTCTTCTAAGTTCAAAGGAAGCTTGTCTATTTTGATTCCGCTTTTTTTTAAATTATAGGCCAAGGCTGTTATTTGCGGTACATCAAGACCTGCTCTTCTTATTTCTTCGACATTTTCAAATATTTGCCTGGGAGTTCCTTTTAAAATAAGTCTTCCGTCCTCCATAACCATGACCTGATCCGCCTCTATGGCTTCTTCCATATGATGAGTAATAAGTACGATTGTGATGCCTTTTTCACGGTTCAGCTTTTTCAGAACATCCATTACCTCTCTGCGTCCGTGAGGGTCAAGCATTGATGTCGCTTCATCTAAAACAATACATTTAGGCTCCATCGCAAGTATGCCGGCAATTGCTATCCTTTGTTTTTGCCCTCCTGAGAGCATATGCGGAGAATGCTCACCATATGCTTCCATCCCCACAAGCCTGAGGGATCTATCTATTTTTTCTCTTATCTGAGCCGGTGGTATCCCCAAATTTTCAGGTCCAAAAGCTACATCCTCTTCAACAGTGGTAGCCACTATCTGATTGTCGGGATTTTGAAGAACCAGTCCTAAAGTTTTTCTGACCTCCCAGATCAGCTCATCATTATGGGTATCCATGCTGTCAATGATCACAGTTCCTTTCCGCGGAAGCAGAAGACCGTTCAATAGTCTTGCCAGCGTAGATTTTCCCGAACCGTTGCGGCCCAGGACAACAACAAATTTCCCTGGCTCAATAGTCATGGAAACACCTTTAACTGCTTGAACACCAAAGTCATCATTCGGTGTTATATATTCATAATAAACATCATCTGTTTTTATTATCGCATTCATGATTTTCACCCTGAGAACAAGGGGCAATTCTTCAAATTCCTTTTGCAGCAGCTGCAAATATCTTTTTTGAACCCTTGCTTCTGTATTTCTGTCAAACATTAAGCTGAATCAGACTATGAAAAAACTTCTCACATCTCACTTCTCACATTGTTAGGAACCGCTGGCGACGCCATGCGTGAAGCGAAGCAGGATTGCGCAGCGACCGCAAATAAATTCCGGATGAAATTCCTGAGCGGCACTCATGATGTTGCCAGACTGTGCAAAAATTGTTTTAACATGCAGGTTATAATATTCGATTATACAATCATAAATAAGCGGCGTGGTTGCTGCGATTCAAAGCGAAGCATGGATTGCGGAGCGAGCGCGACTAAAAACAGTATGTTGTAACGGAGCACTAAATCGCAATAAGCCACAGCCGCTAAACTTGCATATATTTTATACTATTGATAGTTTTCGCACAGTTTGCCGTCTAAAGGTTCCGTAGTCATATGATGTAACAGTTCTGATTCTTATGAGAACCTTGTGCCCATTTTATTACACTGCCGGTAGGGCGGATGCAAGATTCTCACTTCTTACTTCTATAATGTGAATAATGGAGAACGGTACACCCCGCTCTCCATTATATTAACCATAGACATTCTCTGAATCAAACCAATTCAAGGACGACAACTTCAGCACCGTCGCCTCTCCTTGCCCCAAGCTTGTAAGTATGGGTGTAGCCACCTTTTCTGTCCTTATACTTTGGAGCAATGTCATCAAATAATTTGTTTGTAAGGCTTATAGTATTGCCTTTTTCATCTTTTACCCTATAGACCCAGTTCATGATGAGACGTCTTGCGGCCAGCCTTGAGGGACTATCAACCGTTTTAAGTTCGGTCTTAGTTTCTCTCTCAACAACCTCATACTTATTTCCGTTCTTTGAAGTAACGGTCTTAAGTATCTTGCGGCCTTTGCTATCTACAACCGGAGCACTGACTGTGACACTCTTGGAAGCCGTAAAATTATCGCATTCTTTAACAGCAAGTGATATCAACTTTTCAGCTATATTCTTAACTTCTTTTGCTCTGGTTTCGGTTGTCTCTATACGACCGTACTGGATCAGAGAGGTTACCAGATTCTTTAAAATTGCCTTACGTTGGTCTGTAGGTCTTCCTAATTTTTTATTAGCAGACATTTTGTTTCCTCTCCTTTCGCATTACAATTAATCTTCATTCGTAGCAAGCTTTAAATTTAAAGCATCAAGCTTTTGAACTACTTCTTCAAGTGATTTACGTCCGAGGTTCCTTACTTTCATCATTTCTTCCTCGGTTTTGCTTATCAGATCATCAACAGTATTAATGCCGGCTCTCTTCAAGCAATTGTAAGAACGAACCGACAGATCAAGCTCTTCAATTGTCATCTCAAGAATTTTGTCCTTTGCCGGTTCTCCTTTTTCAACAAGGATCTCGGTATTCTTTGCTCTGTCTGTTAAGTTAATAAACAGATTGAGATGATCACTCAAGATTTTGGCACCAAGACTAATGGCCTCATCGGGTGCGATGGAACCATCTGTCCAAACCTCAATGCTCAACTTGTCGTAATCAGTAACCTGGCCGACACGAGTATCTTCTACGGAGTAATTCACCTTAATGACGGGTGTATATATAGAATCTATCGGTATTACGCCTATTGGCTGATTGGGAAGCTTGTTCCTCTCAGCAGGTACGTATCCGCGGCCATGGCTAACATTGATTTCCATAAAAAATCTGTTTACACCGCTTAATGTAGCTATATGCAAATCCGGATTCAATATCTCAACATCTGAGTCCGGCTTAATATCTGCAGCCGTAATCTCACCTTCACCCTCGTAATCAATATACAAGGTTTTGGGTTGCTCACTGAAAAGCTTCAAACGAAGCCCTTTAATGTTGAGAATAATCTCGGTCATATCTTCCACCACGCCGGGTACGGTAGTAAACTCATGTAGCACACCATCTATCTTTATAGATGTGACGGCAGCGCCCGGTAATGAGGAAATCAGAATTCTCCTCAAAGAGTTGCCCAAAGTTGTACCATAGCCTCTTTCCAAAGGCTCTATAACAAACTTTCCATATTTGTTATCATCTGCACATTCAGTACACTCAATTCTAGGCTTTTCCATTTCGATCATCAGCCAACCCTCCTTGGGTTATTTTTATATAAGGGTAATCGTTTATTGATTACTTGGAATATAACTCAACAATGAGATGTTCCTGAACATCAAGGTCTATATCCTCTCTGGCCGGTAATGCAACAATCTTCCCCTTAAGATTTTCCTGATCTACTTCAAGCCACTTTGGAACTACCTTTGCGCCTGTTATATCAAGGATCTCCTTAAAACGTACCGACTTCTTACCCTTTTCGCTTACATCAATGGCGTCACCCACCTTAACGATATACGATGGGATATTGACTTTTTTTCCGTTAACCGTAAAATGACCGTGAGTAACAAGCTGACGAGCTTCAGCCCTTGTTGTTCCAAAGCCTAATCTGTAAACAACATTATCAAGTCTGCTTTCCAGTAATTGCAGCAAGTTTTCACCTGTAACACCCTTTTTACGGTTTGCTATTTCAAAATACTTCCTGAACTGGCTCTCCAATAAGCCATAGAATCTCTTAGCCTTCTGCTTCTCACGAAGCTGAATACCATATTCCGAAAGCTTCTTTCTTTGAGCGCCATGCTGCCCTGGCGCATATGGTCTTCTGCTAATAGCACATTTATTGGAATAGCATCTCTCTCCCTTTAAGAAAAGCTTTTGCCCCTCTCTCCGGCAGAGTTTGCACGATGCGTCTGTATATCTTGCCATCTAACCTTCCACCTCCATTAAACTCTTCTTCTCTTAGGCGGTCTGCATCCGTTATGAGGAATTGGGGTTACATCCTTAATAAGATTAACCTCCAGCCCGGCCGCCTGGAGTGCACGGATTGCCGCCTCACGGCCGGCTCCCGGACCTTTTACATAAACCGATACTGTCTTCAGTCCATGCTCCATAGCAGCTTTTGCCGCTGTCTCAGCAGCCTGCTGGGCAGCAAAAGGAGTGCTCTTCTTGGAGCCTCTGAAACCAAGTCCTCCTGCGCTTGCCCATGATAGAGCATTTCCCTGGACGTCGGTTAAGGTCACGATGGTATTGTTAAAAGAAGAACGAATGTGGGCTGCGCCACGCTCGATATTTTTCTTTTCTTTCTTTTTCCTGGATCTTCTAACAACTTTAGCTGCTGCCATTTATATATCGACCTCCCGATTACTTCTTCTTGTTGGCAATAGTCTTTCTTGGGCCTTTACGCGTTCTCGCATTGGTCTTTGTTCTCTGACCACGAACGGGTAATCCCATCCTATGCCTGATTCCACGATAACACCTTATTTCTGTAAGGCGTTTTATGTTCATTGCAACCTCTCTTCTGAGGTCACCTTCCACAGTGTATCCCTTTTCAATTGTATCTCGGAGCTTCGCGATCTCGTCATCCGTAAGATCACGTACACGTGTATCCGGGCTTATTCCCGTTTTCCCCAAAATTTCGTTGGAACGGGTTCTTCCTATCCCGAAGATATACGTAAGGCCGATTTCTACTCTTTTTTCTCTAGGCAAGTCAACACCTGCAATACGAGCCAAATTACTACACCTCCGATTGGTATTTGTCTAACCTGTTAATTCATTTTGATAATTATATCTATATAAAACTCCCCTACAAATTCTTGGCAATTTTTTGCCGAGATCAGCCGCTTTCGGAGAATTTATCAGCAAGTTTTTCTTTGCAACCGGCAGAATCATCAGACTGCCGGCTGCAATACACCTAACCTTGTCTTTGCTTATGTTTAGGATTTGCACAGATAATCATAACCCGCCCTTTTCTGCGGATAACCTTGCACTTTTCACAAATTTTTTTAACTGATGGCTTTACCTTCATGATTGACCCTCCTGCCCTTTTTGGTTTCCTATCAAGTAACAACAAGGTTCCAAAAACCTGTTGGCAATCTTTTTTTCTCAACTGATAATGTTATTTGCCTCTCCATGTAATACGCCCGCGAGAAAGATCATATGTTGACATTTCAACAGTTACCTTATCACCCGGAAGAATACGAATGTAATTCATTCTAAGCTTGCCCGATATATGAGCCAGAATCACATGGCCATTCTCAAGCCGAACTCTGAAATTAGCATTTGGAAGTGCTTCTAATACCGTTCCTTCCAACTCAATTACATCTTCCTTGGACAAATTTTATACCCCCCTCGCATTAATTCTTGCAAGTTATTCATAGTATTTATTTATAGCTCTCTGAAGATCAGCGTCAAGCAACTTTTTCTTCATAGTTACTATCTCGTTTATTTCCTCGGCAACCTTATTTGTAATGTTAAGGTGCTTTAGTTTCTTTTTCTTTGGTTTTGCGGCTCGCCTTAATTCACCGTCTGCAACCAAGACATGTTGATCATCATATATATCAATAATTATTAATAACCTGTCTTTGTCCCTTCCCGATTTTGACCAGACATAACGGCCTATTATTGTATTCAAGTATTCTTCCCCTATCTTAACTATTAACTTATTATAGACGAAAAACGCTTTGTTCGGCACTTTGCGGCTTTTCATGCCGACAAATCAGACATGTCGCTGCAACTGCGCCAATTATATATTCTATAACAAATTAAGCCCTATTTCAAGATTCTTAACTTATTTAGTTCAAATTAATATAATCTGGTCAATATTTCCGGACCGTTTGATGTAACTGCCAATGTGTTTTCATGATGGGCCGATAGACGACCGTCGGCTGTAACCACAGTCCACTTATCTTCCAAAACGTTCACACGCCACGTGCCTACGTTGATCATCGGTTCTATAGCTAGTGTCATACCGTTCGTTAATCTTACACCTTTTTCCCGTGTCACGTAATTCGGAACCTGCGGCTCTTCGTGCATTTCCGTTCCGATACCATGCCCTACAAAATCACGAACGACCTTATACCCCTTCTCTTCGGCATACTCCTGGATAGCTGCTGAGATTTCTCTTATCCTGTTTCCTTCAACTGCTTTCTGCATACCGCAGTAAAAAGATGCTTCCGTATGGGAAATCAGTTCTCTGGCTTCTTCCGAAACATTCCCGACAGCATAGGTTCTTGCCGCATCTCCGTGGTATCCGTCAAAAACTGCGCCCACATCAATGCTGATAATATCGCCTTCTTTAAGAGCAGTATTATCAGGTATCCCATGTATTACCACATCATTAACCGAAGTGCATATGGAGCCGGGAAACGCTCTCCCGCCATAAGCGCAGGGAAATCCCTTAAATGAAGGTATAGCACCTGCTCTTGTTATTATTTTTTCAGCTTCTCTGTCTAGTTCAATAGTTGTTATTCCCGGTTTTATCAATTCAGACATCCTTTGATGGACCAAAGCGACGATCTCACCTGCACGTCTCATTTTATCCAATTCACGTTGGGATTTAACAAAAATCATTTTACTGCCTCTAAGATTATTTATTTTTTAAGCTATCTAAAATTTCACCGGTCGTAACCTCTATTGGTTTTGTCCCGTCGAAATTCAGAATTAAACCTTTTCTCCGGTAATATTCAACCAAAGGGCTGGTCTGCTCATGGTAAGTCTTTAGCCTCTCTTTTATTGTCTCTTCCTTATCGTCATCCCTTATATATAGAGGGCTGCCGCAGGCATCGCATATTCCTTCAACCTGAGGCGGATTATTTGTTACATGATATGTTTTCCCGCATGAGCACATTCTTCTGCCCGATAGTCTCTTTATTATTATTTGTTCATCCGCTGTAATATTGATTACCGCATCGACTTTTTTACCGGTTTTGTCAAGCATTTCATCAAACATTTCGGCTTGAGGAATTGTTCTTGGAAAACCGTCCATAATAAATCCGGGAAAGCAATCCGTATCATTTAATCTGCTAGCCACTATATCAATGGTGACATCATCAGGTACAAGCTTGCCTGAATCAATATAACTTTTGGCCAATACTCCCAGAGGGGTACCGCCTTTAATATTAGCCCTGAAAATATCACCTGTTGAAATATGGGGTATTTTAAGCGTTTCCGACAAGACTGTTGCCTGCGTTCCCTTGCCTGCTCCCGGCGGGCCTAATAATATGATTCTCATATAAACACTCCCTACTTATAACAAAAACCAGTTGCTATAGTAATTATCCGAAGATCAGGATTGTCGGTGTAAAAGGTTATACATCGGTTTCCCGTCTCTTGCCTCTCACATCCCACTTCTCACATCTATTGGTACAAAAAGCGGATGTACTTACTCATCCGCCTAGTACCTTAAAACTTTTATTCAAGAAAACCTTTATAATGTCTCATAATAAGCTGCGATTCAATCTGTTGGGCGGTCTCTAGCGCTACACCTACCATAATCAGCAACGAAGTTCCTCCGAATCCCATGGGTACTCCGGTAATATACTGCAATAAACTGGGCAGTATTGTAATCAAAGCCAGGAAGAATGCTCCAAACCATGTAATTCGATTCAGGACTTTGGTAATGTAATCACTTGTCGGCTTGCCAGGGCGAATACCTGGGATGAAGCCACCGTTCTTTCGCACATTGTTGGCAATTTCTATAGGATTGAATGCCATCATTGTGTAGAAAAATGTGAAGAATAAAACGAGCATTGCCATTACCACCATATACAACGGATTACCGCTGAAATCTCTGAGGCTGATAAGAAACTTACTTGTTGTATTAGGTGCAACAAGACCTATTATCGTAGGTATAAAGGCAAGTATAGACATGGCAAATATTATCGGCAAAACACCTGCCTGGTTAACTTTCATAGGTATATGAGTGCTTTGCCCACCATACATCTTACGGCCTACTACACGTTTTGCGTATTGAACCGGTATTCTTCTCTCAGCTTGAGTAACAAAAATTACAAAACCAACAACAGCAACAAATACCAATACAATCGCAAGAACGATTAGCGCACCTACCGCAAGACGACCGTCCGTTGCATAAGATTTCACTATAAAGAAAAGCGTATTAAATGCAATCGGTCCTCTGGATATAATGTTAACAAAAATTATAAGCGAAATACCATTTCCTATTCCATATTCATTTATCTGTTCACCCAGCCACATAATAAAAGCTGTACCAGCAGTAAGAGAAAAGGTAATAGTAAGGTATGACAGCACGCCTGGTCTTGAAATCGCTCTTCCGAAACCGATATACATAAAGGTTGCCTGCAGGAAACCCAGTATAACGGCACCATATCTAACCCACTGAGCCAGCTTCTTTCTTCCTTCCTCGCCTTCCTTCTGCATTCTTTCCAGCGCCGGAATAGCAACGGTAAGAAGCTGGATAATAATTGAAGCGTTAATATACGGTGTTATGGACATAGCGAATATACTGGCATTTTCAAATGCGCCTCCGCCTATTATGTTCATAAACCCGAAAAGGCCACCTTGCTGAGAAATCATTCCGGCAAGAATACTTTTATCCATGCCGGGGATGGGGATATAAACGCCTAAGCGGTATACCAACAACAAAAGAAATGTAGCAATCAGCTTTTTTCTTATGTCAACAACTCGCCAAGCACTTTTTATCGGAGCGAAAATATTCTCCATCCTAAATCACCTCAGCCTTTCCTCCTAAAGCTTCTATCTTTTCGGAAGCAGTCTTTGTAAATCTTGCAGCCTTGACAGTAAGCTTTTTAGTAAGGTTACCGTTTCCGAGAACAACAATTCCGTCATTGATTTTTTTGATTACGCCATTTTCCTTTAAAAGTTCAGCGGTAACCTCCGAACCATTATCAAATCTCTCAAGATCTGAAAGGTTAACCTCAGTATATAATTTTCTAAATACAGAATTATTAAAGCCTCTCTTGGGTACTCTTCTGAAAAGAGGCATCTGTCCGCCTTCGAATCCGGGTCTTACTCCACCGCCTGATCTGGCTTTCTGGCCTTTGTGACCTCTGCCCGCAGTTTTGCCGTTCCCTGTTGCGTGTCCTCTACCTTTACGCTTTGGAGCCTGTTTAGGTGCTCCAGGTTTTAATTCGAACAAGTTCACTGGTTGCACCTCCTTTATATTTCTTCAACTTCTACTAAATGTGATACTCTATTGATCATACCACGAATCTGAGCATTGTCCTTTTGTGTGACACTTTGCCCTATTTTACGAAGACCAAGCGCTGCCACAGTAGCCTTCTGATCTTCTTTGGATGCTATTGTACTCTTCTTCAGAGTGATTTTCAAACTGCCCATGAAAGCTACCTCCTATCCTATAATATCCTCAACGGTTTTGCCTCTGAGCTTTGCAACCATTTCTACGGTCCTTAACTGGGAAAGTCCTTTCATAGTAGCACGCACCATATTGGTAGGATTGTTTGAACCTAATGATTTTGTGTATATGTCACTGATTCCGGCAAGCTCTAATACCGCTCTTACAGGTCCGCCCGCAATAACGCCGGTACCTTCTTTTGCCGGCTTCAGCAATACCTTGCCCGCACCGTATACTCCAATTGCCTCATGAGGAATAGTGCTTCCAACCGTCGGAATATAGATGAGATTTTTCTTTGCATCCTCTATCCCTTTTCGGATGGCATCAGGAATTTCGGCAGCTTTTCCGCTTCCGACTCCAACATGACCGTTTTCATCTCCAACCACAACTAGTGTGCTGAATCTAAAGTTTCTGCCACCTTTAACAACTTTGGTAACACGACCGATATTCACAACCTTTTCTTTAAGGTCAAGAGTACTTGGATCAATTTTTTGCAATTTTTTTCCCTCCTTCTGCTTTAGGATGCAATTAGAATTCGAGACCGGCCTCTCTTGCGCCGTCTCCCAATTCCTTGACTCTTCCGTGATAAAGGTATCCACCTCTATCAAATACCACCTGCTTGATACCCTTTTCGATTGCTTTTGTTGCAATAAGCTTTCCTACTTCTTTTGCGGCAGTTTTATTGCCCGAGTAATCAAGCTTTCCTTTGAGAGCCTCATCCAAAGAGGATGCTGCAACCAGAGTGGTGCTGCTAACATCATCGATAATCTGGGCATATATATGTTTTGAACTCCTGAAAACACATAAACGCGGTTTTTCAGCCGTACCGCTGATCTTTTTGCGAACACGGGCATGTTTGCGGAGTCTGATTTTGTTCTTATCAATACGCTTAATCATCTAACACTCACTCCTTTCTCTTAACCTTTACCCTTTGCACCGGTTTTACCTTCCTTGCGGATGATAACCTCGTTTGCATATTTGATCCCTTTACCCTTATATGGTTCAGGTGGACGCTTCTTGCGAATCTGAGCTGCAATTTCACCAACGAGCTGTTTGTCTGCGCCCTTTACTTGAATTATATTGGGAGACGGCACCTCAATGGTAATTCCATCAGGTTCTTCCATCTCAACCGGGTGAGAATATCCGAGAGTGAGGATAAGCTTTTTACCCTGCTTCTGCGCTCTGAAGCCTACACCGTTTATTTCCAAATGCTTTTCAAATCCCTTTGATACGCCAACCACCATGTTATTAATTAGCGCACGGGTAAGACCGTGAAGAGCTCTGTTTTGTTTTGCATCATTTGGGCGTTTAACGGTAATTATATTGCCTTCTTTTTCAATGATCATGTTTTTATGAAAGTCTGATTTTAAAGTACCTTTTGGCCCTTTAACCGTCATACTGTGACCATCAAGCTTTACATCCACGCCTGCCGGTATTTCAATCGGCATCTTTCCTATACGTGACATAGTTTAACCTCCAGTCCTTATATTGTGAGTGTTTCAGCATAGAATGCCGATACACTTTTTTCAGGAACTAATAAATACATGTTAGTTTATGGGCTGTTTGCTGTCCGGTAACCTTTTATCCGCCCGAAAACTGCTTCATAATCTGAATGCCCGGCAGCAAACTCCCCGGCTTATTGCTATTCAATATAGCAACTGCAATATCCGGGATGCATGATATAAACTATATTATTTACCGATCAGTTTTTACCATACAAATGCAAGAACTTCTCCGCCGATGCCAAGCCTTCTTGCTTGTTTATCAGTCATAACACCCTGTGATGTGGATACAATGGCTACGCCTAAACCACCTAAAACTTTCGGAATCTCATCCTTTTGAGCGTACACTCTTAAACCGGGCTTACTGATTCTCTTGATTCCGGTGATTATATTTTTCTTATTATCCGCATATTTAAGTGTTATTCTAATAATTCCCTGTTTCTTGTCGTCTATTTCTATATAATCTTTGATATAACCCTCATCAAGCAAAATTCTAGCTATCTGCTTTTTCAGGTTCGATGCCGGAACATCCACAGTCTGATGTTTTGAACTGGCGGCGTTCCTTATCCTTGTAAGCATATCTGCAATTACGTCGGTTGCATGCATTATTACAAACCTCCTTTCGCTCCTGTCACCAGCTTGCCTTTTTTACACCTGGTATTTGGCCCTTATATGCTAATTCTCTGAAGCAAAGACGGCAAATGCCGAACTTCCTCATATAGGAGTGAGGTCTACCGCAGAGCTTACAGCGATTATAATACCTGGTGGAAAACTTCGGTGCTCTTTGCTGCTTTAGAATCATGGACTTTTTTGCCATATCAATTACCTCCTTTAACTCCTTTTAAACGGCATCCCGAGAAGTGTGAGCAGCTCCTTTGCTTCTTCATCGGTGTTAGCTGTTGTAACAAATGTAATATCCATTCCACGAATTTTATCAACCTTATCGTATTCAATTTCGGGGAAAATCAATTGTTCCTTTACACCCATTGTGAAGTTTCCTCTACCGTCAAAAGAATCAGCATTAATTCCTCTGAAGTCTCTTACTCTGGGAAGAGCTATATTGAATAATTTGTCAACAAACTCATACATTCTGTTTCCGCGAAGGGTGGTCTTGCAGCCAATATTCATACCCTCACGGAGTTTGAATGCCGCAACCGACTTCTTGGCTTTTGTAACAACCGCTTTTTGTCCTGCAATTGCTGCCATTTCGTTTGCTGCTGTTTCTATGGCTTTAGGGTTTTCTTTTACGTCCCCTACACCCATATTGAGTACTACTTTAACAAGCTTAGGTATCTGCATGGGGCTACTATAATTGAACTTATCCTGCAAAGCCTGCGCAATCTCATTTTTATACTTGTCAAGCAATCTTGGCATGTCTTGTCAACCTCCTTAAGGATTTACTCCTCGCCTTTTCCGATAATGTCAATCACTTCGCCGCATTTTTTACAGACTCTGGCTTTAGAACCGTCATCCGTTAATTTCTTGCCTACCTTGGTAGGTTTCCCGCAGTTCTTGCATATCAACATTACCTTGTCAACATATATAGGTGCTTCCTGATGAATCAGACCACCTTCAAAACCCTTGTTAGGTTTTGGCTTAACATGCTTTGTCACAATATTCACGCCCTCTACGAGGACCTTGCCGTCAGATGAATCTACTGCAAGAACTCTGCCTTTCTTGCCCCCATCCTTGCCATTGAGAACATAAACCATGTCTCCCTTTTTGACGTGTGTTCTGGCCATTTTGTCAAGCCTCCTTCCTTACAATACTTCCGGTGCAAGAGAGATTATCTTCATATAATCTTTTTCTCTCAATTCTCTAGCTACCGGACCAAATATACGGGTTCCTCTTGGGGTTCCGTCATCCTTAAGAATAACGGCTGCGTTCTCGTCAAAACGTATTGAAGAGCCATCAGCTCTATTTAAACCTTTAACAGAACGAACTATTACGGCTTTGACAACCTCGCCCTTCTTTACAACACCACCGGGTGTTGCATTTTTAACCGAGCAAACGATCACATCGCCGATATTTGCATATTTTCTCTTACTGCCGCCCAGGACCTTAATACAATATAATTCCTTGGCGCCAGTGTTATCAGCAGATTTTAAACGGCTTTCTGCCTGAATCATTTCCAACGCCTCCTCTACTTCGCCTTTTCAACGATCTCGACCAGTCTCCACCTCTTATCTTTACTGAGGGGTCTGGTTTCCATAACTTCCACACGATCGCCGATACTGCATTGATTGTTTTCATCATGGGCTTTAAGCTTATAAGTCCTCTTTATGATCTTTTTAACTAAAGGATGCTTAACACTATCCTCTACGGCTACAACAATGGTTTTATCCATTTTATTACTTATGACCTTACCTACCATGGTCTTTCTTATACCTCTGTCAGCCACGCGGAACAAACCTCCTTCCGGTTTATAACGGCATCAAGCCTTCTTAATTCCTGTTAATTCCGAGTTCCATTTCACGAATCAATGTTTTAACTCGTGCGATATTCTTTTTGCAGATCTTAAGCTTCTGGGGATTCTCAAGCTGGCTTGTAGCATGCTGGAATCTAAGCTTAAACAACTCTGATTTCAATTCAGCGAGCTCCTTATTAAGCTCTTCACGTGTCTTTTCCTTAAGTGCTTTCAGTTCAGACGCCTTCATTCTCAACACCTACCTCTTCCCCGCGTGCAATAATTTTACACTTTATAGGCAATTTATGGGATGCAAGCCTCAATGCTTCTCTCGCTTGTTCTTCGGAAACTCCGGCAATTTCAAAGAGAACACGTCCGGGCTTGACCACAGCCACCCAAT
This sequence comes from Acetivibrionales bacterium, assembly GCA_050945655.1. GTDB lineage: Bacteria > Bacillota > Clostridia > DSM-8532 > DSM-8532 > DTU059. The sequence continues at coordinate 8,483 of JBMNTI010000028.1, read as the reverse complement.
ATTCCGGAGAACCTTTACCAGAACCCATGCGTGTTTCGGCCGGTTTCTTCGTTACCGGTTTATCAGGGAATATTTTAATCCAAACACTTCCGCCTCTCTTTGTGAAACGAGTCATAGCGATACGTGCTGCTTCAATCTGATTGCTGGTAACCCATGCGGGCTCAGTAGCTTGTAAACCAAAATCACCATCAGATACAACGTTGCCACGTGTTGCCTTACCGGTCATACGACCTCTTTGAACTCTTCTATATTTGACTCTCTTAGGCATTAACATAATTATTTGTCTCCCCCTTCCTTTTTTTCCTTCTTTTTGGCGGGAAGAACTTCACCCTTATAAATCCAGACCTTAACACCTATCTTACCATATGTGGTGTTTGCTTCTGCAAAACCATAATCAATATCGGCGCGTAGTGTCTGAAGAGGGATGGTACCTTCTGCATAATGTTCTACTCTGGCTATTTCAGCACCGCCAAGTCTTCCTGATACCTGTGTCTTAATACCTTTTGCACCGGCTTTCATAGCTCTTGACATAGCCTGCTTCATAGCGCGACGGAATGAAACACGCTTCTCCAGCTGAGCTGCGATATTCTCTGCAACCAACTGTGAAACCATATCGGAATTCTTGATTTCCGTTATATTAAGAAGTATACTCTTACCGGTCATTTTCTCCAGTTCTAAACGCAGAGCTTCGATTCCGGTTCCCTGCTTACCGATAACAATACCGGGTTTGGCAGTATGAATATTGATCTTAATCTTGTTTGCCGCACGTTCAATTTCAATTCTTGAGATCCCTGCGATATAAAGCTTTTCCTTTAAAAATTTACGAAGCTTTACATCCTCGACCAGGAAGCCGCTGAAATCCTTAACGCCGGCATACCATTTTGTATCCCAATCTTTAATGATTCCTATTCTTAGTCCGTGTGGATTTACTTTTTGGCCCATCTTACAACCTCCTATTTAGCCCTTTCCTTAAGCACCAGCGTTATATGACTGGTTCTTTTCCTAATACGGAACGCCCTGCCTTGTGCTCTTGGCATTATCCTTTTTAGGGTTGGCCCCTGTTCAGCGTATACCTCAGCTACAAAGAGGTTGTCTCTGTTGAGCTGGTTGTTGATAACTGCGTTTGCTTCTGCTGATTTAAGCAGTTTATAAAGAATCTCCGATGCGTTTCTCGGCATATACTTCAATATACCGTAAGCCTCGTCAATACTTTTATTACGAATCAAATCAATAACCAGTTTGGCTTTTCTGGATGAGACCCTAACGTACCTTGCGATAGCTCTGCCTTCATCCTTACCTATTCCGAGAGCTTTTCGCTCTTTTTTTGTGAGGATTGGAAGCTTATCGGCTTTTCTTCGGGTCTTACCATATTGTTCAAGAAGCTCCTCCCTCTTCTCAAGGAGCTCATCTTTCGACATTACTTTCTTGCCCAAGTCATTTCCTCCTTCCGATCAAGAGTTTGTTAACCCCTGAGTTTACTGCTTTTTTCTCCCTTGCCGTGTCCTCTGTATAAACGGGTGGGAGAAAACTCACCTAGCTTATGGCCGACCATATCTTCGGTAATAAATACCGGAACATGTTTACGTCCATCGTGAACAGCAATGGTATGTCCAACCATCTCAGGGAAGATGGTAGAGGCACGAGACCAAGTCTTTAAAACCTTTTTCTCGTTTTTTTCGTTCATTTCATTAACTCTTTTCAAGAGTTTTTCATCAACGTAGGGTCCCTTTTTAAGTGATCTACTCACGGTTATAACCTCCTTCTTCCATCTTACTTATCGTTGCGCTTCTTCACGATAAGACTATTACTTGGTTTGTTTTTCTTGCGGGTTTTGTAACCAAGTGTAGGTTTACCCCAGGGAGTAACCGGACTTGGCATACCAACAGGTGATTTGCCTTCACCGCCACCATGAGGATGGTCGCTCGGATTCATAACAACACCTCTTACAGTTGGCCTGACACCCATCCAGCGTTTTCTTCCGGCTTTGCCGATAGATATGTTCTCATGCTCAATATTACCGACCTGACCGATTGTAGCCTTGCAGCGAATGTCAATTTTTCTTACTTCGCCTGAGGGAAGTCTGACCTGAGCATATGAACCCTCTTTAGCCATCAATTGGGCTTCGTTGCCTGCCGATCTGACAAGCTGACCACCCTTGCCGGGCTTTAACTCAACATTATGAATTACAGAACCCAATGGAATGGATTCCAAAGGCAATGCGTTACCGGGCTTAATATCGGCATGTTCTCCTGAATAAACGGTATCACCTACATTAAGACCATTTGGTGCCAGAATATATCTCTTTTCACCATCTGCATAAACAAGAAGTGCGATATTGGCCGATCTGTTCGGATCATACTCTATTGCGGAAACCTTTGCGGGGATTCCGTCTTTATCGCGTTTAAAATCAATAATCCTGTACTTCTGTTTTGCTCCGCCGCCATGGTGACGAACGGTAATCCTTCCGTAGGAGTTTCTTCCGCCTTTTTTACTAAGCGGAGCCAGAAGGCTCTTCTCCGGCGCCTTCTTTGTGATCTCCTCAAATGTAGATACAGTCATGAATCTTCTTGCAGGAGATGTCGGATTATACTTTCTAGTAGACATTTCTTCCACTCCTTTATCAATTGCCGGTATATCGTTCTCAGGCTGACTGTGAAGCCTATATTTCCGATATATCGGTTAGTTTGCTTATTATTGGGCTACTCCAAATTCTTCAATAGAAGTTTTATACTTCTTGGAAGTCGCAACAACTTTTCCGCCCTTTGTTGCGTATGAAACAGGTTTAGGATCCGTATCGATTTTAACCACAGCTTTTTTGAAAGATGGGGTCTTACCGAAATGAACTCCCTGACGTTTTTCTTTACCTTCATAAATTACTGTGTTGACTGCCAGGACCTTAACTCCGAAAAGCTTCTCAACAGCCTGCTTGACTTGTGTTTTTGTAGCCCTTTTGTCAACTATGAAAGTGTACTTGCCCTCTGCAATATCCATATTGGTTTTCTCGGTAATGTACGGGCGAATGAGAATATCCTCTGAAAATTTCATTATGCGTACACCTCCTCAATTTTGGATACGGCATCCTTTGTAACGATAAATTTGTTATATCTTAATATATCGTAGGTATTGATGCTGTCGGTTGTTGTAGTCTTAACGTCCTTGATATTCCTTGCCGATAATACTACATTCTTATCTGTCTCAGGCAGAACTATCAAAGCAGTAGAATCAACCTTCAGGTTGTTAAGAACCTTAACCATTTCCCTGGTTTTGATAGCTTCGAGCTTAAGATCATCCAAAACGATGATATTATTTTCGATAACCTTGCTGGTAAGAGCGCTTTTAAGAGCCACCCTCTTTACCTTCCTGGGCAACGTATATGCATAGCTCCTGGGCTTTGGCCCTAAAGCTATTCCACCGCCTGCCCATTGCGGGGATCGAATGCTGCCATGACGGGCACGGCCTGTACCCTTTTGTCTCCAAGGCTTTTTGCCTCCGCCGCGAACCTCTGCTTTTGTCTTGGTGGATTGTGTACCCTGCCTTCTGTTGGCAAGAGCATTGACAACCGCACTGTGCATCGCAACTTTATTTACTTCCACCGCAAAAATATCGTCATTCAAATCCATGTCGCCGACCTTCTGGCCGTTGATATTGTAAACATCTACTTTTGGCATTTATGTTTCCTCCTTCCGAACCAGCTATTTTATTTCGCCTTAACCGAATTCTTAATCACAAGGAGGCCGCCTTTTGGACCGGGAACCGCACCTTTTACAAGGAGTAAACCTCTGTCGGCGTCAACTCTGACAACCGATAGATTCTGGACAGTTACCTTTTCAGCGCCCATGTGACCGGGCATTTTTTTACCTTTGAAAATACGGCTCGGGCTGGAGTTGGCACCCATTGAACCAATACCTCTGTGATATCCGGAACCGTGGGACATACGACCGCGGGCGGTACGGAATCTCTTAACGGTACCTTGATAGCCTTTGCCCTTTGAAACCCCGGAGACATCTATTTTATCGCCGGCTTCAAACATGTCTTCAACCTTAATAACACTACCTACTTCATATCCGGAGATGTCATCCAGTCTAAACTCTTTCAATACTCTCTTGGGAGAAACATTAGCTTTTTCAAACTGCCCCTTCATCGGCTTGTTAGCCTTTCTATCGGGGATATCCTCGAAACCGAATTTCACTGCATTGTATCCATCAATTTCAGTGGTTTTCTTCTGTATAACCGACATCGGCCCAGCAAGAACAACGGTTACGGGAATAACTATCCCATCTTCGGTAAAGACTTGTGTCATACCTATCTTTCTGCCTAGTATACATTTTTTCATGTTTTGTATTACCTCCTGTCATTGGTTCAGGTTTACCCGAACTTAACATATATGTTTGAGGAACCTTTTTTTGTTCCTATAGTTTGATTTCTATATCCACGCCAGCCGGAAGATCCAGTCTCATAAGAGCGTCAACGGTTTTTGGTGTGGGCATAAGAATATCAATCAGCCTTTTGTGTGTTTTTATTTCGAACTGCTCACGAGAATCCTTATACTTGTGAGGAGCTCTTAAAATAGTTATGATTTCCTTTCTTGTAGGCAGCGGAACTGGCCCGGAAACCTTAGCGCCCGTTCTTTTTGCCGTCTCGACAATCTTCTCTGCAGATTGATCGATAACTTGGTGATCAAAAGCTTTCAGCCTTATTCTGATCTTCTGTTTGTTCGCCATACATAAGCCTCCTTGAGTTACAATTTGCTGGCGCAACAAGCTTTTTCCTGTACACACTGCCGGGTGTTTCATTCTTTGCCATATAAAAAGCCCGTAGGTTATTCACCTGGGCCACAATACAAAAAACACACAACACATCTGCATGTATGATGTACAGTGACTTGTCGCCCGGTTTCTTTGAATCGGACATTCTCCGCCACAGTTCCCAGTTTGTTTCACCTGCCATCTGCGGTTTCATCGCATGCCATGTCACAGCAAGAGATATTATATATCATAACAATGTATGAATGCAAGAGTTTTTTTTATGGACTTATTTTTTCATAAAAATACGTCAATTTCATATGTCTTGCCGTCATCGACCAAATCTATCCCGTTTCCGTCGGTTCTGACACCATTAATAATTACTTTCCTCTCGGATTTTTCAGTATCGTTCCCTGCCGCAATATTAATAGTATAGAAAGAAGTATTGTATCTGTAGATGATCGTGTATTCTCCAAACCCCGGCGGAACAGCAGGATCTATTACCAACCGGTCCCCTTCTTTTCTTATCCCCAGGAACCAGTTTACCAGCCCCTGATACATCCATCCTGCCGAGCCCGTATACCAGCTCCATCCGCCTCTCCCGGCATAATATTGATTATACCAGATGTCAGCCGTCATCACATATGGTTCCTTACCGTATTTTAATGCATCTTTCTTATTAGCTGTTGATAATATGGGATTCAGCATGGAAAAGAGAGCATAGGCCTTATTTTTGTCACCTGCCATAGCTGCAGCTATGGCGAGCCACACTGCTCCGTGGGTATATTGACCTCCGTTTTCCCTGATCCCCGGATAGTATCTCTTGATATATCCGGGATTCTTATTGGTTTTATTGAATGGAGGCGTTAAGAGTAAGGAAACTCCTTCTTCTTCCACCACCAGGTATTGCCATGCCGACTGAAGCGCCTTTAAAGCTCTTTCTTCCTTTGCGGCTCCTGAAATTATACTCCACGATTGGCTGATTGAATCAATTTTACATTCGTCATTCTCCTTTGAGCCAAGTTTTTCGCAATCATCATAAAAAGCGCGGATATACCATTCACCATCCCAGGCATTCTCTTCTATGGCCGTTTTCAGATCTTCCTTCATCAGTTCCAGTTCGGCTGAAAATCTTTCATCGCCTCTTTTGCGGCATAAGGGTATAAACTCGTTGATAATCGTATAAAGAAACCAGCCAAGCCAGACGCTTTCTCCCGTACCCTTAATTCCTACCTCGTTCATTCCGTCATTCCAATCCCCGCCACCTATCAAAGGCAGCCCATGTATGCCGAAACCGGTAAGGAGTATGGCCTTCTTGCAGTGTTCGTATATATCTTCGCTTATATCGGATACTTCGGGAGTTACCATTGCTTCGTGCTGATTTTCGTTCAGCAGCGGACCCTTGATATAATTAACCTTTTCTTCGAGGATAGAATGATCACCGGTAAATTTTACATATGCGGCAACGGCATAGGGGAGCCACAAAAGATCATCGGTGATTCTGGTCCGAACCCCGGTTCCTGTCGGAGGATGCCACCAGTGCTGCACATCTCCTTCTTCAAACTGTCTTCCGGCCGACCTGATAATCTGATTCTTTAAAAAATCAGGATTGATAAATAGAAGGGAAAGACAGTCCTGAAGCTGATCTCTGAACCCATAGGCGCCACCGCACTGATAAAAGGCCGCTCTGGCATACAGCCTGCAGGATATAATCTGGTAGGGAAGCCATCCGTTTACCAGTATATTGATAGCTCTGTCCCGGGTCTTTACTCTGATTGCTCCAAATAAGTCCTTCCAGTAATTCCTGATCCGGGCAAGTTCATTTTTTGCCTTTTTTACATCCCGGTATTTCTGACGAATCGCATAAATCTCATTCCGATTATCGCTTTGCCCCATTCCGAATATAATTGTTTTCGTCTCTCCTGGTTTTATCGCGATTGATATCTGTATGGCTCCGCAGGAATCGTAGCATGCGCCGGTATTACAGGAGAGCTTCTTATCCATACCCAAAGGATTGAGAATTGAACCTTTAAGGCCCAGAACCTCCTGTCTGTCACCGGTATACCCCATTATTATCTCACTTGAAAAAATAAAGGCTTCATGTTTTCTAAAATGGTAGCTGTATATGCTTTTGGCTGATAAATACTCGTATTCGTTATTATAAGAAGTTACTATATAAGGATTTGTGTGATCCCTGTCAACGCCCAAAACCCATTCACAATAATAGGTAAGGGTAAGGTAGCGATCCCTTTTAGTGGTGTTGCCCATCTCCAGCTCCCAGAGTTTAACCGGCTCGTCGACCGGGGTAAAGACAGTAAGCTTCTGATTGATTCCCTCTTCTTCATGATAGAATACCGAATATCCAAATCCATGCCTTACCCTGTAAGTACCTCTGTCATTCCTTCCAAGAGACACCGGGGTAAATACCTTCCCGGAAATCTCATCTCTTATATAGATTACCTCAGATGCCCTGTCGCTTACCGGGTCATTGAACCATGGCGTTATTTTGTTTTCCCGGCTGTTTCCCGCCCAGGTAAATCCTGCCCCCGCTTCGGAGATATGAAAACCGAATTTTTTATTGGCAATTACATTGATCCAGGGGAAGGGCGGCTTCACATCATTCTCAAGCAATATTTCGTATTCTTCCCCGTTATTGACAAAACCGCCAAAGCCATTAAAAAATTCATAATCTCCGCTTTTTCCCGGATTATTCTTGTACAGTGCGTTTCTGTTATCCAACCCATCAATCCTCCTTGGCAATTAATCTTCAATAACGCTTATCAGGTCATTTTTAATATTTCTGAAGTAAATACCGGTATTTGCAGATATGACAACACGAGCCACTGTAAAGAGTAAATCCACCTCAGCTGGAGTCATTTGATAGGAATGCAATACGAAAATACTGGGTCTTTCTTTGTCTTCATCAAATATTTTAAGCGAGCTGGTCATTTCATTGAGTAAATTTGTCAGTTCCTGCATATAGCCGTGTTTGGCTTCGCTTAGAATTATCAAATCCACTTGTACTCTGTTTATCCTCATATATTCAAAAGCTTTTAATACATCTCTGATTATTGCCGCTTCGTTTATGGAATTGACTCTTAGCAGCATTATGGAATTGTCACCCGACACGCCGAATCTCCACAGAAAGCTTTGGTTTTTCCAATTGCGGCGAATATTTTCAATAGGACCTCTATAATCTCTCGCAGGGTAATAAATCGGGCTTATTAAGCTCTGAAATGCAGCAAGCTGCTGACCGGTGATATTCAGATATTTTAGCTCCATCAGGCTCTGCTGTCTGAATTTCTCGATAATATCGTCCCCTCTGTATCCCAGACTAAATAAATCGCTTATTTTTAAAGCCTCCTCCTTTGACTCGCAGGTTCCGGTAATTATTGTGAGTGTAGCGCTCTGTTCGGCATTCAGGCATAGGCTGAGCCTAAGGCTCATTATGGGATCGCTTGAAAAACCGGTGCTATTGGACAGTGGTATGCTGCCGGTAATCACAGCAGGGTTTTGGAGGGTATTGTTTCTTCCGATAAACCTCATCCTGTCATTTTCATACTCAATACTTTGGGTAGGCGGTATTTCGGATTTTATCATATGCATGACATACATCCCGTTACCGTTGCTGCCTCTTCTTCTGGACAGAAATACATTTCCTTCTTCAAGATATTCACTCTCAATAAACAGTTTGTTAAAAGCAGGATGCCCTACTTCGGCAGAATAACTGTCGGCCACCAC
>JBMNTI010000027.1:0-23582 GCA_050945655.1 Acetivibrionales bacterium | reverse complement strand
CTTGATGCAGGAAGGCTTGCAGGGAATATTTTCGGCTTGTTAAGCGGTGTCAGCTATGCTCTTTTCACCGTATTTATGAGAATGCAGAAAAACGAATCACCAATTGAATCGGTTATTTTGGGCAACTTAATATCGGCTATTATCGGCTTGCCTTTTATTTTTATGGCTGTTCCGGATACAAAGGGATGGCTGTTTCTTGTTATTCTGGGTGTCATCCAACTTGGGATTCCGTATATTTTGTACAGCGAAGCCATCAAGAATGCTACGGCACTTGAAGCCAGCATTATTACTATGATAGAGCCTATATTGAATCCGATCTGGGTTATTTTGATTATCGGAGAAATTCCCGGAATTCTATCAATAATAGGAGGGTTCATTGTTATTGCCACCGTTGTGATAAGATGCATCATTGTAGCTAACCCTAAATCGTTGAGTGAAGAAACTCTCAATGAAAAAGAGAAAGCTGAGGCTATGGTAAGCTAGCTTTCAGCTTTTTCAGGCGTTTTTGCAAATCTTCGTATGAACAGACTATCCCTTTCAAGTAAGTCTTCGATGCTGTGGAACCCCAGCTGCTCCAATAGTTCGATGGCATGAGGATTATCGATAGGCGTTTTGTATGTGGCAAGGTTTCCATATTCTATTACATGCTCGGTGCCTTCCTTATATGGAATAAGGGCTTTCGGGCCTCCGACGCATCCTCCGACACAACCCATCCCTTCCATGAAGTTGGCCTTTATTTCTCCCTCGGTAATATCTTTAAGCAAGCGTTTGCATTCAACAGCTCCATTGGCTTGCGTTGCCCTTAAGGGTATTTTCCTGTCCGGGTTAAGGCGATTAAGAGTACTTTGCACAGCTTTACTGACCCCACCTGTTCTGGCATATATCCGCCCCGCTTTGGAAGAATGGTCCCTTAAATCCTCGGGTAAAGTGAAAAAATCAATCTCTGCAAGATCAAAAAGCTCCTTTATTTCCTGGAAAGTGAGGACGTAGTCAACGGCATCCCTAATATCCGGTTCTTTAGCTTCAGCCTTTTTTGCGATACAGGGGCCGATAAAAACAGTAACGGCATCGGGGTGAATACGTTTAATAGCCCGGCCGCATGCTACCATCGGTGATACAGAGGGCGGCATATGAGGTATCAAATCGTGATAGATTTTTTTTATCATTGCTACCCAAATAGGACAGCAGCAGCTTGTAAGCATGAAGTCCTTATCATCTTTTATGGTACGGTCAAATTCCAAAGCTTCCTTGAGAGTAATGATATCTGCAAACAGAGCCACTTCGAGCATACCGTAAAAGCCCAGGCATTTAAATGCGGACCTAAGCTTTCCAGCCGTTACATCCGGAGTAAATTGCCCGTTAAAGGCAGGAGCTATCATTGCGTATACGGGAACGGTTTTTTTATGCAGCAGATCAAGAATAGGAATAAGATCCTTTCTTTCAACCAAACCTTTGTTTTCACATACTTCCAAACAACGCCCGCAACTGGCGCAATCATTCTGTTCGACAACAATTTTGCCGTTCTCATCTCTTTTGATTGCTGAAAAAAGACAGGCTACTTCACAAGCGGGGTTTTTTTCCGAAGCGCAGCTATCACAAGCTTCGGTTCTGATGACAGACGGATAATTCTCAGGATGCAGAAGCCGATCTAAATCTTCTTCATCATATTCGGCGGTTTTTCTTATATTATCAATTTCAGCTTCAAGACTTCTATTCAAAGAGGCCTTTACTAGTCTGTCATATAGCTCCCGGAAAGTCAGCATTATTAATACCTCTCTTTTTTGTTTAATATATTTCCAATACTTTTTTATATATTATACATTGCATTGCCAAGGTATACAATTATTGAGCAATTAGTCGCCGTATGTGCGAAAACCGTATTATTATGCGAATATTAATGTTTATCTGGATCCTTCGCCATACTGTGCGAAAACTGTTCAACATGCAGGTTATAATATTTGATTATGTAATCGTAAATAAGCGGCGTGGTTGCTGCGATTTAAAGCGAAGCAAGGATTGCGTAGCGAGCGCGACTGGAAACTGGATGTTGGAGATGGAGCGCTAAATCGCAGCAATCTACAGCCGCTAAACTTCCATAGAGTTTATTCTGTTGATGGTTTTCGCACAGTCTGTCGCTGACGCTCAGAATGACAAATGTCAGCTAATGCCGCAAAACTTGCATAATATTATTGATAGTATCCGTACATTCTTACGATCAAAAAACAGGGCAATTAAGCAACTGAGTTAATTGCCCTGTTTGCCGCAGGATCGGGTAGCGGGTAGCGGGCAAGAAGTTTATATTTTAAAATCATTTCCTGTGTTATATAATAGTTAATTGATGAAGAATCGGCCCATCAGTCTGATTTGGAGGTAGATTGAAATGAAGAACGGTAAATTATATGAAGTAAGGCCCATAAAGGATCTGAAGGACATGCTTGATTCCAGTGTAAAGCTGTATGGAGATAAAGCGGCTTTTTTATCTAAGCCAAAGGGGCAGGCTGATTATGTGAAAATAACCTATAAACAGTATAAATCTGATGTAGAAGCTTTTGGAACGGCACTGATGAGCCTGGGACTGAAGGGCGGGGAAATTGCTCTTATTGGTGAAAACCGATATGAATGGTCAATATCATATCTGGCTATTGTCAATGGTACGGCAGTAATCGTGCCTTTAGATAAAGAGCTTCCGCCAAATGAGATAGAACTCTTATTAGAACGTTCAAAGGCTGACGCAATCATTTATTCCGGTAGTATCAAAGACAAAATTGAGGGGTTGACTAACAAGACTACATCTCTGCGTTATTTTATCAGTATGGACGCTGAGAAGGACGAGGGAAAAATTTTATCTTTCAATAAGCTTTTAGAAAAGGGTCACAGCCTGTTGAAAGATGGTAGCCGGGAGTTTATTGACGCCGAGGTCAATGCGGATGTAATGAATATGCTTCTCTTTACATCCGGGACAACCGATACGGCAAAGGCAGTCATGCTCTCGCATAAGAACATCTGCGAAAATTTGATGAATATGTGCTCAATGCTATATATAGACGATAAGGATATATTTTTGTCCATTCTTCCCATACATCATACCTATGAGTGTACATGCGGTTTTTTGTGCCAGCTGTACAGAGGATGCACCATTGCTTACTGTGAGGGATTAAGGCATATAATCAAAAATCTTAAGGAATCCAAATGTACAATTATGCTTGGTGTTCCCCTGGTTTTTGAGTCCATGTACAGGCAGATTATGAATCAGGCAATAAAATCGAAGGGCGAAAGCAAGGTTAAATTTGCTATTGGTCTGAGCAATGCCTTGAGGAAGATCAAAATTGATATTCGTAAAAAATTGTTCAAGCAGATCCATGAGGTACTGGGAGGCCATATTAGGATGTTTATCAGCGGTGCGGCCGGAATTGACCCTCAGATAGCCAAGGGCTTCAGAGAATTGGGCATTTCCCTGGTTCAGGGGTATGGCCTTACAGAATGCGCGCCTATTGTGGCATTGAACAGGGATATTTACTATAAGGATGAAGCGGCAGGGCTGCCTCTTCCTAATCTTCAGGTAGAAATAGACAATCCCGACGAGGATGGAATCGGTGAAATCAAGTGTAAGGGTTCAAGCGTTATGCTGGGGTATTACGGCGACCCTGAGGCTACCGCCGAAGTAATTAAAGACGGATGGTTTTATACCGGTGACAGCGGATTTATTGATGATGATGGCTTTGTCCATATAACCGGGAGAAAAAAGAATGTAATAATAACAGGCAACGGGAAAAATGTATTCCCTGAAGAAATAGAAACTCTATTGAACAGGAGTTTGTATATAAAGGAATCTCTTGTTTACGGCAAGGGCCAATCAGACGGTGATACGGTTATTTGCGCAAAGATAGTTCCCGATAAAGAAAAGATTGAAGAGGACATCAAGAATAATTCTGCCCCGGGATCAACAGTTGAGGAAATCATTGACGCCGAAGTGAGAAGTCTTAATAAGAGAATGGTAACCTATAAGTATATTAAAGAATTTACTCTTCAGGATGAGGAATTTGTCAAGACTACAACTAAGAAGATAAAGCGTCATGAAGAATTAATTAAAGAATGACAGACTGTTACAGTTTTTGGGGCCGGTTATACAAACCGGCTTTTGTTATATGCATTGCATCCGGCTGATCTTTTATTTGCCAATAAAGATACAGGATGCGAAAAGGGTTGTATTTTAAGTTTTTATTACTTTTATTGTCTGGTAACCTTTGATATAATGTTATAGGTTTGTTAAAAGAACCCTTATTATAAGTTAATAATAATAAGAAATAATAGTATTTATCAAAATACAAACATTGAAAGGGGAAGCCTATGTTCGCTTTAGCCATCGTTTTGCTATTGGTTTGCGCTTCGGTCTTTGTTAACGGATGGACGGATGCCCCAAATGCTATTGCAACTGTAATTTCAACTCGGGTATTGAGCCCTAAGGCGGCTGTAATTCTAGCGGCAATATTTAATCTGGCAGGTGTATTTTTAACCGGTTCGGCAGTTGCCAATACTACTGCAAAAATTATTGAAATTGGAACAGGACAAGACGCACTTATTACATTAGCAGCGGCACAACTTTCTATAGTTATTTGGGCTGTTTCAGCATGGAGATATGGTATTCCTACCAGCGAAAGTCATGCACTGATTGCGGGGCTGATGGGAGCCGGCATTTCTTTTAAAGGTATTGAAGCTTTCAATTGGAATGAGTTTAAAAAAGTTCTTATAGGTCTTGCCGTAGCAACAATATTAGGTTTTATTGCAGGTTATTTGGTAACTAAGGGAATAGTATTTTTATTCCGGGGTGTTAACAGGCATAAAGCAAATGCATTTTTTTCCTGGGGGCAGATTTTTTCCGCATCCATGATGGCATTTAGTCATGGAGCTCAGGACGGACAGAAATTCATGGGTATTTTTGTTCTCGCCTTAGTAGTAGGAGGCGTTTATCCTCAAAGTGAAAATATCATCATACCGTTTTGGATCATGCTTCTGGTTTCAATTATTATGGCTGTAGGCACATCTATTGGAGGTTATAGGATAATTAAAACGATGGGTATGGACATGGTCAGTCTTGAAAAGTATCAAGGGTTTTCAGCAGAAATAGGGGCTTCGGCTTGTATGATAGGTGCTACCGTTTTAGGCATACCATTAAGCACAACAAACGCCAAGGGAACCGCTATTATGGGAGCGGGTGCAGCAAGAAGGCTGTCAAATGTTAACTGGAATCTTGTCAAGGAAATGCTGACAGCATGGATATTAACATTCCCTGCATGTTTGATTTTAGGCTTTATTATGGCCGAACTGTTCAATTTTATATTCTGATAGGAGGAACTATAATGGGTTTTTTTTCTGGTAAAGATGTTGACTGCTTTAAAATGTTTGAAACTTCTGCTTCATTTTCCCGTATGGCTGCGGTGACTTTGAAGAAGGCTTACGAAGATGTAGTTGTAGATTATAACGAGTTAAAAAATGTAAAGAAAATTGAGCATGAGGCGGACATCCATGTGCATCGCTGTTTAAAAGCGGTGGAGGAAGCCTTTATTACCCCAATAGACCGTTCGGATATTGTTGAGATAATAAAGGAAATCGAGAATATCACCGACAGCATCGATTCAATTGCCAATCACACTTATATGATGTGTGTAAATAAGGTTAATGAGACAGCTCAAAACCTTATGGGTCTTGTTGTGGATGCTTGCGTCAAACTTGAAGAGCTGATGAAGATTCTGAAAAATTTCAAAAAAGAATTCCATAAGATTAATGAATTGATTATCGAAATCAATAATATCGAGGAGGCTGGAGACAAGACCTATTCCGGCGGGATGAGAAGTCTATTTGAATTTGAAACCGATCCTAAGAAAATAATAGTATGGAAGCTATTGTATGACCAATTGGAAAGTGCCCTCGATAAATGCGAAGATGTAGCTGATATAGTACAAAAGATAATAATTTCTAAAACATAAAGAATAAAATAAAAAACAAAGGGGCTGTCCCCAATACGGAGCGCGCCATTCTGAGACCATAAATAGCCGAAGAATCTTCAGGAAATCAGGCTGTTAGGCTGTTAGGCTGTTAGGCACAGATGACGGCCTGTTTTAAGATAGCTCCTTTAACATTTAATCTGTGTGCTTTCTAATTAATATTTGCAAATAAATGATGACGTAATGATTTCATATGCTTTATGGATACTGTCCCTGATTTCTTTACTCCGCAGGAATCTTAACTGAATTTTCACATTGCCTCTAAGATTCAGAAGTATTTCGGCATCAAGGTCAAAACCGCCTACCATGCCCACCGTATAAAAAGTAATGCTGCCGTATGGGATGGATATATATCTGATTTTCTTGCCGGAAAAACCTTTTCGGTCGGCTATAAGAATCCTTTTATCGGTCATCAGCATTTCGTCACGAACCGACGAGAAGCAAAGCAGAGGATTTTCAGACTCGCAGATCTTTTCTCTGATGGTATCCGAAGGCTCTGTCTCGTTTAGAAAAAAATAAATTGTAGGCTTAAGTCTCCAGTATTTAAGGATCATTTGGAATCACCGTAATAGTATTCTATACAGAAGCTTTTGTAAAATAAACAGTAAATATACTTCATACCAGTCACATTGGCTTACGGGAATAACCAATCAGACTTTTTCAATTTCAGGCGGGAATATTACACCCCATTCCTTACGCAAGCCATCCATTAACTTCATGATTCTGACAATTTCGCCATGAGGCATTTCCGGGCATTCTAATAATCCATTCTCAAGGTTTCTAATCACTGATTCCACCTCATATTCGTATCCTGTTAGTTGTTCGGGAGCGTGGTAAACAGCGATTTCTTCTCGAGCAAAGTTGTAGACGCGTACTAATTTTGGGTTAATAATATCGTCAACGACAAGGTATCCCTTTTCACCGTAAATAAAGCCCTGACAGTTAGGGTGGGTTACTACGCTAAAATAAAGAACAGCCATTCTTCCGCCTTCAAAGCACAAAGTAATACTGCCTTGAGAATCAACGCCCGTATCGAAAAGGGTAACTGCAGAAACAGTCTTTAATATTTTATCACCTAATATCATAGAAGCAAAATTAATGGGATATACTCCTACAGTCAACAAAGCGCCTCCCCCCAGCTCAGGGCTCGTAACTCTTTCCAATTCGGCTTTAAAAGAGCCTAAATTGGCCGACAATAAAACAACATTTCCAATTACCCCGCTATCTATTATTTCATTTATCTTTTTAGCCATTGGCATATATCTGGTCCAAAGAGCTTCGGCAATCAATAAATTATTGGCTTTTGCATACCCAATCAGTTTTTCAGCCTGAGAAGCATTGGCGGTAAAGGATTTTTCGCATAAAACATGCTTTTTGTGCTCCAGACACATCAAAGAGTGTTTATAGTGATGTGAATTAGGAGTGGCTACGTATACAATATCGATTTCAGGATCTTGAAGCATTTCTTCATATGAGCCGAAAGCTTTCATGAACCCGTATTTCTGAGCAAAGTTCTTAGCTCGTGTCAAATCTCTGGAGCCAACCCCATAAGGAGTGATTTGCGGCATCTTAGTAACTGTGGAAGCCATGATTCCTGCAATATTACCTGCTCCTAAGATTGCAAGATTATATTTTTTCACTATACTAACCCCCTAAACATATATATTTTATATATATTTCGACTATTATCTATTATTGCAGCCGTACAAAGCTATGTCAATGAGACAGAGCATTTTAAACGGCGAAAAAACACAAAAACCAGTCCAAATAAAGAATTAATTCTATTGACATTATACAAAAAGTAAGCTATATTTACTTGTATAAACACATACAGTCATTTACAATCATTGTTAAACATAATAGCACATGGCAGTCAATAGTTATTATTTTATAGATTTGATAGCGAAGAGTTAAGTTTGATAACAGGATATGGGCGAGTCTGTGTATGTACGGCTATTTGTGAATCCTTCCGGGCACAGGTGCCACCTTGGCCAGCTTTTTGGGATATTCTGAAGCATTGAGAGGATCAAAAAAACCTGAGACATTTGGTAAAGGGAACCCTGAAGGTGTTATTGGGCCTGAAACAGCTAATAACGCTGCTGTTGGCGGTTCATTTGTTCCTACTCTGGCACTGGGCATACCAGGAAGTGGTGCGGCTACGTTGTTGATAAGCGCTTTAATGATGCATGGAATGCGTCCGGGACCGATGATATTTACTCAGCAGAGCGACATGGTATTTGCTATAATGGTTGGATTCCTTGTTACTAATTTTATGTTTCTTGCTCTCGGTGTATTCGGAACCAGATATTTTGGTAAGCTTCTGGCGATACCATACTACATCCTCTTCCCAATCATTGTTATACTTACTATAATTGGGTCTTATGCGGTACGCAACAATATGGGCGATGTTATTGTCATGTTTATTTTGGGAATAATGGGTTATTTTCTTGTTAAAAAATCCGGGTTCCCTATTGCACCGATAATTCTTGGAATGGTCTTAGGACCAATGATGGAAAATGATTTTCGCAGAGCTTTCTTAATTGAAAACAGTATTTCGGGAATAATATTCAGACCTATTGCAGGGTCGTTAATACTGGTTTCTATAATTTTCGTATTGTATCCTATTATTTCAAAAGCAATAAAAAATAAAAAATCAAAAGCTTAAGATGGGAGGTAAAGTACCCGTATGAGAAAAGCAAAAATAGCATTAACCATAGGTGATTCTACAGGTATCGGACCTGAGATAATTGCCAAAGTTCTTGCAGATAAACAAATTAAAGACCATGCAGATTTTGTTGTTGTCGGCGACAAAAGAATGCTCGAGATGGGAATGAAAATCGCAAAGGTCGATGTCCCTTATGAGGCTTTTACGGATGCCGATGAGGCGCTCGCTTATAAAGGCGATAAGTACCCGTTGATTGACAGAAACAATTTGAATCTCACAATGGAAGATCTGGGAAAACGATCTGCCGAATCCGGCAAAGCAACAGGAGATGATTTGCAGTTTTCAATCGACCTGGCTAAGGCAGGAAAGATTGACGGCATTGTATATGCTCCAATCAATAAAGCCGCCATGTATGACGGTGGATATCATTTTGAGGATGAGCTCAGATACTTTGCCCATGCCCTTGAATATAAAGGAGTTGTTGGCGAAATAAACACCATTGGTTCTTTGTGGACTGCAAGAATTGCTTCCCATGTACCTATGAAAGAAGTCTACAAAATGATAACCAAAGAAAATATAAAGAATGTAATCAGGCTTACATATAAGACCCTAAAAGAGGCCGGATATGAGAACCCTCGCATCGGTGTGAACGGTTTTAATCCTCACTGCGGCGATAACGGTCTTTGCGGTGATGAAGAAGGCAGAGTTATTGCTCCTGCAATTGAGGAATGCAAAGCGGAAGGCATCAATGTGAAGGGGCCTTATTCGGCGGATACTGTATTTTTAGCCGCCCAAAAAGGAGAAATGGATTTAATTATCGGAATGTATCATGACCAGATACAAGTCGGAATCAAACTCCTTGGTTTCCAGCGCGGTGTTTCCATTAGCGCAGGTCTGCCTGTTGTTCTTACAACACCTGCCCACGGAACAGCCTTTGACATTGTAGGCAAGGGTATTGCAGATCCGGGCCCTATGAAGCACGCTATTATGCTTGGAGCTAAAATGGCGGTCAGCAGATTGAAAGAGAACAATTAATCGGATTCATAGCATTATCTGTAATGTATCTAGTCTTGAACAAAGTTCCTTCTTTTAGTTGGTGTTATGGCTTCAGGCACATTTATTACAATACCGGAAAAGCAGGAACTTTTGTTCTTATTTTACTGGCTAGGCAATGAGAGAATTATTCTGATATGAAGCCGGCGCTATGCTATCCGTGAAGCTTGCAGGATGAACAGATACATGTCGGACTGTGCGAAAACTGTTTTAACATGCAGGTTATCATATTTGATTATGCAATCGTAAATAAGCGGCGTGCTTGCAGCGATTTAAAGCGGAGCAGGATTGCGTAGTGAGCGCGACTAGAAGCAGGATGTTGGAACGGAGCGCTAAATCGCAGAAGATCCTTCGCTGACGCTCAGGATGACAAATGTCAGATACAGCAGCTATACTTGTATAGGTTTAATACTATTGGTAGTTTTCGCACAGTCTGACGTGCCTGTTGATGAAAAATAAAATAATGTGGAGCATATTATGAATTTACTGCTGACTATCGGTGTTGGTATAATCGGTTCAATTGTAATGGAAAAACTTAGGGTGCCTGCAGGGGCTATGATTGGAGCTTTGATTAGTACGGCGCTTTTTAATATTTTTTTTGGCAGGGTATATTCTCCTGCATTAATTAAACTGTTGGTTCAAGGAGTTGCCGGCGGGTTGATAGGCCAACGTATAAGTATGAAAGATATAAGAGAGATAAAGGATATTATTAAACCTTCAATAATATTTCTTTTAGGTATTTTAGTCATATGTTTCGGTATGGGCTTTTTATCCTGGAAGACTACCATACTTGATTTACCGACGTCGCTGGTAGCCTTTATGCCCGGCGGGCTGACCGAAGTTGCCGTAGTATCTGATGAATTAGGTGCGGATATTACACAGGCAACCACTCTGCAATTAATACGGTATCTCTTTGCAATTATTATATTGCCGGTCGTTATTAGCAGAATATGCAGGAAAAAAGAAAGAAAACCCGGTGTACCGGCTGAAAATATGCCGGCTTGCTCCGTATTGGATACGGCTTCGGAAGAAAGCAAAGAAATTAAGAATAATAAGGATGAAAAGCGTAATACAATACTTACACTGATTGTTGCATCGATCGGAGGGATAACAGGCTATCTTTTAAAAGTCCCTGCCGGAATACTGGTATTTGCTATGATTTTTACCGCTGCTTACAACATAAGAACAAATAGGGCATACATGCCTTCTTACATCAGATACGCCGCACAGACTTTGGCAGGTACAATAGCCGGGTCGGCTGTATCGATGCAGGATATATATAATTTCAAAAATATTATGGTACCGGGGATTTTTATTATAATTCAATGTCTGCTTATTAATTTTTTGTTAGGGTTTCTTATTTATAAAGCCGGCGGGCTTGATATTACTACTTGTTTGTTTGCTTCAATTCCTGCAGGAGTGACCGACATTGCTTTGATTGCCTCGGGTTTCGGAGGCAAAGCTCCCAAAGTGACAGTTTTTCAATTAATAAGATTCGTTGGAGTAATGAGTATATTTCCGGCTTTAATTAGACTGTTCTCTAATTTGTTCGGTACCTGAAGTTTTAAAATATTATTTATGACAAATGGAAGGTTCGGCGGTTTTTTCCTGTACAACAGAGGCGGTTATATGAATTAGAGACTTAAATCAAGTGAAAGCGTAAAAATATCATTTCGGGAGGGCTGGAGATACCGGTAACTTTTGTCAGATTATACGTTAAACGTCGGCTCCAGCTATAAAAATATGTTAAAATCTCACAAATTTATTAAGTAATTAATGTTGACAGAGGTATAAAATTATATTATCATGTATATACAAGATATTACTGATATAATGTGGATATTATGTATAGTGGTACGTAATTTTATAATGGAGGAGAGTTTCTATGTCGACAGTCAATTATCTTAGCAAAGGTGAAGGTACTATTGGTGTAAACTATAACATTCAGGCTCTTAACGCGCTTCCTGTTAGTGGTGAAGAAAGCTACTACAACCGTATACAAGATATGCTTCTATCACCCGAAGACTTTTCTTTAATCAAAGGCATCGTAAAATACATAGGTGTAACCGAGCGTTTTAAGGATATTATCAAAACCTTTTCGGTTCCGGAGGGCGAAACCCCCGCAGGGTTCAGGCTCGAAAGCAGCTTTGAACAAGACGGCTTATTGCTGGTGGATTTAGTTCGTGATATTTCCTATGATAAGAATGGCATGCCTCGTCCTACAGGCGTAATTTTCTCTGCCGACTCGGCTAACCCTTACGAGGTAGCTCCCATAGCTCCGCTGCTAGGGAACCTGACATGTAATCCCGGAATTATTTATGATTTATTCATAAATAATCCTAAAGCAAATGTGGGAGGAAAATTCAAAACCCGTGAAGAAGTAATGGCTGAGATTGGGAGGATCCTCGGCCCCGGTTGTGACATTAGTGTGGAATTGAATAATCCTTTTGAAGAGGACTTTAACAAAATCCTTGAAGAATGTGAACAATTTAAAGAAATTCTGTCCGAGTACAGACTTGTCGTGAAGGTTCCTCATACCGGCCCTGTAAATGCAAATAATGTAAATGAGCTGCTGGAGGGTGACAAACTGTTCTCTCTACGGTATAATCAAGCTGCTACAGAGGATGCGCTTCGTGGGCATAATCTTGCGCTGAAATTAAGAGAGCATGGTTACAGAATAAACTATACACTTATGTTTGAACCATATCAAACCGCAATGGCATTGCAGGCAAAACCATATTTTATTAATAGCTTTATACGGCATCGTCTGAAACAGACTGAATTCTTCAAGAAAAATTTGGATCTGTACGCATTAACTGAAGATCGTAAATATCTTGAAGAAATCAGGAAGCATATGATTTCCAATGATTATCTGAACAAAAACGAAACCGGTCGTGATTTGCTGGATGTCTATAAAATGGCTAAAGATATAGTAGAATATAGAAATTATAATAATCCGGAAGGAAATGACGGGCTTGATGGCGTAAGGCATAATTTAAAGCTTCTTCGTCATAATAATCTTCGTGATACACGTCTTATCATTTGTTCTATGGAGGGAGACTATAATTACCCTGATATAGACAAGCTTATGACAGATCCTGAGTATATCGATGTTATAGACCGTATTGTTATAACAGCAGAACCAAACTATCTTGCTCGTTTTACCAGTACAAATCAGGTTGTATCATATCAGCGGAGATTTATGAATGCTGTAAATAATGATAAGAATAAGTAATATTTAAGGGGTAAATAGTTATGGAAGAAAAATTGAGAGGGGTATTTGCACCTATCAGCACACCTTTTAAGAATGACGGCGAGGTTGATTATGATGGCTTGGCAAGTAATGTAAAGGCATATGAGAAAGCCGGCCTTAAGGGATACCTTGCTCTGGGTTCAAATGGTGAAAACAAGAGCCTGACAAACGATGAAAAACTAAAGGTTTTAGAAACCATCATCAATAGCAAAGGCAAAGACCAGATTGTGATGGCAGGCTGCATTTTTGAATCAACGCGCGAAACTATTCAGATGGCAAAGGAAATGGAAGCTTTGGGAGCTGACTATTTAACATTGCTTCCCCCTTGCTACTTTAAAAAGCAAATGACTGATGACGTACTTTATAAGTACTTTACAGATGTTGCGGAGTCGGTCAATACTCCGTGCCTTGTATATAATGCGCCTCAGTATGCGGGAGGAGTAGGTCTTTCGATCAATCTTATTAAAAGAGTTTCAACTCACCCCAATATTGTTGGTGTAAAAGACAGCTCAACCGGGAATATGGAGTCTATTCTATTTGCGGTACGTGATAATTTTACTGTGGTTGCAGGTTCAATCAATAATTTCTTTACCGCTATGGCTATGGGCGGCGCCGGCGGCGTCCTTTCCCTGGCAAATTCCTTCCCCGAAATTACGGTAGAGCTTTACAACCTGCTTGTTAATAAGGAATATGAAAAAGCAATAGCTTTAAATGATCGTGCATTGCAAATTAATAAAATTGTTTCAGGCAAGGGTGGAGTAGCAGCCGTTAAATATGCTATGGATCTGCATGGTCTGGTCGGAGGAGACCCGCGTCTTCCGCTGTTGCCTTTGGCTGAAGAGGATAAGAAATTAATAAAAGCTAAACTGCAAGCAGAAGGCTTGATTAATTAGTAAAAAACCTTGGAATAAATTTATAGGAGGGCTTTATAATGGCAAAATACGATTTTATGAGTTTCGGTGAAGCAATGGTTCGTTTCACACCCCCGGTGAATGACAGACTTGGTCAGTCTGAATTTCTGCAACTGGGTATTGCTGCGGCTGAGTTAAACTGCTGTGTTAACATCTCAAACTTAAGCTGTGAATTGCTTAAGCCAACGCTTAAGACAGCTTTTGTTACTAAGCTAGTAGATAGCTGGGATGGTATGTATATTATTAAACAGTCACAGGCGCATGGCGTTGACATGTCAAATGTCGTAGTTGACAAATATGACAAAGTTGGCAGAACCCGTAACGGTAAATGTTATATAGAGGTTGGTGTAGGTCCGCGCCCAAGCTATCAATTGTATGACCGTGGACATTCTGCTGTCAGCAAAATTAAACCTGGCGATATAGACTGGGAAAAAGTACTTGACACACGCTGGTTCCACTCAGGAGGTATTGTTACCGCAGTTGGCGAGCATACCGCATCTGAGGTTGCGGCAGCACTTAAAGCAGCGAAAAAGAACGGTGCTACAACCAGCTTTGACCTTAACTACCGCCATACCCTATGGTCAAAAGAAGCCGCACAAAAGGCAATGGTAGATATTATGCCTTATATTGACGTAATAATCGGAAATGAAGAGGACTTCGAAACAATGCTGGGCATAAAGGCTGAAGGAACAGACAGTAACTATTCTGAAGTGGATCCTGATAACTACCGTAAAGTAGCCGAAAAAGTCATGGAGAAATATCCGAATGTTAAGGTTGTGGGCAATACACTGCGCGAGGTTAAATCTGCCAAGCTGAATAACTGGCAGGTAGTGATGATGACCGAAAAAGGCTATTTTAAATCACGCAAGTATATAGACGTTGAAATATATGACCGTGTAGGCGGTGGCGACAGCTTTGCTTCATCCTTGATTTATGGTTTCCTAACAGGAAAACCCGAGCAGGAAATCATTGAGTTCGCCGGTGCATTTTCAGCTCTCTGCCATACTATACGCAATGACTGGAACCTTGTGACAAGAGAAGAAGCAGAGGACGTTATGAGAGGCGCCAGTGCCAGAGTAAAGAGATAGACTTATATAATTTACTTCTAAAGAGGCACATCTAAGATTTTCTTATGGTCTTCCCGCTTTGGTGGAAGACCATAAGAATAATCTATTATTGTAGCTTGTTATTTATACAAAATCAATAAATCAATTCTCGTAAAAAATTTTTTTTTATAAAAAGCATACAAAAATCATTGACATAACCCGACTATACATGTATAATTGGTCTGTAAAGTTCACAAATGAGCATTTAGTTCGTATATATGAACTAAATCAAGTGAGATTATAGAGTATAAAAAACACCTGGCTTATGATTTACTTCCGATAAAGGCACATCTATGCTTTTTCTTATGGTCTTGCCACTTCCGGTGGCAAGACCATAAGAAAACCCTATTAATTATCACTAATATACAAAATAGATAAAACAATTCAGATTTCAGAATTACTTCTTATAAAAATCATACAAAAAACAGCTTGACATAACCCGACTATACATGTATAATTGACCTATAAAGTTCACAAATGAGCATTTGGTTCCTAAATATGAACTAGATGAAAGTGAGATTATAGCAGTGAAAAGTAAAAAATATGATGTTCCAACAATAACAAAAGCAATAAATATTATTGACTACGTAAAGAAAAAGAAAGAAGCAAGTCTTAATGAAATCTTGTCGGATTTAGGGTATGCGAAATCTACAACGTATCAAATTTTGCAAACACTTAGAAGGCATGATGTTCTATCCCGAACCGATAGCGGAAAATACAGATTAGGTATGAAATGCTTTACGTGGGGGCATGCCATATCCCGGAACATCGACATTAGAAGAGTTTCTCATGATATCCTTCGTGAGCTGGCAGTAACTACAGGCGTATCAGCCCATTTAGCTATTAGAATTGGTGAAACACGGGCCACATTTGTTGAAAAAATTGATGGCGCCCTTTACACGGTTCATAATACTGTAATCGGAGAAGATATTGTATGGCAATGCAGCGCATGCGGAAAAGTATTGTTTGCCTGGGCTGATGAAGAGTCTCAAAAAAACATTCTGAAAACAATCTCATATAAGCCTTACACACAAAACAGCGTTCTTTGTGAAGAGGATTTCCTTAAAAGTATATCATTGGCTAAAGATAGAGGGTATGCGCTGGATGCAATGGAATGGACTGATAATGTATATGGAGTAGGAGTCCCTGTTTTTGATCACAAGGGCAATGCTATAGCAGCCATAAGCTGTGCCATCCTTGCATCAGAACTACATAGAAAAGAAATTGAAGAATACGTGAAAAACCTTAATGAAGCAAGCAGTAAAATCACGAGAAAATTGGGCGGTTAAAGAAATATATGCTTCCGGCGTATTTTGATTATAGACAATAAGGGAGGAGATTTTAGAATGGCAACGATTATGACTGCACGTGAAGCAGCGAATCTAATTAACAACGGGGATACGATTGCAATTTGTTCTTGCGAAAACATGGTATTGCCTGAAACAGTGTTAAAAGCTATTGAAGAAAGATACCTTGAAACCGGAGAACCAAACAATTTAACCGAATTACATCCCGTTGTGCCGGGTATGGGCATTGGTCTTGGACTTGAGCATTTTGCACACGAGGGAATGGTAAAAACTTCGATTGCAAGCGGATTTAGCTATCTCAAAACATCCAAGTTCACCAAGCTGATTAATGAAAATAAAGTTATGGCTTATGACGTGCCAATGGGAACCATGTATCAGATGTTGAATGATATCGGACATGGAGCAAAATACACGTTAACAAAAGTAGGTTTGAATACATTTGTCGATCCTCGTTTGGAAGGTGGCTGCATGAATGAGGTTACACCCAACGATTATGTGAAGGTTATAGATTTTGAAGGCGAAGAGTATCTTTGTTATAAAAATCCTAGTATTAATTATTCAATAATAAGAGGCACATCGGCTGATGAATATGGAAACATATCATTAGAAGAGGAACCGATGAATACCGGTGTACTGAGTCTTGCTTTGGCGGCAAAAGCCAGCGGCGGCAAGGTTATAGCACAGGTTAAAAGAATGGTGACCGGCGGAAGTTTGCATCCTCGTTCTGTGATTGTTCCCGGAATAATGGTGGATGTCCTGGTAGTTGACCCTGATCAGATGGTTTCAGGAGATGAATATAATGCAGCTCTGACAGGTGAAATAAGAATGCCTGTTTCAAAGCTGGAGCCTATGCCGCTTGACTATGAAAAAGTAATAGTGCGAAGGGCTGCAAAAGAAATAACAAAGGCTCCATGTGCAATCAATCTCGGTGTCGGGATGCCGACAGGAATACCCAGAATATTAGTTGAAGAAGATCGGAGTCAGGGCGTGACATTTGTTCCTGAGCATGGTTCCATGGGTGGAGTTCCCGGAGGACGCGCCATATTCGGAACAAACATCAACCCGGAAGCGATAACCGATGCATGGAATGTTTTCAGTTTCTTCAGAGGTGGGTCTCTTGACGGAACATTCCTTGGGTGTGGTCAGATGGATCCGGAAGGAAACGTCAATGTCAGCAAATTCAATAATATAGTTCCAGGCTGCGGCGGATTTATCGATATTACTCATTCCACAAAGAAAATAGTATTCTGTGGCAGCTTTACATCAGGCGGTCTGCAAACAGAAATCAAAGACGGAAAATTAAAAATTATTAAAGAAGGAAAATACAACAAGATCGTTCCGCAGGTAGAACAAATAACTCTGAGTTGTAAAAACGCAAGAGAGCGCGGACAAAAGGTTCTTTATGTAATGGAACGCTGTGTATTTGAGCTTGGTGAGAAAGGCATTGTCTTAATCGAAATTGCGCCGGGAATTGATTTAGAAAAAGATATTTTTGATGTTCTTGGCTTCAAAGTAGATGTTTCGCCAAATCTTAAACTGATGGATGAAGCCTTATTCAGGTAATGATAATTAGTAGTATCCGGGGGGGTAATTATGTCTTATAAAAACATCCTTATAAAAGAAGAAGGGCGAATTTCTACGGTAACTATCAATAGAAGTGAAGTTCTAAATGCATTAAATGGTGAAACGATGTCCGAGCTTCAGAAATATTTTACAGAGTTGTTAGGCAGAAAGGATATCAGAGCGGTAGTTATTACCGGAAGCGGAGAGAAAGCTTTTGTAGCAGGCGCAGATATCACCTTTATGCATAGCATGACCCCGGTGGAAGGCAGAGACTGGGGAAGGTTTGGTCAGGAAGTTTATTCATTGTTAACAAAAATGCCTCAAATAGTTATAGCAGCAGTAAATGGCTATGCATTGGGTGGAGGTTGCGAACTTGCTTTGGCATGCGACATAAGAATTGCCGGTACAAATGCAAAATTTGGTCTTCCGGAAATAAAGTTGGGGATTATTCCAGGATTTGCAGGCACACAGAGGCTTCCTAAATTAGTTGGAAAGGGCATGGCAAAACTTATGATTTGTACAGGTGATTTTATCGGTGCAAAGGAAGCCCATGAAATTGGTCTTGTTGAAAAGGTTGTAGAGAAAGAAGAATTAATGGAAATGACCATGGAATTAGCTAAAAAAATATCCGATATGCCTGCCCTTTCTCTAATGTATGCCAAACAGTTGATCAATTCAAGCGATCAACTGCCTATTTCGCAGGGAGAAATGCTTGAGGCGGAATCTATGGGTATATGTTTTTCCACAGAGGATAAAAAAGAAGGTATGACTGCTTTTGTTGAGAAACGCAAAGCAAACTTTACTTAATTTTAAGTTATCCATTTGAATCTATTGATATTTAAAATAGATTAACACAACGAAATTATTTAAGGGGGAAAAGAAATGAAACTAAACAGAAAATTCACTTTATTAATGGCAATCATGATGGTAGTGTCCATTTTAATTGCCGGTTGTGGTTCACAACCGACACCGGCTACGAACGAGCCGTCTCCATCGGGAAGCGCATCAGCAGAGCCTTCAGCGCCTCCAAAGAAAGACAAATATGTTATTGGTTTTAGTCACACCGGTCCTGAAAATGAGTGGACGAACGAGATGGCAAGAAGTATGAATTCTACTTGGGAAAACACCGATAAATTCGAGTACATCTATTCTGATGCTCAGAACAAACAGGAAAACCAGATTAAAGCTATTCGTACCTTTATCCAACAGGGCGTTGACGCTATCATCCTTCGTCCGATGGTTACAACCGGCTGGGATGCGGTTATGGAAGAAGTGAAAGAATCCGGTATTCCTTTAATCACAATTAACCGTAAGGTTGAATTGGCCAACGGTGATATAAATGACTACATCCTTACCGCTATCAACCCCGATAATATTCATGCCGGTGAGCTCCTCGCCCAAGGTATGTGTGATATCTTTAAGGATGTTGAAGGACCTGTAAATGTTGCAATCCTTGAAGGTAAAGTAGGCGCCGCATCAACTATTGAGCGTGCAAAAGGTATTGACAATATCCTTTCAAAACAGGACAAGCTCGTTGTTAAATATGCTCAGGCTACCGACTTCCAACGTGCTAAGAGTAAGGAAGTTATGGAGTCCTTCTTAAAGAGTGCTAAGGCAGAGGGCGTTACAATCCATGCTGTTCTGGGTCATGCAGACGACTCATGTATCGGTGCTATTCAGGCTATTGAAGAAGCCGGCTTGAAGCCTGGTGTAGATATTAAGCTTGCTGCTATCGACGGCGTTAAGGGTGCATTTGAAGCTATGGCAGCCGGTAAATACGAATTCACAGTTGAGAATCCAAATCAGTTTGGACCTGCAACCTTAGATTTCTTCACCGATTATTTCTATAATGGCAATACAAATCCTGACAAATGGATAAAGATGGATAATACTGTTTATACTAAGGATCAGGCTGCAGAACTGCTGCCTACCAGAACCTGGTAATAACCATCAGCTGTAAGTCATTAGAAACACTTATTGTTTAGACTGAAGCCGGTTTTATATTTTGAATAATAAAGAAGAATATAAAACCGGCTGTTTTTTCACAGTAAATAAATGTTTGTGCCGTTTCTGCACAAAATCAGATATGGCGCTACAAAATGGAGGAATCCGCAACATGCATGGAAATCAAGTACTAGTCGAAATGAAAAATATCAGTAAGTACTATCCAGGGGTTCAAGCACTAGACGACGTTAGTTTCACTCTACACGAAGGAGAAGTTCATTCCCTTTGCGGTGAAAACGGTGCAGGTAAATCGACACTTATTAAAATTCTTACGGGTGTTGTAATGAAGGACAGCGGAACTATCCTTCTTCAGGGTAATCCTATCTTGCCAAAGACCACAAAAGATGCACAAAACCTTGGAATTAGTACGGTGTATCAAGAGGTTAACCTTTGTCCCAATATCTCAGTAGCTGAGAATCTTTTTGTAGGACGGGAACCCAGGAATAAACTGGGGATGGTTAATTGGGATGAAATGAATCGGCGGGCAGAAGAAGCCATGGCGAAATTGAATATTAAACTGGATGTTACTGCAAGGCTTGATGAGTATTCGGTTGCTATCCAGCAGATGGTCGCCATAGCACGCGCAGTTGATATGAATGCAAAAGTTCTTGTTTTGGACGAACCGACATCATCACTAGATAAAAATGAGGTTGAATATTTATTTAAAGTAGTTAGGAATCTAAAAGCCCAGGGACTTGGGATTATTTTTATAAGCCATTTCTTTGATCAGGTTTTTGAGATTTCCGATACTGTAACAGTTCTTCGTAACGGACGTTATATAGGAACATATGATATAGAAAATCTGACAAGACTTACTCTTATAGAAAAAATGCTCGGTAAAGAAGTTAATGAATTTGATAATATTAAGAAAGATTGTTCGGAAAATGAAAATTGTGAACCTTTCTATGAGGCTGAAGGACTCGGCAAACGCGGTACCATATATCCGTTCGATATAACTTTGAATAAGGGTGAAGTTACAGGCTTGGCAGGCTTACTTGGATCAGGACGTACTGAAACAGCCCGCCTTGTTTTTGGTGTTGATAGATCAGACAGTGGCAGAACAAAGGTCAAAGGCAAACATGTCAGGATCAGAAACCCTCGGGACGCTATAAGAAACAGGATGGGTTTTTGTCCTGAAAACCGTAAAGAAGAAGGCCTTCTTTTAAATATGACCATAAAAGAGAATATAATTCTTGCTCTGCAAGGAAGAATGGGTATGTTTAAGCTTATGCCGAAAAGCAAGCAAAACGAAATTGCTGAAAAATATATTAAAGCACTTCAGGTTGCAACCCCGAGCTCTGAGCAATTGGTGGGTAACCTTTCAGGAGGAAATCAGCAAAAAGTACTTGTTGCTCGTTGGCTTGCGATGAATCCGGAGCTTTTGATCATGGACGAGCCCACAAGGGGTATTGATGTCGGAGCTAAAGTAGAGATTCAAAAGCTGGTTGTTGACCTTGCCAGTGAAGGCACCGCTGTTCTGTTTATCTCTTCCGAACTTGATGAAGTCTTAAGATGTGCTACGAAGACCTATGTTTACAGGGATAAGCATATTGTTGGAGAACTAAGTGGTGAAGAACTCGTTGGAAGCAATATTATGAAAACAATTGCCGGAGAGTCAAAAGCCTAATTTTACACTCAAAAAGGAAGGTGTTTCACAAATATGAGCAAAAATAAAACAAAAGTCAGGTTCAGTAGCAGACCTGAAATGCTGGCATTGGCGGCTCTGGTGTTGCTGCTGATATATAATCTGTTTTTTACAAAAGGTTTTTTTAAGATCGAAATCATGGATAACCACCTCTATGGCGTTTTGATAGATATAATCAAGCGCGGTGGACCACTAATGTTCTTATCTATGGGCATGACACTTGTAATCGCTTCGGGTGGTACCGATATCTCGGTAGGATCGATAATGGCTATTACCGGTTCTATCGCAGCGACACTTATCGGAGGAACTGTCGCGGGGGGTATACACACTGAGGCTAATATGCCGATGCTCCCGGCCATGGCAATCGCATTGGGAGTCGCTTTAGTATGCGGTCTATGGAACGGATTTCTGGTTGCTAAATTGGGTATACAGCCGCTTATTGTAACACTGATGCTTCAGGTCGCAGGCCGCGGTATAGCAGAGCTTATCACAAGTGGGTTTGTACGTAATGTATACTATCCTCCTTTTGCATATTTTGGTCAAGGCTGGGTAATTGGCCTGCCGTTTTCTATCTTTGTTGTGGTTGCAGTATCGATTGTGGTGTATTTATTTACCCGAAAGACCGCATATGGACTCTATCTTGAGTCGGCTGGCACCAACAGGGTAACCGCCGAATTTTCAGGTATCAATGTTAAAGCAGTTATTTGGGTAGCTTACGGAGTAAGCGGGTTAATGGCCGGAATTGCCGGGCTGTTGGCAACATCCGAAATAAGAGCTGCCGAAGCAAGTACTTTGGGTCTTTATCTTGAACTTGACGCCATAATGGCTTGTATTATCGGAGGCAACTCGATGAAAGGCGGTCGTTTCACTTTATCAGGCAGCCTTATCGGAGCAATTCTCGTACAGACACTTACTACCACAATATACATGAAAGGTGTTCCATCAGAAACGATAACTGTTTACAAAGCTATTGTACTAATACTTGTTTGCTTACTGCAGACTACCGATATGAGTAAGGTGTTCAACAAGCTTCGGAACAGTACTAAAAAGACAACCGAGGTGGCGTCATGAAAAACAATAAATTATTTAGTAAATTAAATTTAAGTAATATTACAGTTGTTGCCGCCGTAGTAATTTTCGTTATCTTCTACGTAGCAGGTTCATTATTGTATAAAGGTTTCTTTTCAGCACAGGTATTCGTGAACCTCCTGATAGATAATGCCCATTTATTCATAGTATCCTATGGAGCTACGTTGGTATTGCTGACCGGCGGTATTGATTTGTCAATAGGAGCGGTGTTTGCTTTCGGTTCAATGGTATCAGCTTTTCTTCTTCAAAAAGGAATGCAGATTCCGGTAGTTTTCGGGATAGTTTTGCTGACAAGTGTTGTATTTGGAGCATTAAACGGATATCTCATTACTTACAGAAGCTTTCCTCCGTTTATTGCCACTCTGGCTTCCCAATACCTTGCCCGCGGAGCATGCTATATTCTAAGTCCTGATACGATCGCAGTATCAGATAAAGCTCTGATTAAAATTTCGCTTACAAAAATAAGACTCTTTGGACAAAAGGGCCCGTTCATTACGTATGGAGTTATAGTTGCGTTTGTTCTGTTTGTTGTGTTCCACATTCTCACGAAGCATACTAAATTCGGCCGAAGTGTTTATGCTCTTGGAGGGAATGAACAGTCTGCCAGCTTAATGGGTCTGCCTACAAAAAGAATTAAATTTAGTGTTTACACAATATGCGGGCTAACATCCGGTATCTCGAGTGTGGTATTTACAATCTACATGCTTTCAGCGTTCCCGCTGTTTGGAGAGACCTTGCACCTTGATGCCGTATCGTCTGCCGTAATCGGCGGGACATTGACTACCGGCGGAGTAGGTGTTATGAGCGGAACAGTATTTGGTGTTTTGACTACGGGTGTTATACAGACACTTATTACTTTCCAGGGAACATTATCATCATGGTGGACCAGAATAATAACAGCGCTGTTGCTGCTCGTGTTTATTATGCTGCAACGTTACGTTGTTTATAGAAGAGAACGCACAAGGGTGTCCAAAGAGGTTGAAA
>JBMNTI010000026.1:0-24217 GCA_050945655.1 Acetivibrionales bacterium | reverse complement strand
ACCTCCATATTTGGTTTATTTTAGTTTATTGTTACTTCTATTATATTACGAAATATGGAGGAGTTCAATATAAATTGAGTGCGTAGACGCTTTTATTTAGAGCATTTTGCCGTTTCGCAAACGGCTAATATTAGATTATATATGGAGGTAGCAATATGGCCGGATTACTTGAAGGTAAAAATATACTTATTATGGGTGTCAGAAATAAATGGAGCATTGCCTGGGGAATTGCTCAGGCGGCTAAAGCTCAGGGAGCAAATCTAATTTTAACTTATCTGGGAGACCGGGAAAAAGAATCTCTTGAAAAACTGACTTCGGATATGGGGAAAATAGATATGTATCCTTGTAACGTAGCCAAAGAAGAAGATATCGATAACTTATTTTCAATAATTAAAAGCAAGTATGGAGTTCTGCACGGTCTTGTTCACTCTATTGCTTTTGCAAAGAGTGAAGATCTTCAGGATACTTTCGTAAACACATCAAAGGATGGGTTTATGATTGCTATGGATATAAGCGTCTATTCCTTTATTGCAGTCACAAGACGAGCACACGAACTAATGGCTGAAGGTGGCAGCATACTGACTATGACATATAGAGGATCAGTAAAGGTATCCCCCGGTTATAATATTATGGGTGTGGCGAAAGCTGCGCTGGAAGCAAGTGTGCGTTACTCCGCCCATGAACTTGGAAATAAAAATATTCGTGTTAACGGGATTTCCGCAGGCCCGGTAAAAACCATGTCGGCTAAAGGTGTAAAGAATTTTGGAAGTATTCTTGAACTGGTTGAGGAAAAGGCTCCTCTGAAGCGTAATGTGACATTGGAGGATTTGGGTAAAACTGCGGTTTATCTTTTAAGTGATCTTTCATCCGGATTGACAGGGGAAATAATATACATCGATGCCGGATACAATATTATGGGAGTCTGATATTTTATTATGCCCATTGCGATAAGGCAGTGTGCCTTTGGGGCTGCAAAATTACCCATACCAGCTATAAGCAAGCAGTCTTCATACAGTTTACGAAGCCTGACTAAAGTGGTAGCATATATTTTATTAGCTGATTATGAGCCGACCCTCAAAAGTCAGACCAAAAAATCTGACTATTGGGGGTCGGTTTTTAACATTAATAAGTCAGGAATAAGTCAGGCGAAATTTCTTAGTAATAATTATCAAATATTTAGTGAAATAAGTACGAAAATTCAGCACTTTTTAGGCTTAAAAAGCTAATTTGTCCGTAGATTTTATTGAAATGCGACGAGTATTGTGATACAATTAACAAGGGTTTGTTAAGCTATTAACAAATAATAACGTTTACGAAAAAATCAGGAGGTTGTCATTATGAGTTGCGGTTGCTGTAAAGCAGATAATAAGGCAGAAGAATTAGACAAAATAATCGCCAAACACAAAGACACCCGCGGCGCTCTTATCCCTGCATTGCATGAAGCGCAGGAGTTATACGGGTATCTGCCCATGAGCGTGCAGAAGAAAATAGCCAAGGGTTTAAATGTATCTCTGGCTGATGTATATGGTGTTGTTACGTTCTATACCCAATTTTCATTGAATCCCAAAGGAAAATACAAGATTAGTGTATGTCTGGGAACAGCCTGTTATGTTAAAGGTGCAGGCCAGATTTTTGACAAGATTTCCGAGATTCTGAAAATTAAGAGTGGTCAAAGCACACCCGACGGAGTCTTTTCTTTGGATGCGTGCAGATGTGTCGGCGCTTGTGGATTGGCTCCCGTTATTATGATAAACGATGATGTTTATGGAAGACTTACTGCAGATGATATTCCGGCAATAATACAGAAGTATTATGATATGGAAGCAGAAGCCGTGTAGTATATGAAGGACATATCATTACATTTAATGGATATTGTTCAAAACTCCATTGTTGCGGAAGCCGACCGGATAAATATAAGTTTAAGCGTACAAGGAGATCCGGAGATGCTTATCTTAGAAATTCTGGATAATGGCAAAGGTATGGATGCAGAATTTCTCAAGAAAGTAACGGATCCGTTTAAAACCAGTAGAACGACCAGAAATGTAGGCCTTGGAATTCCACTTATGAGGCAGTCTGCCACTATGGCGGGCGGCGATCTAAAAATTCAATCGGAGCCCGGCAGGGGAACAAAGCTGCAGGCCAGATTCAAGGTTGATCATATAGACAGGATCCCATTAGGAGATATACCGGAAACGGTTAAGATGTTAATCATGGCTAATCCAAATATCTCCTGGACTATTCGTTTTACTTCCCGAAATGATGATTATATATTGGATACAGATGAAATAAGACATCATTTAGATGGAGTTTCTATAGATAATACTAATGTGCTCGAATGGATACAAAATACAATAGCAGATGGTATAAATTCAGTTTTTGGAGGTGTTCTGGATGAAGTCAATTGAAGAATTAAAAGCTATCCGTGAGAAAGCTTTAAAAGGAATGTCAATACGTGAAAATGATGATAAGGTTAGAATTGTAGTAGGCATGGCGACATGCGGTATCGCAGCGGGTGCCAAGCCTGTTATGAGTGCTTTCATTGAAGAACTTAACAAAAGAAATATTAACAACGTAAACGTATCAATGACCGGGTGTATCGGTATATGCCGTTTAGAACCCGTTGCCGAAATATTTGATGCAAACGGAGAAAAAACAACTTATGTTAAATTAGACGCTGAAAAGGCCAGAAGAATAGTAGCAGAACATATCGTCAACCAAAAGCCCGTCACCGAGTTTACTGTTGGTGCGGCAGAAAGATAAAGGGGGGGTCTGGATTATGGTTTACAGATCACATATACTGATTTGTAATGGTACCGGATGTACGGCTTCAAAAGCTCCTGAAATAATGGCCAAATTGGAGAAAGAGCTTGCTGCAAAAGGTATAGAAAAAGAAGTTAAGATAGTAAAAACCGGGTGCTTTGGACTTTGTGAAAAGGGACCCATAATGGTGGTTTATCCGGAAGGGGCTACATACTGCCACGTTTCTCCGAATGATGTTGAAGAAATAGTAAGCGAGCATTTGGTGAAGGGCCGTATCGTAAAGCATCTTTTATTAGGTGATAAAGATGCTGAGGACGTTGCCAGGTCTCTTGACAATGTAGATTTTTTCTCCCGCCAGTTCCGTATAGCCCTTCGCAACTGTGGTGTCATTAATCCGGAAGTAATAGACGAGTATATCGCACGGGACGGCTATTTAGCCCTGGCCAAGGCTGTTACCGAAATGACTCCTCAACAAGTAATTGATGAAATTAAGAAATCAGGTCTTCGCGGACGAGGTGGCGGCGGTTTCCCGACCGGTATGAAATGGCAGTTCGCGGCAAAAGAAGTAAATGAACAGAAATATGTTTGTTGTAATGCAGACGAGGGAGATCCGGGAGCATTCATGGATCGCTCAATACTTGAAGGTGACCCGCATTCACTAATTGAAGCAATGGCAATAGCCGGTTATGCGATTGGTTCCAATCAAGGCTTTATTTATGTCAGAGCCGAGTATCCTATTGCGGTGCAGCGTCTTAAAATAGCTATTGCTCAGGCACGTGAATATGGGCTTCTCGGTAAGAATATTTTCAATACGGATTTCTCCTTTGATTTGGATATACGCTTGGGCGCCGGAGCATTTGTCTGTGGTGAGGAAACAGCTCTTATGACATCAATTGAGGGCCATCGCGGCGAACCCAGGACACGGCCTCCTTTCCCGGCTGTTAAAGGACTTTGGG
The DNA here is from genome assembly GCA_050945655.1 of Acetivibrionales bacterium. Taxonomy (GTDB): domain Bacteria; phylum Bacillota; class Clostridia; order DSM-8532; family DSM-8532; genus DTU059. The sequence continues at coordinate 20,501 of JBMNTI010000026.1, read as the reverse complement.
AGAGACCCACAATTCTCAATAACGTCGAGACCTATGCCAATATTCCCGTTATTCTTTTAAAGGGTGCGGATTGGTTTAATACCATCGGTACTGAAAAGAGCAAGGGAACAAAAGTATTTGCCATAGGAGGAAAGATAAACAATACCGGACTTGTAGAAATACCTATGGGAACTACCCTCCGTGAAGTTATTTATGACATCGGGGGAGGTATACCAAAAAATAAAAAGTTCAAGGCCGCACAAACCGGAGGTCCTTCCGGAGGATGTATCCCGGCAGCTCATATTGATACTCCTATTGACTATGACAACCTTATCGCATTGGGTTCAATGATGGGTTCCGGCGGTCTGATTGTTATGGACGAAGATAACTGTATGGTGGATATTGCGAAATTCTTCCTTGAATTTACCGTTGATGAATCCTGTGGTAAGTGTCCTCCCTGCCGCATAGGAACAAAACGCATGTATGAGATTCTTGAACGTATAACAAGCGGCAAAGGTGAAGAAGGAGATATAGCGAAGCTGGAAATTCTGGCCGAGAGCATTAAACAGGGTGCCCTCTGCGGACTGGGCCAGACAGCTCCAAATCCTGTACTTAGTACCTTAAAATATTTCAGGGATGAATACGAGGCTCATGTTAAAGAACATAGATGCCCTGCAGGTGTTTGTAAGGCAATGCTTAAATTTACAATCATTCCTGAAAAATGTAAGGGCTGTGGTCTCTGCGCAAGGAAATGTCCGGTAAATGCCATCTCAGGAGAGATTAAAAAGCCTTATGTTATTGACCAAAGCAAATGTATCAAATGCGGTATTTGTATGGACACATGTAAATTTGCCGCCATTGAGAAGAAATAAGAGGGGAGAGTGAATAATATGTCTGAATTTGTTACCCTTACAATAGACGGTAAAGAAGTGAAAGCTCCGGTTGGCTCAACCGTGCTTGAGGCTGCAAAGAGTGCCGGAATCAATATACCCACCCTCTGCTACCTCAAAGGTATAAATGAAATCGGCGCATGCCGTATGTGTATAGTAGATGTTGGCGCAAGAAGCTTCCAGGCGGCTTGTATGTACCCTGTATCGGAAGGCCTCAAGGTTATTACAAATAGCCCTAAAATTCGTGAAACACGAAGGGTTACATTGGAGCTTATCCTTTCGTCCCACGAGAAGAAATGTCTTACCTGTGTAAGAAACAGGAGCTGTGAGCTTCAAAAGCTTGCCACCGATTTCAATCTTCATGATATCCGCTTTGAGGGTGAGTTGCCCGAATATCCGATTGACGACATGTCGCCGTCAATCGTGCGGGATCCTAATAAATGCATCCTCTGCCGTCGTTGTGTAAGCGTATGTAAAAATATACAAACCGTTTCTGCCATTGAGACAATCGACAGAGGATTTAACACAATTGTAGCATCACCTTTCCATATGCCGCTGAAAGACACTCCCTGTGTAAACTGCGGACAGTGTATTACGGCTTGTCCTGTCGGCGCTCTTCGCGAAAAGAGCTCCGTAGAAAAGGTTTGGGATGCACTGAGCAAGGAAGATCTTTATGTAGTTGCTCAAACAGCTCCGGCTGTCCGTGCGGCTATTGGGGAAGAATTTGGATTTCCTATCGGAACACCGGTTACCGGTAAAATGGTTGCTGCAATTAAGAGATTAGGATTCGCCAAAGTTTTTGATACCGATACCGCCGCAGACCTTACAATTTTGGAAGAGGGCACGGAGCTTGTTGACAGAATCAAGAACAATGGTAAGTTACCGTTAATAACTTCTTGCAGCCCGGGATGGATAAAATTCTGCGAACATAATTACCCGGATATGCTTGATAATCTTTCAACATGCAAATCTCCGCAGAACATGTTCGGAGCGGTTTTGAAATCCTATTATGCTGAAAAAATGGGAATCGATCCTTCAAAGATATTTGTAGTATCAATTATGCCCTGTACGGCTAAGAAGTTTGAGGCAGAAAGACCTGAATTGGCTTCAACAGGATATCCTGATGTTGATGAAGTCCTTACGACACGGGAGCTTGCAGAAATGATAATGGAAGCGGGCATCGATTTTAGAAATCTCGAAGATGAGCAGTTTGACGACCCGATAGGTGGGGCGACAGGAGCAGGCGTCATTTTCGGCGCTACCGGCGGTGTTATGGAAGCAGCGCTCAGAAGTGTTCCGTTCCTCTTGACAGGCAAGGATGATGATAATGTAGACATAACCGTAGTTCGTGGCGTTGACGGAATAAAAGAGGCCGAAGTGGAGATTGCAGGAGTAAAAATCAAGGCTGCCGTGGCTCACGGCCTTGGGAATGCCAGAAAGCTCCTTGACAAGGTAAAGGCCGGTGAGGCTGATTATCACTTTATTGAAATTATGGCCTGCCCCGGTGGATGTGTCAACGGCGGTGGACAACCCATACAGCCGGCCTCAGTAAGGAATCAGATCGATATACGCGCAGAGAGAGCCAAGGCTCTTTATCAGGAGGATCAAAGCCTGGAATTAAGAAGATCTCATCATAATCCATATGTCTTGAAGATGTATGAAGAATACTTTGAAAAACCGGGTGGCCATAAATCTCATAAGCTACTCCATACTCATTATATAGCTCGTGAGAATTATCCTGAACACGAAGATTAATAAGCAGAAGTTGAAGCAATCCAAAACAGCATGTATTATATAGCTGCAGTCAGATTCTCACGGTTAATAAACAGAAGTTAAAGCAATCCCTCCCTGCATATGCAGGGAGGGATAAATTTTAGAGTTGCAGCAAATCATCCGCCAATCCCTTCCTGTGTTTGCAGGAAGGACTTATTTGAATGTCCCTGAAACAAACTAATGTTGCTTGTTTCTATATTATTATTAGTGTAAAATGGTATGAACGAATCATCGGACAAAGAGTTTGTTGGCACTATTGGAGGGCTTTTTTCTTCCAACCGACCAAAAAATATTGTGATGTTCATTATGTTATTGTAAATGTGAGGCAAAAATGATTAGTGAGAAAAAAAGATGGACTATGCTTGTTGCAAATGTAATTATTAATATATGTGTCGGTGTAGGTTATGCCTGGAGCGTATTTCAAACCCCTCTTATTGATATATTCGGCTGGTCGACGGCCGAAGCTTCTCTCGCTTTTACACTGATTATGGGAGTGTCGGCTATTCCTATGCCCTTTGTAGGCAAACTTCAGGAATATATTAAGCCACGCGCAATTATTTTAGCAGGCGGTTTGTTATATGGTATATGTGTATTCCTTACCGGATATGCAAAGTCCCTTACAGCGTTGTATTTGTCTTTTGGAATACTTGCAGGTCTTGGGCAAGGTACTGTCTACTCTACAGGAATATCAAATATGATTAAGTTGTTTCCTGACAAACGTGGGTTATGCTCCGGCCTGTTAGCAGCCGGTATGGGGAGCGGCGCCGTAATTATCGCACCTGTTGCAGCAAACCTCATCAATAAATTTGGTGTTCAGGATACTTTTAAAATACTTGGTGTATGCTTTACTATAATAATTTGCGCATTATCTGCTCTGATAGCTACAGCGCCGGAAAATTTCAAGCCTGAAGGCTGGAATCCCGAGAATAAAAAAACTAATAGTCTAGATATTGCAGACAAGAATTGGAGACAAATGCTCAAAGATCCGCGTTTTTACCTTATTGCAGGCATGTTCACAGCAGGGACGATTTCCGGCATGATGATTATCGGCCATGCATCTCCCTTATTTCAGGAGACTATAAAGGTTTCGCCACAGACTGCAGCCATACTGGTAGGTTTTTTATCAATGTGCAATACATCCGGCAGGATACTTTGGGGTTTAATTTCAGATAAAATAGGCCGGTTTAATACTATATTAATATTGTATATAATTATCGGCATTTCAATGTTTGGTCTTGCAATAAACCTTGGTAGTACGGCTTTTATTATTTTTATGATGGTTGTAGGATTGTGCTATGGAGGCTTTATGTCTTTGATTGCCTCATTAACAGCCGATTCATTTGGTCCCAAAAATCTTGCCATTAATTTTGGTATTATGTTTAATGCATATGGATTGGCTTCCTTTATAGGACCCCGTTTGGGCGCTGTTATTCAACAAGCAAACAACGGCAGCTTTGCTCAGGCATTTTATTTTTCGGTCTTTATCTGCATTGCCGGTATGATTCTTACTATTGGTGCAATGGTCAAATCTAAAACCGGCTCTGTAAAAGCTGTTTGATGAATCTTCATGGCTTGTTTTTAATCATGAGATAATATAAACTGTATTGAGAAATATTTGGCGACACATAATGTCTGCTGCTTAGGAGGATACAACATGGAATTTAACATCGTTCTGCATCAAGTCTTGATACTATTTATTATACTTGCCATAGGCTATGTAGCAGGCAAATGCAATATTCTGGATTCAAACGGAACAAAGAAGCTCTCGGAAGTGCTTCTCTATATTGCGGTACCTTCGATGGTGTTCAGCTCTTTTTTTATTGAGCTTTCGCAGGAACGCCTTGTGAATATTGCCTGGATGCTTGGATTTTCATTTTTTATGTTTATATTTTCTATTATTTTTTCCAAGCTGTTTTTTTTGAAGTTTAACGAACAAGTCAATCCGATACTTAGGTTCATTGCTATTTTTTCAAATTGCGGATACATGGGAATTCCGCTTATGAAGGCGATTTTTGGTGACGAAGGAGCTTTTTACGGTTCGTTTTACATAGTATTATTCAATGTTTTTGTTTGGAGCTACGGATACATGCTGTTCGGAGGGGAAAATACAAAGTCGGAGTTGATAAAAAGGGTGCTGTTTAACCCGGCTCTTATTTCTGTTTACGCAGGAACAATAGTATTTCTTTTACAAATCCCGATTCCTGAAGTAGTCAAGGGCGCCGTTAAAACTGTGGGAGATACAACCATGCCACTATCGATGATGATAATCGGGGGAGTAATCAGTACGGAGAAATTATCGTCTTTGTTCAATGATTGGAGAGTATATCTTTCTGCCTTTGTAAGATTAATCCTGATGCCGGTTGTCGCATTCTTTATAGCATTGTGGGCAGGAGTCCCGTCCATACCGGCGGCGATAACTGTTACGGCTCTGGCAATGCCTGCCGCAGCAAACGCAGCGATTTTTCCAAAGTTATTCGGCGGCGATGCTGTTTTTGCGTCAAAATGCGTTGCGGTTACAAATCTTTTATCGCTGATTACGGTGCCGGTGATACTTAGCTGGGTGGCCTCACATGTTTAAGAGATTTATGGAGAAATTATTAAATTGACGCACGGGTGTACTGAAACCTTGGTATATCAATATTATATTGTTGCTACCGTAACAATAATGGTATAATAAACCCGATTGTTGCAATATTCAAAATACAGGAGATGATTTTTTGTGGAGAGAATTGAGATAAGAAAGCTGAACGAAACCTATAAAGAGTTGTCCGGCGAGGAGGTTTACGTTTACGGCTGGATACGAAGTATAAGAGATACAAAAACTTTCGGATTTATTGAGATAAATGACGGATCTTTTTTTAAGAACCTACAGGTGGTTTTTGATGATAGCCTTGATAATTTTTCCGAGATAGCAAAACTCAATATAGGAAGTGCAATAAAAGTAAAAGGGCATGTGGTAGAAACACCTCAGGCAAAGCAGCCGTACGAGGTTAAAGCTACGACAGTGGAAATCGAGGGTGCTTCGAGTCCTGAGTATCCGCTGCAGAAAAAGCGCCATAGCTTTGAGTATTTAAGAACTATAGCACATCTTCGCCCAAGAACAAATACTTTCTCGGCAGTGTTCAGGGTACGATCGGTTTTATCTTATGCTATTCATAGGTTTTTCCAGGACAGAGGCTTTGTCTATGTTCATACACCTATTATCACGTCCAGTGATTGTGAAGGTGCGGGAGAGATGTTCCAGGTAACAACGCTGGATTTGAATAACCCGCCAAGGAACGATAAGGGCGAAATCGATTATAGCGAAGATTTTTTTGGAAAGCTCACAAGCCTTACGGTGAGCGGACAACTAGCCGTGGAACCCTATGCTATGGCTTTTGGCAAAGTCTATACTTTCGGGCCTACTTTCCGTGCCGAAAACAGTAATACAACCCGTCATGCAGCCGAGTTCTGGATGATTGAACCAGAAATAGCGTTTGCCGACCTTAATGATGATATGAGGCTGGCAGAGGATATGATCAAATATATCATCGGCTATGTTATGGAAAATGCAAAGGAAGAAATGGACTTCTTTAATGCGTTTATTGATAAGGAGCTCTATGAAAGGCTTAATGTTATTCTTGACTCTGATTTCGGATGCATTACCTATACCGAAGCAATTGAGCTGCTTACAAAAAGCGGTCATGAATTTCAATACCCGGTAAAATGGGGAGCTGATCTGCAAACAGAGCATGAACGCTATCTAACAGAGCAGATTATGAAAAAACCGATGTTTGTTATAAACTACCCCAAAGAAATCAAGGCTTTCTATATGAGAGTAAATGATGATAATAAGACAGTTGCGGCTATGGATCTTTTGGTTCCGGGTGTTGGTGAAATTATTGGAGGAAGCCAAAGGGAAGAACGTCTTGAAGTATTAGAGAGTCGTATGGAAGAAATGGGTCTGGATAAAAATGAATATGACTGGTATTTGGATACACGTCGTTTCGGAGGCACTAAACATGCCGGATTCGGGCTGGGGTTTGAACGGATTCTTATGTATATGACCGGCATTCAAAATATCAGAGATGTACTTTCATATCCCAGAACAGTCAATAATGCAAACTTTTAAATTAAAGCATTGCAAAAATAGAGATCATAAGCAATGATAAGCTTATGATCTTTTTTATGTAAAGGCTCTGTTCATTTTCCATGCCCCGGAGGGTTAATTGCAACCGGAAAGAATCCTCTTTTCGTTCAAGTGGAAATCGTGTTCCTTATATAAAAGGAAGGGTCAAATACTATAAACAACAACTCCGCCATGGTATATAGACGGCGATAATAAAAACGGCTAATCGTCAAAGAATATAAACAACAACGCCGCCTACAATTGTGGTTACTACATTAAGAGCATCATCCAGAATTACTATATCGGCATCTTTTCCCGCAGAAATTGTTCCTTTGCGATCTATAATATTCATAACAGTTGCCGGATTCTCCGTAAGAAGGGGAATAAGCTCCTCTAAACTTCTGCCGGTAAATTTAACAAGATTCTGAAGAGCCTTGATTGTAGTGAGTGTGCTTCCTGCTCTGGTTCCGTCGCTAACCAGCCTGGCATCTCCATCGGTTACTTTTACCTTATTTACGCCGAGATAATACTCTCCGTCAGGTAACCCTGTAGCCGTAATGCTGTCTGTAACGGCAACAACTCTGTTTAGCCCTTTGGTTTTTAAAATAAGCCTGACCGTTCCGGGATGCAAATGCCTCCCGTCACATATGATTTCACAGTATATATCGCTTTCAAGACTGACTCCTACTATACCGGGAGAATGATGGTGCAACGGCCTCATTCCGTTAAATGTATGGGTTGCGCAGACGGCGCCATTATTTATTGCCGCAACAGCAGTATCGTAATCTGCTCCGGAATGGCCTATTGCAACAACTATTCCGAGATCATGCATTTTCTTGATAAGATCCATGCCCCCTTCAACTTCAGGGGATACGGTTACATATTTAATAATACCCTCAGCTGCATCATAAAATTTTTTAAACAACTGGGGATCTCCCTTTTTTAGATGAGATTCAGCCATAGAACCTCTGAATTGGGGATCTAAAAATGGACCCTCTAAATGTGCGCCCAGTAATTGAGCACCGCTAATGGGATGGTTAGTGGCAGTCTTGATTTGTTCAATACACCACAGGGTATTTTCTACAGTATCGGTAACGATGGAAGCTATCCAGCTTGTTGTGCCTTGAGAAGCAAAGAAAACACTTACTTTTTCAATGTCTTGACTTTTTGCATGATTGATGTCAACACCGTTTGCCCCGTGAGTGTGTATGTCAATAAAGCCGGGAATAACACTATTCCCCGATGCATCTAACTCAGGCAACCCTATTAGATTCTCATCGCCCAGAGAAATAATCTTTCCGCCCTTTACTGTGATATTAGCATTCTCAAAACATTTACCGGTAAAAACATTACCATTTTTTATAAATAAATCCATATAATACGCCTTCCTTTTTAAATGAAATAATTTACTGTTTTAAGTATAACACATTGGAAGTATAAACCATAGTGTCAAAAAACACCGAGACTTTTCAAAAATGTTTTGCGTTGTCAAAAATTTTTAAGTTAAGTTTCGCACATCTGTGTTTAAAATATGGTAATGTGGGTAACTAAGGCAATGGCTGCTGTTCTTAAGAAAAAAATTTTATTATAATTGCCCAACCGAAAACAGTCTGAAGCGATATGAAGACTGTTTCGCAATACTAATAAATTATAGAGATGTTTGGGGGGGAGGAAAACCGGTCTGAGTAAAGCGGATCGGTTTTTCATTCACTCTGCTTCAGATATCATATATAATAGATCAAAAGGAAGACATTAACACCGCTTCAACGTTAAATAGCCGTAAACATACTGCCCGCATCAACTTAATTATAATACTACGGCAAATACATGTTCATGGAGAGGGAATACTATGATATATGCAATTCAAAATGAGATCTTGAAGGTTGAAATAAGCAGTTTAGGAGCCGAACTACAGTCAATTTTAGATATGAGAGACGGTGTTGAGCATCTATGGCAAGGGGATAAGAATTCATGGGCAAGAAGAGCGCCTACTTTGTTTCCCTATTGCGGCAGACTGAGGGAAAATCAATACATTCTCAACAATAGAAGTTTTAAATCAGGCATACACGGTTTTGCCAGGGATTTTGAGCATGGCATGGTAAAGAGGGATGACAATTCCATTACCTTTTTGTTTTCCGATAGCGAAGATACTATGGAAAAGTACCCATATCATTTTCGTCTGTACACCATTTTCAGACTTGAGAAAGAAAAGCTAACCCAAATTTTTGAGGTTGTAAATATAAGCGATTGTGAAATGTATTTCAGCATAGGCTATCATACCGGTTACAAGCTTCCTTTTGATAAAAATCATAAATCCGAGGATTACAGCATTGTTTTTGAAAAAGAGGAAACACCGGTGGAGGTTGTATGCAATGAAGATGGTTTATTAAGCGGGGAGAAAAGAATATTCTTTGAAAGGCAGAATACCATTCCAATTCATGACAAGCTATTTAATAATGATAGTTTTGTTCTGGAAGATTTGAAATCGAACTACGTATCCATAGTTGAAAAGGATTCGGGCAGAAAGATTCGTGTGGGAATTGAAGGGTTTCCCTATACTGTATTCTGGTCAACACCTGAAGAAGTTAAATTTGTTTGTATTGAGCCATGGTACGGATTGCCAGATATGCATGATACGGATGGGGATTTCCGCAATAAGCCCGGCATTCAAAGGTTATGCAAAGGCGAGATTTTCTCCTGCAGGCAGACAATTGAAATCTTAAAGTAGGGCAGGGTCGGTTCTGTGCCTTATGAGAAACCTTACCCTTTGTACCCGCTTTATTACACTAACAAATTGCAGGCGCAAGGTTTTTGCACCCAAATAATGACTGCTATTCCGTAAATCTTTTTATGAGAGAAGCATGGGCAAGGTTTTCCAATTCGTCATCCAAGGGAGTCAAGCCTTGGAAGTCAGGGTATTTGTTTAACAGTGCCAGCATTATCAGATGATCGGTTAAAGCCGGATTCTTTGGCAAAAGACTGCCATGGGAATAGGTGCAGAAAGTATTCTTATATACGGCGCCTTCAAACCCATCCTCCCCGTTATTGCCGAACCCTTTTATTACTTTGCCCAAAGGTTTTACCCCTTCCCCGAGATATGTCTTGCCCGCATGGTTTTCAAAGCCCACAACACGTAATTTTTCACCATGGTGGTTTTTCAAAAAGTTAATTTCAAAAATAATATTGCCGATTAAACGGGTATCTCCGCCGTGTGTCCAGACATTTATTGCACCCAGGCATTCAATTTCTTTTCCGTCATTGGTTCTGTAGTATTTCCCAAGCAGTTGAAAACCGCCGCATATACCAAGAAATACCTTTCCATTTTCTACAGCTTCAACAATTTTCTGTCTTTTTCCATTCATCAGATCGTCCTGAATGATTGCCTGCTCATAGTCTTGCCCGCCACCGATAAAGATTATATCGTAATCCTCATAGTTAAACGGATCCCCTATGGAGATATTATCAACCTTTACTTCTATATCCCGCCATTGACAGCGGCGTGATATTGCTATTATATTCCCCCGGTCGCCATAAAGGTTTAAAAGATCCGGATATAGATGGCAAATGCACAACTCATACATATTTTTACTCCCAAAACTCTTTCAATTTGAATCTTTTTTTAAGGATTTTTCTGATCTCAAGCATGGCCGTATAGGTTGGCAGAAGGTAGAAAGTCTCGTTTCCATTCGAGGCTTGTATCAATGAATCAATAAATTCTTCATAACCGTGTTTAATAAAAATGCTTTCGGTTGTTATTCCGGCATATTTCAACCTTACTGCCATGTCCTCAGCCCTGATCCCCGAAACATAAAAACCACGAATTTTGTTTTGCATAAAGGATAGTATTTCAAAATCAACGTCCCACAGCCAGGAAATATCGGTGCCGTCAGCCAACTTGTCGTTAATGGCAAAACCGATCACGAACTTATTCTTTTGGGTGAGAAGATATTTTAAAACCTGATTGAAGCCGGTCGGATTTTTTACCAGAATCATTCTTAGCTCCCGGCCGTCTACGGGAAGAGATTCCATCCTGCCAAAACCACATTCGAAACCTTCCAGAACATAGGTCAAGTCAGCCTCATTAAGCTCAAACATATGACCTACCGCAGCTCCGGCAAGAGCGTTATAAATATTGTAAAGACCGGGCAAGGCAAGCTTCACCGCAATTTTTCCGTCGGGCATTTGGATCTCAATTGTTGAGCTTATATTGTCATACTCAAGTACCTGGGTGCATTCGACCTGTGCAGCAGGCCTTTCATAACCACAATTCGGACATTTAAAATGTCCCAAATGGCCGAAGGAACCGGAGGAGTATTCATAACGGGATTTGCAGTTTATACAGAAAGCTGCATCCAGGCCTGCTTTTAAGAATTCCTCAGGATAGACCTTATCTCCTAAACCAAAATAAATAACCGAGTTTGGTATGTTTTGTCTAAGAGAGACGCTGAGGGAATCATCGGCGTTGAGTATCAGCTTGGATCCGGGAGAGCCTTTAATGCCCTCTCTTACACTGTTAAGCGTGGTATACAGCTCACCAAAACGGTCCAATTGATCTCTGAAAAAATTCGTTACAATAACTATCTCAGGCTTAAGCTTTGGAGCTATTGTTTTGAAAGCTGCCTCGTCGGTTTCAAGAAGGATGGTTCTGACAAGTGGTTTGCCCATAAGAGAAACCGCGCTAATCAAGGTTGTGGCAATGCCGCCGGCTAAATTGGCGCCCGATTTATTGGTAATAAATTTTAGGCCTGCCCTGTCAAGCATACCGGCAATAATTCGGGATGTAGTGGTTTTCCCGTTTGTACCGGTTACCATAATAATCCTGAATTTTTCGGACAGCATAATAAAAATAGCCGGGCAAATTTTAAGTGCGATTTTCCCGGGCAGGCTTGTCCCGCCTCTTCCCAATAATCTTAAACCGAATACTGTAAGCTTGGTCATAACTATAGCGAAGCCTAAACGAAGCTTTTCTAAGAATTTTTTCATATATAAACTCCAGAATAAAAATTCAGTATATATTATATCCCTTTTTCAATCAATATTGGATTAAAACACTTCATTATTATACAATAAGAAGAGAATTACGTACAAGCCGAATCGGAACCCTGGGAGGAATATGGAATTATGAGCAAATTATTGATAGTTGACGGCAACAGCATTTTGAACAGGGCGTTTTATGCCATAAAAGGCCCCAGAATGCTGACAAAATCCGACGGTACGCCTACCAATGCGGTATATGGGTTTTTTAACATTTTAAATAAATACCTTGAAGAGGAAGAACCCGATTATCTAGCCGTAGCCTTTGATCTTAAGGGAAAAACATTTCGCCATAATATGTATGAAGGGTACAAAGCAACCCGCAAAGGGATGCCTGATGAGCTTGCGGTTCAATTGCCCGTCGTAAAAAATGTCCTGGATGCCATGAATATAGCTATAACCGAGCATGAGGGCTTAGAAGCCGACGACTTAATTGGCATATACTCAAAAGTTGCCGAAGACAAAGGCTTTAAGGTATCTATCCTAACCGGTGACAGGGATGCTCTTCAGCTTGCGAGCGATAAGGTGACCATAATAATACCCAGCACTTCAAAGGGTCAGACCACAACCGTCAGGTATACTCCTGCCGAAATTGAAAATAAATATGGTGTTAAACCTATGGATCTAATTGAGATCAAGGCTCTGATGGGTGACCCCTCCGATAATATTCCGGGAGTTAAAGGAGTCGGTGAAAAAACAGCCGTTGAGCTTATTAAGGAGTTCAGATCCATTGATAAGCTTTATGATAATTTACCTTCAATAAAAAAGGCCAAACTAAAGGAGAATTTGGAGCAGTGTAGGGATTTAGCCTACCTGAGTCGGGATTTGGGCACGATTTTAAGAGAAAAAGACGAATTATCGGATATTTCTATTTTCAAACGAAAGGAATTCAACAGAAAAGAGCTCCTTTCCATATTTAAGGATTTAGAATTCAACTCGTTTATTAAAAAAATGGGACTTGAAGAGAACCTGCAAGAGGAACAGTCTCTGCCCGGATCAGTCTGTTGCCGGGATATTAACAGCATTGCAGAATTAGAAAAGGCTTTAATAGAGCTTTCGAATAAAAGCGAGATGGCATTGATCCATATTTTTGAAAAGAGCGGTAAAGTAGGCGGCACCTTAGGGATTCTGGGTATAGGAACCCGGGAGAAATATTATTTTGTCAATACCAAAAAAATAGATGAGGCACTTTTATGCAAGGCTTTAGAGCCGATTTTTAAGAATAAAGATTTATTATTGGTCAGCCATAATATTAAAGAGTTTTATACATGGGCTCTATGCCATAATATCGCTATTGAATGCAAGTTTTTTGATATGATGGTGGCAGAATACCTGATCGATGCTCTTGCCACGAATTATTCCATACCAAATTTGATTAAAAAGTATCTGGGAATTGATATTGAAATGCCGAAGGAAAGCAGGGGAAAAGGAAAACAAATTGAATTTGAACAGGGCGAAGACAATTCAATGGAGTTACTGGGAAAAGCAATTTACACATTCAAAACAATTTATGAAAAGCAAAAAGTCATTATTGGTGAAAGCAAACAAAATAGTCTTTTTTATGATGTTGAGATGCCTCTTTCACTCGTGCTGGGAAGCATGGAATACTATGGCTTTAAAGTGGACAGGCAATTTCTCCGGGAATATGGGGAACGTCTGGATTACCGCATTAAATCACTTGAACAAACCATTTATATGCTGGCTTGCGAAGAATTCAACATTAATTCGCCAAAACAGCTGGGAGTAATATTGTTTGAAAAGATGGGACTAAAAGTTCTGAAAAAAACTAAAACCGGCTATTCTACAGATGCGGAGGTTTTAAATGAACTATCCGATGCTCATGAAATAATACCATGCATCCTGGAATATCGGCAATTGACAAAGCTTAGGTCTACCTATGCGGAGGGGCTTGTAAAGGAAATAAACCCTGAAACCGGAAGGATACATTCAAGCTTTAATCAGACTGTTACGGCTACCGGAAGAATCTCAAGCACCGAACCTAATCTCCAGAACATTCCCATCCGCACCGAGCTGGGAAGGGAGATAAGGCAAGCATTTATACCGGAGGATGGTTATGTCTTTGTAGATGCAGACTATTCCCAGATAGAGCTAAGGGTCTTAGCTCATATTACCGGAGATGAGGTTCTCCAAAATGCTTTTAAAGACGGTATTGACATCCATACGCTGACTGCGGCCCAAGTTTTTAATGTACCCTTAAGTCAGGTCACTCCTGATATGAGAAGAAGCGCTAAGGCTGTAAACTTTGGTATAATATACGGTATCGGGGATTTTTCTCTTGCAAAGGATATAGGAGTACCCCGCAAAGAAGCAGCCAGATATATCGATAATTATCTTTCAACTTACCCGAGAATAAGAGATTATATGGAAAATACCGTAAAGTTCGGAAAGGAAAAGGGTTATGTCGAGACCATGTTGCATAGGGTAAGACATATTCCTGAACTTAAGTCGCCTAATTTTCAGGTAAGATCCTTCGGAAAAAGAGTGGCAATGAACACTCCTATTCAAGGCAGCGCCGCTGATATAATAAAAATCGCCATGGTAAAGGTATGGCGCGAATTGAAGGAGAAAAGACTTAAATCCAGACTTATACTTCAGGTGCATGACGAACTTATTGTAGAGACAGCCATTGATGAGCTTGAACTGGTAAAAGAGATTGTTAAGACTAATATGGAGTCGGCCGCAGATTTATCTGCTCCTCTGGTGGCCGATGTATCTACCGGTTCAACCTGGTTTGAAGCAAAATAGAAGTTTGAAGGTGGGATTGAAAAATGAGGATAATAGGCGTAACAGGCGGAATCGGAGCGGGGAAATCTTCTGTTTCGGCTATTTTGGAAGAATTGGGAGCCATAGTTATTGATGCCGACCTTATATCTAAGAATGTTGTAGAGCCTGGTAAACCTGCCTGGTTAAAAATTAAAGAAAACTTTGGTGAGGAAGTTTTTAAAAAAGACAATACTCTGGATAGAAAAAAGCTTGCTGATATAGTGTTTGTATCGGAGGAGAAAAGACTGCTTCTTGAGAAAATCATTCACGAGGAGGTAATAGCCGTAATAAAAGAAAAGCTGGCTATTATGCAGGAATACGGATATAACGGGATAGTGGTTCTGGATGTTCCGATTCCCGTGAAGGAAGGATTTTTGAATACGGTTGACAGGGTATGGGTCGTGGTGAGCGATGATGAAATAAGATTGAACCGTGTAACGGCCAGAGGAGGCATATCGAGGGAGGATGCCGAAAAGCGGATAAATGCGCAGCTTACACAAAAAGAATATATAGAACTCGCACACGATGTAATTGATAATAACGGCAGCTTAGAGGAACTAAGTGAAAAAGTAAAAGCATTATATGCCGGTTTAATGGAAGAACAACGATAGCCTGAAAGCGTGCATAATCATACCGAAAAAAGCCTGGTTTAGTGATTTTACCGATTTTTGCAAAACTATCCGGTAAAAATACTTGTTTCAAGACGTCAAATATTGTAAACTTGATTTAAAACAAAAAAGCTCTGCCTATGTACGAAGGGGATGTTATTATGAGAAAAGCAATGTTTGAAAGGGATATTCTATATCCGACACAAAACCCGATGGAGCCTGGAAGCGCCCATATAACAGTATGTTCTCCGGAAAACACCGGCGGTCTTCCCATCATTGTAGAGGCAAAGACAAATCATAATCCTGTGGATTATTTGGTCGAGATTGTCGGAATTTTGCAGGCAGATATATTTGACAGAATAAGAATTGATATTCGTTCAAAAGGTATAATATATTTTGTTCCATCTGATAATAGTATTTCGTCTGTTAGGGTTAAATTTACCGATAAGGATAATTATTTAATTGAGGAAGTACTGGATGTTGATGCTCTAATATAGGGGAAATGTTGTATTAATGATGCTTTTGTGCTTTATCTTGCTTTATGGCTTGATTTTGTTACAATTAATATTGGTCGGATATTTTTTTCACAAATTTTATACAAAAGGAGTTGAATAATATGCCACTTGTAAATACTGTTGATATGTTCAAGAAGGCATATGAAGGCGGGTATGCAATCGGAGCCTTCAATGTAAACAATATGGAAATCGTTCAGGGAATAACTGAAGCAGCAAAGGAAGTAAATGCTCCTTTGATTTTGCAAGTATCTTCCGGAGCAAGAAAGTATGCTAATCATACGTATCTTATGAAGTTGATAGAGGCAGCCCTTGCAGAGACCGATCTTCCTATCGCAGTCCACCTGGATCATGGAGATACCTTTGAACTCTGTAAGTCATGTATTGACGGCGGTTTTACCTCTGTTATGATAGATGGCTCGCATCTTTCCTTCGAAGAAAATATTTCTCTCACCAAGAAGGTCGTTGAATATGCCCATGCACATGGTGTAACCGTTGAAGGTGAGCTTGGACGTCTCGCGGGTGTAGAGGATGATATCAATGTTTCGGTTGAGGACTCTTCCTATACCAGACCTGAAGAGGTTGAAGAGTTTGTATCCCGTACCGGGGTTGATTCCCTCGCCATAGCTATCGGAACCAGCCATGGAGCTTTTAAGTTTACCGGTGAACCAAAGCTTCGTTTTGACATTCTCGAAGAGGTTGGGAAGAGGCTGCCCGGTTTTCCGATAGTACTTCATGGCGCATCATCGGTAATTCCTGAATATGTGGATATGATAAATCAGTTTGGCGGACAAATGCCCGGAGCAAAAGGCGTTCCTGAGGAAATGCTGAGAAAGGCCGCATCCATGGCAGTATGTAAGATTAACATAGATTCAGACCTTCGTCTTGCCATGACAGCCACCATTCGTAAAGTGTTTGCAGAAAATCCTGCAGAATTTGACCCCAGAAAGTATTTAGGTCCTGCTCGTTCGGAAATTAAGAAGCTTGTTAAGAATAAGCTTATCAATGTTCTTGGATGTGCCGGAAAAGCGTAATTAACTGTATAATTCTGTTATTAAGAGGTGCTGACTCAAAACAGACAGTCATCCTGAGTGAAGCGATAGCTGCTCCGGCATGTCAGATTCTTCGGCCATTTACGACCATATAATGACTCGTTTCGTATTTTGGGACAGCCCCTTTTTGCGTTATATAGATCGAACCAGGCTGCGTTACCGATGTAATTTAAGTTGAACGCAGCGGGAATGAAGCGATGTTCCGGCTGATATGTTTACATGCCATGCATAGCATTTCCCTGGATTATTTGCCGGTATAGAATTCGGATGCCATAATGGATTTTGCAAGGCAGATTAAGATATCCCTTCTGTTTAGAGCCGGATCTTCATACAGACATAGCAGGATGGTGTCAAGGACGTCCTTTATTGCCCTTCCTTGAAGGCCGAGAATTTTAAGGTTACCTCCGGAAATAGAGGGAATAACAGGCAGGATATTATTTTTTTCATGGGATAATACAGGTTTCTTCTCATTTATGGATTGTAAGGCATTTAATATTTTAACCGTATTCTCTGTTATGCTTACACCATATTCGGTGGCTGCTTTCCTAATATTCCTTTGGGTTAACAGGTTCAAATCGTTAAGACATTTAATATGGCGTAAGATACTATTGGTCGTCTTATTATCATATTTATTGATGGTTAAATAATTCTTGGCGCTGTGAATTGCATCGGTTTTGCATGAAATATAGAATAGCAAGGAAAAAAGTATTACTTTTTGATATTGGGATCCGGTAAAGTGTTTTGCTGCTTTGTACCAGATTGCCGGAAGCGTTTCAATTCCCGGGAATACTATCGTACTGATCCCTGAATCCCAAAGTAAGGACAGCTTCTGAGGGTAGTTGGATTCGAGTATTTTATTTATTTCCGCCTGAATCCTCTCTCTGCTTATGTGGGTAAGGTCTCTTGAATGTTGAATCATTGCGGCAAACGTATTTTTATCGATATCAAAATCCAATTGTGCCGAAAAACGGATTGCCCGAAGCATTCTTAAGGCATCTTCCGAAAACCGTTCATATGGATTTCCCACACATCTGATTATTTTTCCGCTTATATCGGCATAGCCGCCGAACGGATCGACAAGGCCTTCCTCGGGATGATATGCTATGGCATTCATGGTAAAATCTCTGCGGGCAAGATCTTCAATCAAGGAATCAGTTAAACAGATGCTGTCGGGATGCCGATGATCACTATAGCCGGTTTCTTTGCGCCATGTGGTTACTTCGACCGGCATACCTTTGTATACAACAGTTACCGTACCGTGTTTAATACCTGTATCCAGGGCTTTTCGGAAAAGACTTTTTATAGTCCCGGGGCTTGCATTGGTGGTTATATCCCAATCAGCGGGAGTTTTATTTAAAAGTATGTCACGCACACAACCACCTACTATATGAGCTTTAAAGCCGCTCTTGTTGATGATTGAAATAATATTAGCTATGGTTTTGGGAAGACTATACTTCATAAATGATGCTCCAAAAAAAGTTACTGGTGAAATAATACAATATATGGTATAAATAAATAGGTGCTATGACTATTATACTCGAAACGGTGTTATTATTATAGGATAAAGTTGAATATCTAAGTGCACAGTGCGCTTATTTTGAATAAGGACTCAGCCGGGGATTCAACATTATCGGCACCAATTGTTCATACTTGGTAGAATTAAGTGGAACCCGCCGCCTGCAGAGGTGCGGGAAAACTTTATTTAGGTTATATATTTTGCTTAAGTTTATGCTCTGACAAAAATCTTGCTGATTACTATGAAACTCTTTATTGGAACGTAGTGGGTTTCAATTAAGGGGTTTGCTTTAGACATACCACGGAATTGCCGGTAATATGCAAGAATCAAGGGCAATTTATTTGAGCGCAAATATCTAATAGACTTTAACAATTAGACTACGGAGGTTTTGTGTGGCAACAAAGAAAAAGAACAAACTAAAGGTTATACCCTTAGGCGGTATGGAAGAAATCGGAAAGAACATGACAGTATTCGAATACGGAGAAAATATTATCGTTGTGGATTGCGGGCTTGCATTCCCCGAGGATGAAATGCTCGGTATAGATCTTGTTATTCCGGATGTTAATTATTTAGAAAAAAACATTGAAAAGGTTCATGCAATTCTGGTTACTCACGGGCATGAGGATCATATAGGAGCTATTCCGTATGTATTGAAACGTGTAAATGTACCGATTTACGGCACCGAGTTGACCCTCGGACTGATAGAAAACAAACTTGCTGAGCATGAACTAACCGATCCGGTCGATCTTCGCAAGATCAAGGCCGGCCAGACAATACAATTAGGGCCTTTCAAGATTGAGTTCGTTCACACCAACCACAGTATTGCCGATTCTGTGGCCCTTGCTATTAATACTCCTGTTGGAATGGTATTCCATACTGGTGATTTTAAAATCGATCAAACACCTATTGAAGGCCCCCCGATTGATTTGGCTCGTATTGCGGAACTTGGCAAAAAGGGAGTCCTCCTGCTTATATCAGACAGCACCAATGTAGAAAGACCGGGCTATACTATGTCTGAAAGAACTGTGGGGGATACATTCGACAATGTTTTCAGAGGAACCAAAGGCAGAATAATTGTGGCAAGCTTTGCTTCAAACATCCATCGGGTTCAGCAAATAATTAATTCGGCTGTTAAGTATGGCAGAAAAGTGGCACTGGTCGGGAGGAGCATGCTGAATGTAGTTAATACTGCCGCAAGGCTGGGCTATTTATCTTTTCCCTCGGATACTATGATAGATATAGATAAAATAAAAAATCTCAATCCGGAGCAAGTTGTAATAATCACTACGGGAAGCCAGGGTGAACCTATGTCCGCATTGGCTCGTATAGCAGCGTCTAACCATAAAAAGGTGGTGATAACCGAAGGCGATTTGGTTATCATTTCGGCAAACCCTATACCGGGAAATGAAAAACTGGTTTATAAAGTAATTGACGATCTCTTTAAACAGGGCGCCGATGTCATATATGATTCGCTGGCCGAGACCCATGTCTCCGGTCATGGCAAGCAGGAGGAGCTTAAGCTCATGCTCAGCCTGATTAGGCCGAAATTTTTTATGCCGGGTCATGGAGAATACAGAATGCTTAAGAAACATGCAAAACTTGCCACATCACTGGGAATGGACGAGAAAAATATATTTATCATGCAAAATGGCAAGGTATTAGAGCTGACCGGCAGATCGGCCACCCTTAACGGCAGCGTACAGTCAGGCGGAATTCTTGTTGATGGTTTGGGTGTAGGCGACGTAGGCGATGTTGTATTAAGAGACAGGAAAATTTTGTCCGAGGACGGGCTGATGATGGTTATAGCCACAATGGATAGCAAGGGAAACCTCCTGGCTAATATAGAAGTTATGTCCAGAGGTTTTGTCTATATGAAGGAGTCGGAAGAGCTTATTGAAGAGGTAAGAAACATGGCGAAGGCCGTAATTACAAAGTCTGTCATCAAGAAGAACGGCAGTTTTGCAGCAATAAAAAACACCATCAAAGATGAGTTGAGTAATTTCTTATATCGGAAAACAATGAGAAGACCGATGATAATTCCCGTTATTGTTGAAGTCGAACCCATAGCTTGAATGGATAAAGCAGACTGATAAGTGAGGGCTGGCTTTGTCATGCACACGACATAAAAAGTTTCATCGATTGTTGGTATTAAACAAAGCAAAATGTACGGCTCCGCTTTACACATGACATCGACAGACTGTGCGAAAACTGCCAATAGTATTAAATCTATGCAAGCTTAGCGGCT